>JAJDNG010000037.1 GCA_022340845.1 Gammaproteobacteria bacterium | reverse complement strand
CTCCGCGCGACAGCGGCAAGCACAATGTGTCCCAGGGGCGAACCGCTTGCTCAAATTCAGCCGGGTCGGATGCGGTAATTTCCCCATACAAACTGTCTGTGATTGGTTGTTTTACAGCCACTTGTCCCATAGCAGTCCCAGATAATACACGTAATTTACACATTTTGCGGAAAGTGCATACCGGTGTCCAGTGGAAACATCATATCATCGCATCGCATCAGGACCATCCGGCTGCCTGGGTTAAAGTTTTATTTATATGTCATGCATTGGTGATCATATAAGTTGAGTAAAATGAATTGTTTTTAGGCATTGTATGTTTTAAAAAATAGCCACATACGGGCAGAAATTTTTCACGGTAAAGTTTTTGATTTATAAGTTATTTGTTAATACATTCATTATTACGTTGTCGTTTGATACAGGAACAATTGTTAGAAAATTACTACCCTACTGACTCCTTGTTTGCCACTGGGAGTAGGGTAACCGATACTACTAAAGAGAGACTGGAGGATTAGCAATGCAGTTAAGTAAATGGCGTTCTTTTCGCGTCCACATCGGCATATTGGGGCTTGTACTGGGTATCTTAAGCAGCCCGGCAATGGCGGCGAAGCAACCCAATATCCTTGTGATTTGGGGTGATGATGTCGGTCAAAGTAATATCAGTGCCTACACCCGGGGCCTAGTCGGATATAAAACCCCAAACATCGACCGTATCGCTAATGAGGGCATTCTTTTCACCGATTATTACGGCGAGCAGTCGTGCACGGCAGGGCGCTCCAGTTTTATTCTCGGCCAGAGTGTTTTTCGCAGCGGGCTGTCAAAAGTAGGATTGCCCGGGGCAAAAGAAGGCATTAATACTCTCGATCCCACCATCGCGGTGTTGTTGAAGGACCAGGGCTATACCACCGGTCAGTTTGGTAAAAATCATCTCGGTGACCGCGATGAACATCTGCCAACCAATCACGGTTTCGATGAGTTTTTTGGCAATCTTTATCACCTGAATGCAGAAGAAGAACCGGAAAACGAGGACTATTTCAAGGATCCCAAGCTGCAGAAAAAATTTGGTCCACGCGGCGTCATTCATTCGTGGGCACAGTCCGGCGGTAAACAGAAGATCGAAGATACGGGCCCATTAACGAAAAAGCGTATGGAAACCGTCGATGATGAAACCTCTGATGCCGCAATTGAGTTCATCAAAAAAGCAACCAAGGACGACAAACCCTGGTTTGTATGGTGGAGTGGCACACGCATGCACTTTCGCACCCACGTCAAAAAAGAACTGCGAGGCATCAGCGGTCAGGACGAGTACGCCGATGGCATGGTCGAACACGACATGCACATCGGTAAGTTCCTAAAGCTGCTCGATGAATTGAAAATTGCCGATAACACCATTGTTCACTATTCGACCGACAACGGTCCGCATTACAACACCTGGCCGGATGCGGCCGCGACACCTTTTCGAGGTGAAAAGAACACCAACTGGGAAGGTGGCTGGCGTGTACCGGCGGCAGTTCGTTGGCCTGGCGTCGTCAAGCCAGGCTCGGTGAGCAACGGTATTGTTCATCACATGGACTGGTTACCAACCTTCGTTGCCGCTGCAGGCAAGCAGGACATCAAGAAAGATCTGTTGGATGGTTACAAATCAAAAGCAATGTCGCGTAAATACAAAGTGCACTTGGACGGCTACGACCTCACAGCGCATCTGAAGGACCCTGACAAAGTGCCAAGCCCTCGCAAGGAGATCTTCTATTTCTCCGACGATGGCGACCTGACGGCATTACGTTATCAAGACTGGAAGCTAATTTTCATGGAGCAGAAGACTACGGGTACTTTCCGTGTATGGATGGAGCCTTTTACTCCTTTACGTGTTCCTTTGATTGAAAACTTGCGACGTGATCCCTACGAAAGGGCGGAGATCACATCCAATACTTATTATGACTGGCTACTGGATCGTGCATTCCTGCTGGTGCCTGCGCAGGCCTATGTTGGCAACTTCCTGAAAACATTCAAGGAGTATCCTCCGCGGATGAAAGCGGCAAGTTTTAGTCTTGATCAGGTCATGGAGCAAATGCTGACCCCGGCTTCTCACTGAGATTAGACGAGCTCAACGGGCGCATCATGTGTATGGTGCGCCTTTTTATTTTCTCAAACTTGAAAGTACGCGGCAGCAATAGGAGAAACCCAATGAAATTGGCTATGCTTTACGCTGTATTGTGCACAGTCTTCATGTTAACGTTAACCGCCTGCGCGGCGGACAATGCCGTGACAGCGACACCCGCACCGATATCAAATACGTCTACTGAATCAAACTCCACGACACCAATCGCACTTGCCAAACCACGGCTGATATTGCAGATCACCGTTGACGCCCTGCGCGGTGATTTGGCCAAACGCTACGCCCACATGCTTGGTGACGGTGGTTTTCGATTTTTGATGCAACACGGTGTCGATTTCACCAATGCGCATTACCAACATGCCAACACCGAAACCATAGTGGGGCATGTGTCACTGGCAACGGGCTCCGTCCCTGCTGCCCACGGCATGGTGGGCAATGTCTGGTTTGACAGGGAAAAAGGCCGCTTAGTGTATAACATTGAGGATGCGCGTTATCATCTGCTCACCGCCGGTGCGGACGTGGACAAGAAGACCGAGATCGATCCGACGCAAAAAGCGGCCAAAGTAGATGGTCGCTCTCCCGCAGCCATTCTCTCTTCGACCTTCAGTGATGAGTTGGCGGAGCATTATAATGGTAAGGCGAAGATTTTTGCCGTATCCGTTAAGGACCGGGGTGCGGTTTCGTTAGCCGGCCATGCCGGCAAAGCTTTCTGGTTCTCCAAATCCAGTGGCGAGTTTGTTACCAGTACTTATTATTACCAGCAATATCCGGATTGGGTGAATCAATGGAATGCCCGTAAACCGGCTTTGGCCTATGCGGGCAAATCCTGGGAGTTAATGCAATCTCCAGCAAAGTATTTATTTGGTGACGCCGACGACCGCGAATATGAAACCGACTTCCCGGGTTATGGCCGCACCTTCCCGCATCCCTACGGCGCGGCTGATGATAAATACTTAACGACACGCCTGACGCTGAGCCCGGCCGGTGACGAATTGACTCTGGATTTTGCCAAAACCTTATTGGATAACGAGAAGCTGGGCCAGGATGAGGTGCCGGATTATCTCGCCGTCAGCTTTTCCTCCACCGACTATGTTGGTCACTTGTTCGGCGCCTCCAGCCTGGAAAGTGAAGACAACATAGGCCGTCTCGATCGCACGTTGGCGGATCTGTTGGCTTTTGTCGACAAGAAAGTCGGACTGAAAAATACATTGATCGTGTTATCCGCCGATCACGGTCAGCCGGAAATACCGGGGTATCTTCATGATCTGGGCATTGAAAACAGCCATTACTTTGATACCAAGGCTCTGGACAAGACACCTGCGATTACGGCATTGAAGAAAAAATTTGGCATTGGCGAGGAATTGATAGAGGCTTACTTTCAACCTTATGTGTATCTCAACCACAATCTGATTCGTGACAAAGGTCTGGATCAGGCGGAAGTCGAAAAAGCCGTGGCCACTGAGTTGGAAAAATTCGATGGCGTGGCCGCTGCCGTATCCAGTATCGCACTGCGTACCGCCAGTTTGCCTGACACTTTGTTGTTGCGCTCTATCCTGCGCAATTTTCATCCTAAGCGTTCCGGCGATATTTATGTAGTGTTCGAGCCTAATGTGTTCATTAATGATTTCGATGGACTCACGGTAGCTTCTACCCATGGTTCCCCCTGGCGTTACGATACCTACGTGCCGGTGATGTTCGCGGGTGCCGGTTTGAAGTCAGGCGAGGTCAGTCGTCCCGTCACTCCGTATGATATCGCGCCGACACTGTCAGCTTATCTCGGCGTTAAGCCACCCTCAGCGGCAATCGGGAATCCGCTGCCGGAAGTTCTGGGATACTAAGAGAATTCTGTGTTTTGTGATATCTTCGCAGAACTTGATAAAAAGGTAGCCCCAGCCTAAATAAAATCCTGGATAATCGCTTTAAAATGCAAGACAAGACGACTGTCGATGAGTGGAACAACGTGCACGCTGCAATCGATCAGTAAGATCAAGCCGAATGGTATTGGAATTCGACTTAGTAAGAAGACGTGGCCGATATAAAAAATGTCAAGGAAGACATCTCGGTATCTTGCAACAGGGCGGTGCCGTTATTATTCGCGGGGAATAGTTGGGCTTTGCCGCTACCATAGCTGTAGTTCAATCCCACCGACAGACTGCTGTTGTTGGTGAATCGCGCGAAAGCGATGCTCAGACCGTACATGTCGACATGTTCCAGCTGTAATTCGCCTGGCTCCAATCCCTGGTTGGTGAGTTTTGGCGTATTGGCGTGATTGGTGTAGAAGCCGCCTCGCAATGCCCAAACCGGATTCAAGTAGTATTCCGTACCAAGTGCAATGTTTAGTACGGAATTTCGATTTTCATAGGATTGATAATAGGATAAGTCGCCTGACAGCAGGAGCTTCTCACTGGGGAAGTAAGCGCCTCCTGCGCGTATGTTCAGGGGCAGGTTTCTTGTATCGTTCGATGTAGTGACGGACCTGGCAACTGTACTTTCGCCTTGTAGTTTGAGCGTGCTTTGGCTGGTTTTCTCATAGGAAGTCAGAAAGGTTTTATTGATATTCAAGCCCAGTGATACTTTGTTCCAGGGCGACCACATGAGACCGAAAACCGGTTTGATGCCTTGTTCGTCGACAGAAAAGTACTTGGTGCTTTCTTCGTAGTCGCCACCACTGGTCGCATTGAAAGCGATGTATTCGTGCAGAATGCGTTCTCTGGTACGCGAATGCGCATACAGCGTCAATCCCCAGCTGAATTTATCCGAAACTTCCGAGGCGTATGAAACGCCGAAATTGTACACGTCTTCCTGATTATTGAAATTAATTACGTATTCATCAATGGCGTTTTGCGTCTGAGTAAGGTTGACAAAACGTTGGTCCTGATTTTCACGAATGGAATCCAGTATGGCGTAGGAAAAACCGATTTTCGCGTTTCCCAGGTTTTGAAATATGCCGAAGAAGTTGGGCAGGAAATTCGATGATTGTCGTGTCCAGTCCGTTTCCCCGCCCAAGGCGTTTTTATAAGTGGTTTTAGTGATGTGGTAGGCGTTCATGCTGCCGGATACACCACTGCCGGAGGCATATACCAGCCCGGCGGGATTGTAATATAACCCGGAAGGATCATCGGATATCGCGGTATAAGCGCCGCCCATGCCAGCCGGTCTATCGCCGATGATGATGTTGTTGTAGTGATCCTCATCGGCGACCACGGGCGCAATCGAAATGATCGAAATCATTAGCGTGAGGGAGGGAAGGGGTTTGAGCGAATGCGTCCTTGCCATGGTTTGCTTATTCCTTTGATACGTAGTGTGAAAAACGCCTTTTTAACGTCAATTGTTTCTTCGCCATCAATCTCTCTTCTTCCAGGAATACACTTATCTGATGAAAACGTTGCTGCGAGGAGGGGTGCGTGGGGGTTCGTTTGGCAGGATTAAGCGCCAGATATTCATCGACTCGTTGTAAAAATCGCGGCAGAGCCGACGGATCATATCCTGTGGAGGCTAACAAAAGCATTGCTTGTTGGTCCGCCTCCAATTCATCAGTAATTTTATAACCCTGATCGAATAATAATGTCATCGCCGAATTCAAGGCCTGGTTGGCGGCAACTCGGGTTGCATCGCTTGAGGCGCTTATCATGCGAGTGAACACACTTAGCTGATCAGATTCCGTGCCGTGTATATTGAGTTCTCTAACAATATGGCGTGAATTTATGTGAGCGATTTCATGGGCTAAGATGGCGGCAAGTTCCGCCTCATCCTCTGCCAGCGCTAGTGCAGCCTTGGTGATGAACACATACCCGCCGGGCGTTGAATACGCGTTGACCGAGTCGCTGTTTAAAATACCAAAGTGAAACAACAGCTCCTGCCGGGGAGAATGCAATACCAGTGACTGACCAACCAGGGTTACATATTTTATCAGTTCGGGATCTGATAAGAGATTTTCTCTTCCCAAGACTTGAGCCGCAACTCGGCGGCCAAATTCTACTTCGGCGTATACGTCGCTTTGGGAGTGGGTGGCAATTTTCTTTTGGTGAAGGCGGGCGCGAAAATCCTCTGCGTTGCTCACAGACGCTACCATGGAAAAGATCAAAAATATGATTATTGGGAATTTCTTCACGGCCATATCCATTTGCCTTACTGACCTAGCCCCTCTTTGTGAAACTCGCGTACTTCCGCTTCTTTTACTTCTACAGCTTCCATTTCCTGTAATTGGTTATAGTCAGGTTGTCCCGAATTGCTCATTCGAGTCCGGTCTTCATTGCGCAAACCCCGGGTGGCGGCCGCTGTCACGTTGCTGGACGCACGACGCCTAGTGGATTTTTCCAGTTGTTCCTCATTGCCTTTTAAAATGGAAACTTTGTCCATGGGGGGCTGGTTCGCCAGTAATAATTTTGCCACCCAGCCGTCGGACGACTGATAGTGTACTTGTATCCAGCGCGCTTTTTCTTTTGTCCCAGGTTGTTGCACCACGGTTACCGATTCACCTTTTTCCAACACGCGGATTAACTTGGTATCAAATCCGGGTCCCGTCATTAGATTCGCTTTAGCACTTTGTACATACAAAACTTGCTCTGCAGACACTGTGGTTTGCACAATGGCAAGAATGATAAACACCCATATATGTCGCTGTTTCATATCACCATTCCAATAAATAGACTTCCCCAGTTGTATCGGCCGCTGGTCCTGGAACTAAAGCCCAGGGAACTAGTGCCTAGGGAACTAATGCCCAGGGAACTAATGCCCAGGGAACTAATGCTTAGGGAACTAATGCTTCGGGAACTAAAGCCAGCCAGTATTTTCCGGGCACTGCATTCAGGAGCCGCATACCAGAAACAAGTGTTACTTAGCGATCAACTTGGTTGAACCGTCCCAATCCTGAGGAGGTGGCGAGGCACGGAAATATTCACAACGGTCTATAAATTTCTTGCGTAAATTTTCGTTGGGGATCTTCCGGTAGGCATTGATGGCAAGATCCCAGCGTTTGTTGATATAGTGGCTGAACGCCTCGTGTGATAGTTCACTCAGGCAATGCAAGTCATAGGTTTTGGTGAGGGCTGCCTGGGTTTCGGTGTGAGGTTCGGTTTCCGGTAGGATGGGCGAATATATTTTTATCGCTTGCTCTTTACCTTTTACCTTGATCATATCGACCACATGGCAGGGAATACGGTCATTGAGCGCTTTTTTCGTGGAATCGGAAACAATGATCTGACAGTCGTATTGTTTGGTAACGCCTTCCAGACGGGAGGCCAGATTAACCGTATCGCCAATTACCGTGTAATCGGCTTTTTGTTCCGAACCTACGCTGCCGAGAATTGCATCACCGGTGTTTATGCCAATGCCGATTTTAAGCGATGGCAGGTTTTGTTCTTCCAGCCAGGCGTTGACGTCTTTGAGCTTGTCCATCATCTCCATCGCCGCGTTAACCGCATCAATGGCGTGCGTGTCCGACTTGATGGGAGCCCCCCAGATCGCCATGATGGCATCTCCGATGAACTTGTCGATGGTGCCATGGTGGTTGTGCACCGCTTCGGTCATTTTTGTGAAATAGAAATTCAAAATTTCCACCACTTGTTCTGCTGGCAGATTTTCCGAGAGTGCGGTAAATCCACGTACGTCAGAAAACAAGACCGTCACATATTCCTTGGAACCGTTGCCCGCCTGAGTATAGCTTTCGTAGTTGTCCACCATCGCCGTCAGTGCAGCCGGGGACACGTATTGGGAGAACATTTGACGGATTTTGTTTTTTTCTTTCTCTTCGGTGAACAATAAAACTGAATAACACATGGCCCACGCCAGAATTATCCCGAGGATGGGCGTGACCATGACCATGGCCTGGTTGTGTTGAAACTGCCAAATCGTCATCCCTATATAAGCGCCTGCAACCAGTAGTGGTAAGGTAAATTGCAGGATTAATCGGTTGCTGGCCAACACGGCAATAGTCGTTATTAATATCGCCAGGATTATGGACAAGTAAGTCAAGGCGTCTTTGGGCGGCGCTAGAAAATCGTTCTGCAGGAAATTGCCCAGCACGGAGGCGTGCATGTATACACCGGGTGTATTTTTCATCAAAGGCGTGGTTTTTAAATCGTGCAAACCCAGGGCACTGGCGCCTATGAACACGTATTTGTCTTTGAATTCGTCCGGATACAATGACAGATTGGCCACATCGCCTTCATCCAGTTTTGCTTTAGCGGCCAAAATGGCTCCCATGGAGTAACTTTCAAAAGGGTATTGGTTGACCAGTAGTTCACCTTGAGTGGTTAACGGTACGATCTGTTGAGTGGCGTCGGTTTCAGTTCCGGATTGACGATTCGTTATGCCCAGTGAGGCTGTCGATAAAGCAGGATAGTTCTGTGCCTGATATTGAAAAAACGGAGTCATCCGTCGCAAAACACCATCGGCGTCTTTTTCCGCAGTGACCACACCCACGCCGGCGGCGGATTGATATAAACCGTCAATGGGAATGAGAAAATTGTTGTAATCAGGCGGATTATTTTGCCGGTCAAACAAGACGGATTGTTTTTGTAGACTTCGGTTCGAAAGCTCGGCCGTGTCGTACTGGCTTATGTACGAGGGCAAAGGGGTAGCCCCATAACTCGCAAGTTCGTCATCATGCATAAACAACATAGCATGGTAGACCATGCCGGCGGATTGAGTGGATTCAATCAGGTGCGCATCGCCGGATTTATGCCGCTCTGCGGCATTTTCTGTCTCAGAGAATAAAATATCGAAAATCACGGCCTTGGGTTCTCCCCTGGCCAGAAAATCAATGGCTTCGGCAAACACTGACCGGGGCCACGGCCAACGTCCGACAATGGGGTCCATCGCCTGCAGGGAGGCGTCGTCAACCAGGATAATTTTGATGTCCTCCGGCTGAGTTTTGCCCTGGCGGGCGAGCGTCAATTGCCAGTCATAGGCGATGTATTCCAAGCGTTGTAAGACATTAAAATGTTGTGTGGCGCCGGCTATCGCAGTCACTAAAATCGTAATGAACAGCAGAGCCTTCAGGCGTTTTGCGACGAAATTTTTCATACGCTCTCAGATTTTGGATGTGTGGATTGGTGAAAAACCAAATAGCAGTCCACTCAAAGCAATATAAATGCCAGCAGTTTGGCTGCAGATGAAAATGCAAACGTGGTGGAACCTGTGATTATTTGCCCATGGGCAAATTACACAATTATTTGGAGTCTTTCCAAAGGGTTAGCGGTAGGTTTTTGTGCGTAATAATGATATGGTTCAAACTCTTGGGAGATCTTTACGAAAAATAAACAATTTCCTTTCAATACCTTATCGGGACCATTAATTTCAAGGAAAAGCATGGCCGGTTTCGCGCAAAATCTTACCTTTATGAATTCCTTGCGAGCGAAAGTTAATATCACCGTATTCGTTATATTTTTATTGGTGTTAGCGCTGGTGACAACGTTTGCGGTTACCCACGAGCACCAGCGGCTTTTGGAGGCCGCGGAAATTCAAGTAAAGGAACTTACTACCGTGTATTTCGACAGCTTAAATATGTTAATGCTGATCGGTGCCATGGATCAAAGAACGATACTGCGCGATAAAATGCAGTACAGAAAAGAAGTTGTGGAAGCCCGTGTGATCCGGGGGCAACCGGTTGCCCGCCAGTTTGGCCCTGGCTTTCCCGAGGAACAGCCGGTCGATGAACTTGACCGCCGGGCCTTGAAAGGTGAAGAAATTGTTCTGCAGGAAGTATTGAACGGTAAGCATGTTTTGACCGTGTTGACGCCGTTTAAAGCGACCGAAAACACCCGAAACGTCAACTGTCTGCGATGCCATAATGTACATTCGGGGGATATTAACGGCGCCGTTAGAATCAGTTATTCGCTGGCAAATATAGAAAAAGCGGTGAGCAAAGAGGTATGGACCACAGTTGTTTTCAATATTGTGTTGTTCCTAACCGGTATGATCCTGGTAAATCTGTTATTAAAAACCTGGATCATTAATCCGTTGACCCGTTTGATCAATGTCGTCAACAAACGCGCCGAAGGGGACACCGGCACCAGAGCGTTTGTCACCACCAAAGATGAAATCGGCGAATTGGGCGTGTCATTCAACACTATGGCGGACAACGTTAACGCCATTGCGCAACGCGAACACGATGCTGCCGATGAGTTACGCAACAATGTGGACCATTTGCTACAAGTGGTCAGCCGGGTGACGGAAGGTGATTTTAGTAAACGCATACAAGTGGCTGGCGATGGTGCCATGGGTGAATTGGCCGCCAGTCTGCAGGCAATGATCGACAATATAAGCGGTTCTATGGAAGAAAAACGCAATGAAGTGGCCATCCTGGAAGAAAAAGTTGACCAGATACTAAATGTGGTGAGCCGGGCGGCGGAGGGCGACCTGACCGGTATGTTACAAGTTAAAGGCGAAGATGCCATCGGTAAACTGGCCAGTGGTGTACAGCGCATGGTGGCCAATTTAAATACCCTGGTGTCGCAGGTTCAGCGCTCGGGCATTCAAGTCACGTCGTCGGCGACGGAAATTGCCGCCACCGCTAAGCAACAGGAAGCCACTATTGCCGAGCAAGCGGCAACCACCAACCAAATTGCCGCCACGGCCACAGAAATCTCGGCGACCACCAAAGAACTGGTATCCACTATGGATGAGGTGGCCGAAGTGGCTGAACGCACCCGGAATTCCGCCGCCACCGGCCATGACAGCCTGGAAACCATGGAGGTCACCATGCAACAAATTGTGGAGGCGGCCGGTTCCATCGCGTCAAAATTCGAAATATTAAACGATAAGGCCCTGAACATTAACAGTGTCGTTACAACCATTACCAAAGTGGCCGACCAGACGAATCTGCTGTCACTTAACGCCGCCATAGAAGCCGAGAAAGCCGGCGAGTACGGCCTGGGATTCGCCGTAGTGGCCACTGAGATCAGACGACTGGCCGATCAGACCGCGGTGGCCACTCTGGATATTGAGCAGATGGTCAAGGAAATGCAATCCGCGGTGTCCTCCGGTGTGTTGAGTATGGAGAAGTTCTCCGACCAGGTAAAACGCAGCGTGGAAGACGTCAATCAGGTCGGGGCGCAACTGGCCCAAATCATAGAAGAGGTGAAAAACATCACGCCACGATTTGAAAGTGTGCAACAAGGCATGCACTTCCAGGCCGAAGGCGCCAGCCAAATCAAACAAGCCATGACACAGTTGAATGAATCCGCCCAGCAAACGGTGATTTCCATCAAGCAGGCCAACTCCGCCATTGATGACCTCAATGGTGCTGCGCATATGTTGCAGGCGGCGGTATCCAAGTTTAACGTCAAGAAAGCGGATTTGAATTGATCATGCTTTTTTTACAGTTTTATGTTGGCCGGGAGCGTTACATAATAAACGCCAGGCAGATCTTATCCGTTGTCCCGCTTTTAAAAATGCATAAGATGGTGGGAGTTCCCGACTATATGGTGGGTTTTATCAATTACCAAGGGCAAACCCTCCCTGTAGTGGATTTGTCCAAGCTGTTGTCGGGAAAGAAAAGCAAATCTCGGCTGAGCACCCGGATCGTTTTAGTAGACTATTTGCACGCTGACAAACACGAGACTCTGGGGTTTGTGGTCGAAAACGCCACGGAAGTGGTGAAATTAGCCGAAGAAGATTTTTCTCCGAATATAATTGACAGCGAGTCAATGCCGTATCTCGGTGCTATTGCGAATGATGCCGCGGGTATGCTACAAAAAATAGACATTAATGGGTTGATCGACGTCAAGGTCCGCGACTATCTGGATTGGCAAGCTGCTTAGACGTAGAGTTCGAAACATATCCATAGGAAATACTATCACGCTCCCCTGGCGGTTAATCATTTCATGGCTCTGGAAGAAATAGTAAACATCTTAAATCAGAAAATTGGGCTGAACCCCAGTTCCATAGGCATTTCCAGTATCGAGCGGGCCATCCATCACAGAATTTCCTGCCGCAATTGCGTCAATATCAAAGAATATTCACAATTACTGCTTCATGATTCGAAAGAAGTGCGCGAACTTATTGAGGAAGTGGTCGTTCCGGAGACCTGGTTTTTCCGCAATAAGGGGCCGTTTGAAGCGTTTCAGCAACATGTAAAAAATGAGCTGCTGCCAAAGGGCAATAAACGAAAACCGATCCGCATACTAAGCGCTCCCTGTGCTACAGGGGAGGAACCTTATTCCCTGGCCATTGCCTTGGTAGAACAAAACATCGACCCGCAAGCCTTTCGCATCGATGCCGTAGACGTAAGCAAAAAAGCTTTGGAACTGGGAAAAGATGCCCACTACGGAAAGAACTCCTTTCGCGACGTCAAACCCACGATCCAAGAGAAATATTTTACGCCGACGGAAAGGGGCTGGTTATTGCATGATGAGATTAAAAAGCTGGTTAAGTTCAAGCAGGGGAATATCCTGGCAGGCGCCTTGAGTCCTCATCCGGGGTATTACGACGTAGTGTTTTGCCGCAATTTGCTGATTTATTTTGACCGTAAAAATCAGCAACTCACTCTGGAAAAACTCTATCGTGCCATGAAAAAAGGCGCGATTTTGTTTGTAGGTCACGCTGAATGTTCGCAAGTGTCCGAAACGTATTTCCAAAACTCCCCGTATGCAAAATCCTTTTCCTTTATTAAGCGGGATAAGCCGGCTGAAAAACGACTTGCGCCAAAACCGGTGAAAAACATTCCAAAGGAAAATGGTGTCGCCGGTTCTCAGCAAAACAATTCTGCGGCGAAAAAAGTCGTCAGCAAAAAAACAGTATCCCTCAAGGCCGCCACGAATGTTACAAAACCCACTGATAGTGGTACGGTTACGGATAAAAAACAAAAACCGGTCATAGATTCACTGCGCCCGGCGGAGAAGCTTGCTAATGAAGGCCGCTATCAGGAAGCTGAAAACCAATGCGTCGCTTTCCTGCAACTGCATCCGGATTCGGCGCATGGACATTATTTATTGGGCTTGATCAAAAACTCGCTGGGCGAGCAAAAAACCGCCGAAAGCTTATTAAAAAAAGCCATCTATCTCGATCCCAATCATGAACAGGCGTTAATATTATCTGCTTTGATTGCTGAACAAAAAGGCGATGTGGATGCCATGCAGTCGTTCAAGCGACGTATTGAACGAGTGCAAAACCGCAGGCGTCAGGACAATCTTTGATAGCCGAATGAGATCATGAAAAACTGCTGGAATGAAATCGGTGTTTGGAGCAAGCGGGCGGATAAATGTGAAAAATTGCAGCAAGTCATTCACTGCCGCAACTGTGATGTTTACACCCAAGCCGGCAGGAAGGCAATTGAGAAAACGCCATCGGCGGCTTACATTGCGCAGCGCACCAAGCGGTATGCCCGGGTAATCCCGGTAAGCGCAAAAAAGCAGAGTTCCGTGGTGGTGTTTCGTCTGGGAGTGGAATGGTTTTGCTTGCCGACGTTATACTGTCAAAGCATCGAAAACCGCAATTCCATCCATTCCATACCCAGATATTCCAATCAGCAACTGCTTGGAATCGTTAATATAAGAGGCACTTTACAATTGTGTTTCTCGCTTGACGCGTTGTTGCAAGTGACGCCGGACAAGACGAATCCGTTAGGTTATGTCGGTGTTTATAAGCGCTTGCTGGTTCTTGGTTACAACCAGCACTTTTACACCTTTCCCGTTGATGAAGTCGGGGGCGTTGATCGTATTGATGATAGCAA
>JAJDNG010000024.1 GCA_022340845.1 Gammaproteobacteria bacterium | reverse complement strand
AGCCTGATGGACTTTTTCCGTTGATTCAATGACGTATTTCAACCCGTCTTTTGAAGTAATGGTTCATGTAAACTGTTGAGTGGCTTGTTTAACACAAGCCACCGTTTTTTCTGTCAACGTTCGCCAAACTTGCCGGCCGGCAAGTCTAGTCTCACCGGGGCAATTTGCCAGCTGTAACCGGCATGGCCGGTGAGACAACTAACTCAATTTATTGTATGGTGGCGCTTTCCTGCTACACCCGTTTTAATGCTCGTACGGAGTTTTGTAAATGAAAAAACCGATTTATTTGGACTACGCTGCCACTACGCCCATGGATCCCCGCGTTGCCGAAATCATGACACACTATTTGACTCTGGATGGCGAATTCGGAAATCCCGCCTCCCGATCGCATGCGTTTGGCTGGAACGCCGAGGCGGCGGTAGAAACCGCCCGCAAACAAGTCGCGGGGCTGGTTAACGCGGATCCCAAAGAAATTGTATGGACCTCCGGTGCGACGGAATCGGACAATTTAGCCATAAAAGGCGTAGCGCATTTCTATCAGAAAAAAGGCAAGCACATCATCACCACCAAAATCGAGCACAAAGCCGTGTTGGATACCTGTCGGCAGTTGGAACGAGAAGGATTCGAAGTGACTTACCTGGAGCCCAATCCCCAAGGCTTTATCGAAATGGATAAGCTGGCAGCGGCGATCCGGCCCGATACTATTCTCGTGTCCGTGATGCACGTCAACAATGAAATCGGCATTATCCAAGATATCGAGCGGATAGGGGAAATCACCCGGGAGCGGGGCATTGTTTTTCACGTGGACGCCGCACAAAGCGCCGGCAAAGTGCCCATCGATTTGCAGGCTCTTAAGGTGGACTTGATGTCATTCTCGGGTCATAAGGTTTACGGTCCTAAAGGCATAGGCGCGTTATTCGTGCGACGCAAACCCAGGATTCGACTGGAAGCGCAAATGCATGGCGGCGGCCACGAGCGCGGCATGCGTTCCGGCACCCTGGCCACGCATCAAATCGCTGGTATGGGGGAAGCGTTCCGCATTGCCAAAGAGCAAATGCAGACGGATAATGAACGCATCAAAAGCCTGCGCGATAGGTTGTACAACGGCATTAAAGACATCGAAGAAGTGTATGTCAATGGTGACCTGGAGCACGGCGTGCCCAACATATTGAACGTTAGTTTTAATTTTGTGGAGGGCGAGTCGCTGATAATGGCGTTAAAAGATCTGGCGGTGTCATCCGGGTCCGCCTGCACATCCGCCAGCCTGGAACCGTCGTATGTACTGCGGGCGTTGGGCCGCAACGATGAACTGGCACACAGCTCGATTCGGTTTAGCTTAGGCCGTTTTACCACGGAACAAGAAATCGACCACGCGATTGAGCAAATCACCACGAGTATCGCCAAACTGCGGGAATTATCGCCGTTATGGGATATGTATAAAGAGGGTGTCGATTTATCCACTGTAAAATGGGCGGCGCATTAACCATTAAACAGTAAATCATTCGTCAAAAATCTATTTGTCATAAAACAATTTACCATTAAACATCAGCATCAACCCGCAACGCAGAGTAACGGCCATGGGAATAACCTTAACAGAATCAGCAGCCAACCGAGTACAGGCATTTTTACAAAACCGCGGCAAGGGCGTCGGGCTTCGCCTGGGAGTAAAGACTTCCGGGTGTTCCGGCATGGCTTATATCATGGAATTCGCCGATGAAATCCAACCGGAAGATAAAGTCTTCGAAGACCGTGGCGTGAAAGTCATTATTGATACCAAGAGTTTGCTTTATCTGGATGGCACTGAAGTGGACTATACCAAAGAAGGTTTGAATGAAGGTTTTAAATTCAACAATCCCAACGAAAAAGACCGTTGCGGCTGCGGCGAAAGTTTTACGATTTAATACACAGTGGTTAATGATCACCGTTAACGAACACGGTCAATGAAGACTCGATGGAAAAAAAGGACCTCACCAGTAATTACTACGAGTTGTTTCAATTGCCTGTTAGCTTCGTAGTTGACCTCAACGCACTATCTGATCGTTATCGCACTCTGCAAAGTTCCATTCACCCGGATAAATACGCGAATGCGGGTGATTTTGAGCGGCGTTTGTCGGTGCAACAATCCGCGCGCATCAATGAAGCCTTCCAAACCTTAAAAAATCCGCTAAGCCGAGCCCGTTACCTGCTGAAATTGAATGGCATTGATATGGATGCCGATAGTGATACCAGCATGGATCCGATATTTCTAATGCAGCAAATGGAGCTACGGGAAAGATTGGAAGCAGTCCAGGGCAGTGCAAATCCCGGCGAAGTATTGCTGGAGGTAAACCATGACATCGATGAGATTTTAGAAGGTATAATTCGGGAGTTGAAAACAATTTTCGCCGGTACTCTCGCTGGCACTCCAGTCAGCGACCTGCAGGCGGCAAGAGATTGCGTGCGCCGGATGCAGTTTATGACCCGCTTGCAGGAAGAGGCGGAGGTTTTGGAAGAAACGCTTTTGTGACGTAGCATCCGCACGACCCTGAAAATACAGTTATTCTATGGCTTTAATACAAATTAGCGAACCCGGTCAATCCACGATGCCTCATCAGCATCGCCTTGCGGCGGGGATTGATTTGGGTACGACCAATTCCCTGGTGTCGACAGTACGTAGTGGCGTGGCGGAAACGCTGGCGGATGAATCCGGCCGGCATATATTGCCTTCCGTAGTGCGTTATTGCGCTGACGCGCCGCCGCAAGTAGGCGAAACCGCAAAGCGGGCGGCCGCGGACGATCCCATGAACACCATCAGCTCGGTAAAACGGTTTATGGGGCGGGGATTGGCCGATATCCAAAAAGATCACAATGTGTTTTTCGAATGGGTACAAATCGAGTCTGCGGTACCACGGATTCACACCGTGGCAGGAAACGTCAGCGCGGTGGAAGTGTCCGCCGAAATTCTAAAAACACTCCGTCAGCGGGCCGAAGCCTCATTGGGCGGAGAATTGACCGGCGTAGTGATTACCGTGCCTGCCTATTTTGACGACGCGCAGCGCCAGGCCACTAAGGACGCGGCCAAGTTCGCGGGGCTGAATGTATTCCGACTATTGAATGAACCGACGGCGGCGGCGGTGGCCTACGGCCTGGATCACAAAGCCGAAGGCATTCATGTGGTGTACGATTTTGGTGGCGGCACTTTTGATGTTTCCGTTTTGCGGCTGAACAAGGGTGTATTTGAAGTCATGGCCACCTCCGGCAATTCCGCCTTGGGTGGTGATGATTTGGACCATGCTATTGCGTTATGGATCATGAAACAAGCCGGCATTCCACCAAGCCAGGACCAAAAACTGCTGCGCCGTCTCACGCGCGAAGCCTGCAGGGTAAAGGAACAACTCAGCGATGCTCAAAGCACGGAAATCGCCGTCGAACTCAGTGACGGTTCCAACTGGCGAAGTAAGCTGACGCGCGACCAATTGCATCAAATCATCGATCCCATTATCAAACAAACTCTGTTGCCATGTCGTCGTGCACTACGGGATGCGGGCATCAGTAATGAAGACATCCAGGATGTGGTGATGGTGGGCGGCTCTACTCGGGTACCGCGAGTGCGGGAACTGGTGGGCGAATTTTTCCATTGCGAACCTTTGGTGGACATTGATCCCGAAAAAGTCGTGGCTATAGGGGCGGCTATTCAGGCCGACGTGCTGGCCGGTAACAAACCCGACGAAGATATGTTGTTACTTGACGTGATCCCCTTGTCACTGGGCCTGGAAACCATGGGTGGTCTGGTGGAAAAGATTATTCCCCGCAATACCACCATCCCCGTTGCCAAAGCGCAGGATTTTACCACGTTCAAAGACGGTCAAACCGCCATGGCGGTTCATGTGGTACAAGGCGAGCGGGAATTAGTGCAAGACTGCCGCTCATTGGCCAAGTTTGATTTGCGCGGCATTCCACCCATGGTGGCCGGTGCGGCCCGTATCCGGGTCACGTTTCAAGTGGATGCCGACGGTTTGTTATCGGTCAGCGCCCGGGAGCAAACCACCGGTGTAGAGAGCCGCGTGCAAGTCAAACCTTCCTATGGGTTGTCGGATACGGAAATCGAGACCATGCTACGCGACGCCATGCAACACGCCCAACAAGACATCGATGCCCGCAACTTACATGAGCAGCTTGTGGAAGCGCAGCGGGTCATCGATGCTTTGCAACAAGCTTTACAACAAGACGGTGATAAATATTTATCCAATGACGAACGCCAGCAGTTACACCATGGCATACAGCGGCTGCGTGACACAATGGACCAGAAGGATCACAAAAAAATCAAACTGGCCATCAATGCTTTAAATCAACAAAGCACTGAGTTTGCCGCTCGTCGCATGAACGCCAGTATCCAAAAAGCCATGGCCGGGCATAAAGTGGACGATTTCGGCGGCGAGTCGTAAGCGCAAATAATATCTGTAATACGAAAACAATAAACAAGTACTCGGAACTGACTAATGCCTCAATTGATATTTTTACCCCATGAAGAAATTTGCCCGGAAGGTGCTGTAATTGAGGTCCCGGCCGGGACCACTATTTGCAACGCCGCTTTACAAAACGGCATTGAAATTGAACATGCCTGTGAAAAATCCTGTGCCTGTACCACTTGCCATGTCATCGTCCGCGAGGGTTTTGATTCGCTGAACGAAGCCAATGAAGAGGAAGAAGATTTATTGGACAAAGCCTGGGGTTTGGAACCCGACTCGCGCCTCAGTTGCCAGGCGGTAGTGGGAAACGAAGATCTAGTGATCGAAATCCCGAAGTACACCATCAACATGGTGTCGGAGCATCATTAACCAATCGTTTAAACGCATTGTCAAAAGGGGGGATATCATGAAATTAAAATGGACCGACTCACGCGATATCGCTATTGCCCTGGATGAAACCCACCCGGACGTAGATCCCATGAGCCTGCGCTTCACCGACCTTATGCAATGGGTGTTGGATCTGGAAGAATTCGAAGACGATCCCGAACATTGCGGTGAAAAAATCCTCGAAGCCATCCAAATGGCGTGGCTGGATGAGAAGGACTGAATTATCTCGCAAGCCTGTCCCGTTTTCCCTTTATGCCCTCAATCTTTGGTGGAGGACTCCGACACATATTCAAAGACCAAAGATCTTAAGCAAATATTTGCGCCGGTAGCAATTAGGCAATATTTACTTTGTCTCTGCTTGATATGATTGTCAGACACAATGATGCGGAGTAGTTGAAAATCAAATTGAGGTGAAAAAATTAATCGCATTATAATTGCTTGTTGTGAAAATGGCAGGGTGACTTTTTTCGTAATTCTCAATCGGTGTTTGTTTGCAGAATACGCCCGATTTCGTGGCTATCAAGATTCTGAATGTGGGAGAGCTAACATGAAGGCCGTATTGGTCATTATCTTTCTGGCAGTGGTTTTGGCTGTGCCAGGATGCAGCAAAGAAACCGTAAAGCGCGCCACTTATGGTAGTGCCCAATTGTATGGGAAACAGCAATGCGAACAGGAATTCTCCGCGGATTGTCCGGAGCCTGACAGCTATGAAGAGTACCAACGCAAGCGCAAAGAATTGCAAGAGGATGAATAACGGAAGCAATTAGATATAATTATTTTTGTAGTGGGATTGTTTATGCTACATTACTGAATAACGGAAACAATCAGCAATGGAGCGCACGTGCAGCAACTCACTTACATCAAGAAGAACACCCTCCAGTGGCGAGATGTCAAAGAGCCCCAACTGCGATCGCCGGAGGATGCTGTGAATCATCAGGATATTAATAAGTCTTCGGTTACCCAAGTTTAAAACCGAATTGTTATGACAGGCTATTCAAAAACTCCATTAGTTAAGAAATTAGGCATTAAAGCAGGATATACGCTGTATATTAAGCACTCGCCAGTTGACTATCTGCGTTTACTGGGTGATTTACCCGCCGGAATCGCGATAAAGTCAAGGTTGAGTAAAGGGGTGGATTTTGTCCATTATTTCACACGCTCGCAAAAAGAGTTGGCGGAATTTCTTCCCAAGGCCCAAGCGATGATTAAGTCCAATGGCATGATCTGGATTTCCTGGCCCAAGAAAGCCTCTAAAGTGGCCTCTGATGTTACCGAAGACGTGATTCGGGAAATTTGCCTGCCAATGGGGTTGGTGGATGTCAAAGTGTGCGCCATCGATGACACGTGGTCAGGATTGAAGCTGGTGATTCGAAAGGATCAGCGTCAATCGCGCTGTATTGATTGACTATGTTTGCATTAGACATCGAGCCAGGCTTGAGGCTGGCGTTGTTACACCGCGGGCATGCGCAAACGCTGTTGTCGCTGGTTGATATGAACCGGGAATACTTGCGGCAATGGCTGGCGTGGGTTGATGCTCACAAGGATGTGACCGTCACCGAGCGGGTCATTGAATCCACGTTACAGCAATATGCCAATCAATTGGGATTTCAAGCCGGTATATTTCTCCAAGGCGCGTTAGTGGGCTTCACCGGATTTAAACCCATCGACCCGGTGAACCGAATCGGTGAGATTGGCTATTGGGTGTCCCAAAACCATCAAGGGCAGGGGATTATGACCAAGTGCAACCAAGCTGTGGTAAGGGTGGGATTTGAAGAGCTTGGATTGAACAAGATTGAAATCCGCTGCGCGGTCGAGAATCAGCGTAGCCGGTCCGTTGCCATTCGATTGGGATTTGTCGAAGAAGGGCGGTTGCGTCAACAGGAATGGCTGTACGATCACTTTGTGGACCACATCGTGTATTCCATGCTCAAATCGGAATTTGAATCCTCCAGAATCGCAGCACCCCTGTAACCGGGGTAGGTGTTGACTGTTTCTCCACGACAATGGACGCAATGTATTCATTGTTGACCAGTTTTTTCTGCAGGATAACTAACGCAGGATAACTAACGCAGGATAACTTCTAATAATTTTCACACTTCGAGCCATTTTCGGATTTATTCCCGTGCGTATGCTGAATGTGTCTATTTGTTCTGCGTGAATTGTAAGAATATTCCCATGCTTGGGTCTGGTGTGATGATAGTGACGGCATATGCAGCGTAGACGCGAGGTTTCCCGGGCGGGTAATATTGCAAGGACCTGGCGATCAGGTTTGAAGCGATAACTTAGGGCGTTTTTAAAATAACATAGCCAATCCGGAACCAAACTCAAGGCACAATCGTGTTGTAACACAGTAGTAGGTTATCGATTCAAATAATAAAAAATATTGTACGGGCATGGAATTATGTGAAATAGGAATGGTCAATGAGGGCAAACCATTCATTAAAAGTTAAATCAGAAGCAGTTAAGTCTTTTTACGATAAATTTTTACAATATTTGTTAAAACAAGGGCGGCAATTATGGACGAAGCAGAAAATGCCAGGTTAAAAGCATCTGGCGCAAAACCAGTTTTTATCATTGAAGGTGTTCGGGAAAACGGCACCAAATTCCGGCCCAGCGATTGGCCGGAAAGAATCTCCAGCTCCTTCGCCGGTTTCGGCAAAGACCACCGTCTGCGTTATGCTCCGGGTGTTCAACCTCAGGTGTTGGACGGGCAGAAAGTATTGGTGGTTGAACAGGCATTGCAGGAACAAAATCCGGCCGTCTTCCAGGCGGTGATGAAGTTTGCGCGGGAAAATAATCTGCGCACCAGAGAAGAATCCGGTGGTAGCGATTAACGCCGCGCCTGCCACCACCATCAATCCGATTGTCTGCAACAGGGGCTAATTAATCGCTAGCCTTCAAAATAACATTGTCCTTCTACAACACTGTTTCAGTGTTTGTCGGTGAGAATCGTACGCTTGCCGAAATAACCCGTGAGTCAGTACTCCGTAAACCGTCAGCGCGCTTTGATGGTTCCAACCACGTTAACAACCACAGGATAGTTGTCCAGGGTCGCGGGTATCTCGGATTCCGTGGTGGGCCGGGCTTTGTCGAGACCGACGATGATCGCTGGTTGACCGTCCGCATCCTTTCCGATCCCGACGGATACCACGCCGGGTAATGCCAGCAGACGATCGGCGTGTTTGGCTTTCGCCTCTGAAATGTTCAATGGCATGTGGTCTTCTCCTGCAGTTAGATTAGCTGCTGTACATAATAAAATAATTGCCGCTAACCAGGGCTTCACAGGCTGACGCCCAACGCCGAAAACACATTTTCGATGCGGTTGATGATTGTGCTTTGATCACTGCCGGCAAATAGCAGCCCAACCAAACGGTTATTGTCATCCAGTACCGCGGAGCCGCTGTCGCCGCCCTGGCTCATAGGGCCTGCAATGAGTTGATCCGAAAAACGCGCCGTACGGCCTGCACCGTATTGCACATCGACGGTAACATCTACTTGCTCAATGACGCCGGTGGTAAACGCCGTCGTACGGCCGCTTTTTTTAACGGATAGATCCAACTCGCCACTGGCCGTGCCGCTAATGGTTCCGATTTCCAGGATCTCATCACTGACATCCGCATCGTTGAGAGGGCGGGCAATAGCCGCATCCACGAGATTGTCAGCCGCTTGAGTACTGATTGCCTGCAGGCGGGCATCGCTGCCCATCATTCCTGCGATGCCGTTTAATGCATCGGCGACACTGTTTGCCAGGCTGCAGCCACTGGGTGAATCGCCGTAGGATATCGGCACATAATCCGCTAAATTGGCAATATGATCATCGGGATATTTGCCGCCGTCGTGGGGGCCGGGTTGCAATATGGCGTCACCAACGCTTGCGTCATTGCTATTGGCCAGGACGTGATTATTGGACAGAATGTGTATGACACCGTTTTTTTTCACCAAGTAGCCCAATGTGCCTGCGGTGATGTCCCGATGACCGATACTGATCCCGCCGGGCGCCGGTCGCGCGCGATCGGTGCGGGCGATGAAAATCCGGAATCTCCCGGTTTGTATAACATCGGTCGGGATTCCGTCCATGGTGTCAGGCACACGGTCTTTAGGGGATAAGTCCGCCACTTTGACTTTGTTCGCCACGGAACAGACGACACTTAATGTTGGTGTCTTTGCGCCTTTGGTGATTTTATAGCCAACCCCGGCGGCTACCACGTTGGCGCGACCCAGTAATTCTTTGCGAGTTGCTTTTAGGGCTTCTCTCGCTTTATTTAATTCATCCGCCATAAGACCTCCCTTTCCAAGAACATTGTTTGTGTTTAAATCAATCAGCAGCGAAACAGGAATAATATACCGCAGCCAATTGGATCAGTAACAAAACGATAGTAACTGAACCATTGGTTTTAATCGATAAGCAAAATTCATAGCGACTAGCAATTAAACAGGTGACAACGGAAGCCGGCGATGGGTTTAGTTTCGGCGCTTATTTTACATTTAGTTGATTCTTAATTGGCTGGTGATTCACGCTAAAACCCAGTTGCGCCAATAACAACAATGTGCGTTATTTGTTCAACACAGCGGTCTGATACCTTGACAGTAATTCCGGATTGTCCATGGAACCGTGATGATGTAACTGTTTCCATTGTTGTTGGTCCAATAGGTAGATCCTTGTGGTGCGTATGGCTAAATCGATTTTTTCCGCACCGATTTCCAGAAAACCTCTTTCGCGACCGACCGCTATAAACATCGCTTTTGTAGCGTGTATAGAAAAATCATAAAATTCGACATATACCTTGGCGGGGCCATTAAATATTTTCTGGTAAACTTCCTGGATCTCGTTCCAGCCGCGTTTTAGTCCGCCGAGTGGGTTGGACATTGAGGCTTGCCCGGACTGTAGCCAGTTTGCTTGCATTGAATCGAAGTTTTTCTGGTTAAATGCCGAATAGAAATTGACTAGAGACGCGTAGGGCGATGTGGTATCTGTTATGGCTTCTTGGCCGGTAATTAATTGATTGGCTATATTCATCTTTTCTCCTATAAGTTGTAAGTACAACTATTAACCCAAAAAAAAGCTATTTGATGTGTTGCTCGGTGTCCCGCAATTGATACACCAGCGAAGTCAGTGCATTCTTACCGATGGTGTCTATCATTTTTTGATACAACTCATCGCCTGTGCGCTCAAGTTTGTCAGCGATTTTCTGTGATTTAGCGGTGGGGTAAATGCCTTGTTCTCTGGCATCACCGCTGAGACTTTTCCTGCGGCGAATAAATCCCTTTTTCTCCAAAGCATCAAGAAACCGGGTTACAGTGGATTTTTCAAGTTTGAGTTCCAGGCTGATTTGTTTTGGCGTCAGACCGGAATGGGACAATACAACCCGTAACAAATATGCGTGTGAAGGCGACAGGTCAAACTCCGCAAAAGCGTCCTCCCAAATCCGGTTTACGGCGCGCGTCAGGGAGTTCACATTAAAATATAAGCATCTTTCAAACATGCAGGGAGTTTAGGTGAAAATAGTTGTAAACGCAACTAAAAATATACCGATAGAGAGCATGGAGTGCGTTGGAAAAACTTTCTTCAGATCCGTGCTTTATTACTATAGCCTTGGAAAAGGCAAGCAGTGGATTAGTCTTTTACCAAACGTATGCGAAATTTCGGAAAATCCATTGCGGTTGTTGTGTCGCTTATTCCCCGGCCATCCATAACCGCAACCGTAATCCCCAACCGGTGGTATAGCCCATTTCGCTAAACGCGATGTTGCCCTCGGCGTCGATGATAAAGCTGGTGGGTACTCCCCGGACACCAAACTGTTTAGCTATGTCACCGTATTCATCCACAATGACAGGGAAATTGAGATTATTTTCCTGGAGATAGGTATTCACTTCTATAGCATTGCCGGAATTCATCGCGATACTCACGACGGTATGATTTTTACTAATGGAATCGATGGCGTTTTGTTCCAATTTGCATACTGGGCACCAGGTTGCCCAGAAGTAAACCAATACCGGTTGACCTTGGTATGTTTGCAGATTGACCAATTCACCGGTCAGTAACCTGCCTTCAATTGGCGGGGCAGCGCCTTCGACCAGATGGCGTTGCATATAGGTTTTTACGGCAATAAACACCAGAAAAACCAGCGCAATATCAAAGGCAAGCCGTACGCTGCGGATTTTTCTTAATTGTTTGAGCTTAACCATCAGTGGTGGTTACTTGGTCCAGAGATGTAGGATTTTTTCCGGTACGCCAGGCTATGATAGCAGTAAGTCGTCAAATTCAATAACGTGTAAAAAATCAATTCCAGCGTCAACTCCTCAAGATTTGTCGAATCGGGCTATGGGAAGGTCTCTCTATTGATTTGGGGAGCGGAGTGAGACTATCAATAAGTTTGATATACCCCTAACAATTGACTCCAGTTTCGAATTGTTTTGCCTCACTTTTTATTGATCCACGTCAAATATGCAGTAGCAAACCAGGGTACGATATTAGTGTCGAACAGTGTGAATGATTATTCGACGCAACATCTACAATAATTGCCGTGAGGGTGTAGCATCGTGGTTTGCCATAATCCGGGTTGTTTAGGTAATTACGATTTTGACCATATCGCTTATTTCGCTAAAAAACGATTTGTGGATGGCTGTGATACTGTTTCATTATTGAATCGCGCCAAATCCGATCGGGAGAAAGAGGAAATTGCTTTGGTCTGTTTGCTGGACGTCGAGGAAGACGAAATCCGAGATCTGAGGTTGAGTTGCCGATATAGCCGTCAGTGTAAAGTCACAACTTGCCGGGCAAAGCTGAAAAAAATGATTGCGCGCGAGTTAGCAGTCAAACAGTGATATCGGCCCAGGGTCATCCGGCAAAGCGTCATGTCCAGAGCGATAGTTGTTACTATCTATTGAATCTCCAGAGAGGGTGAAGCAATCAAAACTAAGGCCGCAGAGGCGGCCTTAGTTTTGTGTTGCAAAAACACGGTGGCGTATTAAAACCGTGCGCCCGGTCCGTTGACGGGAATACCGTTGCTTAGAAAAGTGTGGAAATATTCCAGATTCCGGTACTCTTTGCTTTGAAAGTCAAACGGCTTGGCGCGAACCTGTTTGTTGCAGCCCTTGTAGCGCCTGTGCAGCGACCCCATGTCTCCCCACTTTGAGCGATAGGCCGGCCAGTGAGTGGTTTGACCCAGTGCAGGGCCTAACACGTTAGCGCGGATATTTTTACCGGCGTTGTCGAAATGACAATGGTAACAGGCCATGTTCAATTGGCCGCGGCGCGAAAAATAAAATTTTTTCCCTTGCTTGTACGCATCCAATGCTCTTGGGTCGTCAGCGGGAACCACAACCTTCGTCGGGTTACCTCTTGACTCATAAGCAATATAGGCTTGAAGTGCAAGCATTTCCCCTTTGCCGTACTTCAGCGGTTTTTCTGCATTGGCCTCGCGACAGCGATTGATGGTCATGGGCAAGGTTTCGACCTCGCCGGTTTCACGGTCCCAACGGGGATAGTTGGTGGCAACGCTGGCACTAGTAAAACAGTGGTTATAACTCTTGCCATTGGCAAACTTGGTCTTCCACAATGTGTCGCCGCGTTCCACTGTTGGCATATAAGGCGGAAATTCTTCAATGGCTTCCCAGTTTACCCGCATAATCGGATCCATCGCATAAAATCCATTGGCGAATTCTTTGTCCGGTAATTTAGGAAATTTTTCGCGAAAAAAGGCCTGGATAATTTTAACATCTTGTTCCGGTGTCGCATCCGCATCGTAGAAAGGTACGGATTTCAAATACGCTTCGTTTGCATCAACTTGTTTGATCGCCAGTGTATATTGTGTTTTGGCTTTTTTCGCCAAGCGAACCGCTTTTTCATATTGGCCATTGTCAGCGGCCTGTTGGGACTGTTTTAAAACTTTCGCGGTGTCACGCCATTGATTTCCTATGGAGGCCGACTTTTTTTGCAGCTGTTCTGCTTCTTTATAAACGGCGTTAACATCATCTTTAGTGACAGCCAGCGCAAAATTAGAATAAATCAATACACTTGAGATCAGTAAAATATAAAGCAATATAAATTTTCGTGTGAATGGTAAATTCATGATGTGTTCTCCTCGTTACGACCGGCTATTAGCAAATTCGAATCCGGGGTACATCATTACTATGCGTATGGGAATAATTGTGGCGAGACTTATACAGAAGTGCCTTAAGTATATACGGCGTGGTGTATTAGTCACTCGCTTGGCTATTAATGTTATTTATGATCATGGTCGTGTTATAAAATTTGGACTTTAGTTGATCCTCCGATTTTGTGGTCTCGAAACTGGGTTGCCTCGCTAATGCGCGTATCAAGATAACCGTGCGATATCTGTCGGTTGAGCCGCTTTGCACATTTACTTTTTAAGTGCACGAGCATCTATAATCAAACATTAACGACGTGAAGCGCCAATGTATGTTTTCACGACACTATGGCATCTCAACTGTTGGTTCTATAGTGTTGATGCCATCATGCTATTGGTAAGGCTTAGTCAACCAACTTAAATGGGGAAAAAATGAAACCAATTGTAATTTTCTGCAGTTTGTTGTTGTGCGTTGGATATGTAATGGCCAGTCATGAACCCTGGGTGAGTACCGAATACCCTCAAGACAAGGAAAAGTGGTGGTGGGACGATGCCTGGTGGGAGCAGGGTCGACTGGACCGGCCGGAGAGTTATGAAGTGGTCATGGAGAAAATCAATTATAAGAACGGTGATACAGAAGTACCGGCTTATGTATTCCGACCGAAAAAAAAGGGTAAATATCTACCTGTATTGTTCCAACACGGACGCAGAGGCCTGGACGATCTTACCCTTCTGGCGCCGAAGCGTTTGGCGGCCCGTGGCTTCGTAGTGTTGGCTCCGGATGTATGGAGTGCACGCTTCATTGAGAAATACCCCATCGAACACGACTACGCTGTCGAGGAAGACGTCGCCAGGGGGATAGAGACATTATTGACGCTTCCCGGTATCAAAGGCGATAAAGCTTGCGTGGTGTCCCACACGCGCGGCGGTTATATTACATTAAAAGCGTTAGTGACCCATAAAAAGCAGGAAAAAGAAGTTGCCTGTTATGTTTCCTATTACCCGCATTGGCAAGATCCAAACGCCGCTGAACCCATGCAAATCTATCGATATGCCACTGAAATAAACGATCTGAAAGTTCCCGTTATGGTGTTTTTTGGAGAGCATGAACAATATCAACGCTTGCGGCCAATTATGGAAGGCATCAAAGCTTTAGAGGAGAAAGGCAGAAATCCCCGGCTGATTATCTATCCGG
Source organism: Gammaproteobacteria bacterium (assembly GCA_022340845.1). Classification (GTDB taxonomy): domain Bacteria; phylum Pseudomonadota; class Gammaproteobacteria; order SZUA-152; family SZUA-152; genus JAJDNG01. The sequence continues at coordinate 12,505 of JAJDNG010000024.1, read as the reverse complement.
GCGTGGGTCGCGGGTTTGATTTTCGCCCGCCGAAAGTCAGGACGTTTGCCGACGATCTCGCCAGCAAAGATGCCTTAAGGCGCACAGAGCTTTTTATACGCGCAAATTTACCGTAGCGAAGGCGTGTAAGGATTTGGATTAATGACCATATCGCTGAGTATAATCTCAGCGTGGCGTACACGGATTAGGTACTCTTGACCACTTTTGGCCTGGCGCCTTTTCTGTTTGGTGGAGACCAGGTTGAGTAGTTTTTGCGGGTATGAGTGCGGATATTGAGTTTGTCAACGAATTCCTTGGCGTAACTGGTTACTTGCTGTAATGTGCCGCGCATGCAACCCACAATAGTGGAATTGTCGCGTTCTACTACATAACGGTACCAATCGTTGCCCTGGGTTCCAGCAGGTGCTGTGGTTTTGTTGACGCTTGACAAGGTATAGGGGTTTTCAATTACTGTTGCGTTGTCATCGGACGACATAAGCATTTCCTCTATCTGTCCCACTTCTATTGCGTATGGCGGGGATAAAAAGCGGGAATATTGTATTTGTATTCCCACTTTTCATTCGCTTGCCAGGATGAGATTGCTCTCAAAATTGATTCCCTTCGAAGCGGGGTTTGTTGCTACGTATTAACGGGATCGTTTGGAACGGCTACGAGTTTTGTCTTCAAAGCGGATCTTGAGAAAGTTACCGCCAAAAGATTTGCCGTCCAGTTCAGCGACAGCGGCTCGTGCTTCATGGCCTTCCATTTCGATAAAACCGAAGCCACGGCATTTCCCGGTGAAAATATCGGAATTGATTTTTATGGAGCGTACTGTTCCGTATTCTGAAAATAGTTCCCGTACTGAATCTTCAGAAGCGTCTTTGGGCAAGTTACCCACAAATAGTTTTTTCATGTAGTTCTCCTTTAATCGTTAAATCCATAGGATTTGGTGATTTGGATACAAAAAACCCCGCGCTTGTCGGGCGGGGTCTTTTGTTTTGATGTTAAGGAGACAGTGACTTATACCGCGCGAACTTCAGCTGCTTGCAAGCCTTTAGGGCCATTTTCAACTTTGAATTCAACGGCTTGACCTTCCGCTAAGGAACGAAAACCGGCGCTTTGGATGGCAGAATAATGTACGAATACATCGGCGCTGCCGTCAGAAGGTGTAATAAAGCCAAATCCTTTAGATTCGTTAAACCATTTTACGGTACCTGATACCATGTAAATTACCTCGATTATGTTGTTTAAAGTGTTGATGTTTTATTGCAGTTTATTCAAGGTAACTTACAGTAATGATCCTTGAGCAGGACCACTTAGAACCGAAACGGGTGTTACTGAAATAACCTAGATTACGTACAATGTTGTGATTTAACCACAATTTAGCAGTTATTACCACTGTTTTTACCGAAGCAAGAACCGGCATAGCAGAGCTTTACCGGTTTTAATTCGCTGTTGCATTAGAGCGGTAAGGTTACATAAAGTTTCATTTTAAGCGTTTGCAGGTAAACTATTTCGACTCTTCCGTCATTCCTGTGGGGCATTATTCACGGGAGTTCGTCAGCGGGCGAATCCACAATGTGGCAAACAGCGTGCCGTATGGTACCGCGCAGGGCTGACGGACTCTTAAAGCCGAACAAGCGGCCTGGCATGTCATTACGGTGTATGGTTTTTCGGGGCCCGGTCACGCGATAAACAACAGGAATGCTACGTATGAGCTTCGATTGGCAACCGGTGATTTTAAGTTTTAAATTGGCCAGTCTCACTACCATCACTTTGCTGATCCTGGCCACGCCATTGGCCTGGTGGCTGAGCCTGAATGACCGCTGGTACAAGCAAGCGCTTGCAGCCATAGTGGCATTGCCGCTGGTATTACCACCGACGGTTCTGGGATTTTATCTGTTACTGTTATTGGGCCCCAATGGCCCGGTCGGCCAATTGACGCAATCACTGGGATTGGGGGTGTTGCCGTTTACGTTTGAAGGATTACTGCTGGCCTCGGTGCTTTATTCGCTGCCATTTGCGGTACAGCCTCTGCAAAACGCCTTTGAAACCATTGGCCGTCGGCCGCTGGAAGTGGCGGCTACGTTGCGGGCTTCCTACTGGGACCGTTTTATCACAGTGGCCGTACCGTTAGCGCGGCCTGGCTTTTTAACCGCCACTGTACTGACTTTTGCCCATACGGTGGGCGAATTTGGCGTGGTGTTGATGATAGGCGGTAATATCCCCGGTGAAACCAAAGTATTGTCGGTGGCCATCTACGATCATGTGGAAACGCTGGAATATGATCAAGCGCACATGCTGTCCGCCGGCATGATTGGCTTTGCCTTTCTGGTATTACTGGTTTTGTATCGGGTCAATGGCAGGCTCAACCGGGGGTACCATTTGTGAGCGGTGAGATCCTGGCGCGCCTTAAAACCCGATTAGGTGATTTTTCTTTGGATGTGGATCTGCAACTGCCGGCCCGCGGCGTTACGGCATTATTCGGTCATTCGGGGTCGGGGAAAACCACTTTGTTGCGGTGCATTGCCGGGCTGCAAAACGCACGGGGTGAGTTGCGCGTGGACGGTACCGTATGGCAAGACGCGACCCGGTTTTTACCGGTACATCGCCGACCACTGGCGTATGTTTTTCAGGAGGCCAGTTTGTTTCCCCATATGAGCGTTCGCCGAAATCTGGAATACGGCTTTCGCCGGCTAGCGCCCGATGCGCGCAAAATCAGTATCGAACAAGCGGTGGACTGGTTGGGTATTGGCGCGTTGTTGGCGCGGGCACCGGAGAAATTGTCCGGCGGTGAGCGCCAACGGGTGGCCATAGCGCGGGCGTTGTTGTGCAGTCCTAACGTGTTATTAATGGATGAACCTTTGGCGGCATTGGATCAGAAAAGCAAAAACGAAATATTGTTCTACCTGGAAGAATTGCATGACGCCTTGTCGATTCCGATATTGTATGTCACGCACTCGGCCGACGAGGTGGCGCAATTAGCTGATTATATTGTGGTGATGGAAAGTGGCCGGGTGGTGGCGGACGGAGCGCTGACTGAAACCCTCGCGGGCTTGGATTTGCCCGTTAAGATGGGCGAGGAGGCGGGTGTTGTATTGGAAGCGGCGGTGGGTGAACGGGACGAGCGCTGGCAGCTTGCCCGTTGTGAATTCGCGGGGGGTAGTCTGTGGGCCCGGGACCAGGGAGTGCCGTTGGGCCATCGCATCCGAGTGCGCGTATTGGCCCGGGACGTCAGTCTGGCCATTCAGCCAGTTACGGGAACCAGCATACAGAATATCTTACCGGCCGTCGTCGAGCAGGTCAGTGACGACCGCCATCCGGGGCTGGCACTGGTGCGGGTTCGAGTGGGTGCATCGCCACTATTGGCCCGCCTGACCAAACGTTCCGTCAATGAATTACACCTGGTGGAGGGCAAATCTGTCTGGGCTCAGGTGAAATCCGTGGCTGTGATCGAAAAAAGCGGGTTTTAAAGCAGCGATTGGTCTGTTCTATTGGCACGATCTTCGCTTCGAGTAGCGAAGGATTCATTCACACAGATATAAGGTACAAATTTAATGAATGCCAATCTCCAAGAACAGTTAATTGGCGAATTGATGGACGAGGTGGCCACCGACAAATTGGTGTTACCCAGCTTGCCGGAAATCGCGTTAAAAGTCCGTGACTCCGTAGAAGATCCGGATATGACTTCGGCGAAACTTGCCAAAGTGATAATAACGGACGCAGCATTGACCGCTCGGTTGATACAAGTGGCCAACAGCCCGTTGGTACGTGGCAGCCGGGAAATTGACAGCGTAGAAGCCGCCGTGGTTCGCATGGGCAATACTATGGTGAAAAACGTGGTTAACAGCTTGATTGTTCAGCAAATGTTTCAACCGACCACCGAATTGTCAGACAAAAAATTTCGCCATTTTTGGCAACACAGCTCCCAAGTGGCCGCCATTTGTCATGCGTTGGCCACGTTCGCCCGGCTAAAGCCGGATCAGGCCTTGTTAGCGGGGCTGGTGCATGATATTGGCGCGTTGCCTATCATCAAGCGTGCGGAAGATATTCCGCAACTGCTGGAAGATGAAGCCATGCTCGACGCCATTATTCGCCGTACACATGGCGAAATCGGCAAAGCCATGTTGGGCAAATGGGAGTTTCCCGATGCCATTGTGGACGCGGCTGCGGAACATGAAAACCTGACTCGCACCCACGATGGTGCTGCGGATTATGCTGATCTGGTGACTGTCGCTAATTTACAAAGTTATGTGGGCGAAGATCACTATTTGGCCTCGGTGGAATGGTCCAATGTACCTGCCTTCGCCAAACTCGGTTTGGATACCGAGGTTTCCGTCGTGGATATGGAAGAAAAAGGCGACGAAATCAAAGAAATGCAAAATGCGTTACTAGGGTGAATCTGCCGGGTCAAGTTACCGTAGACGGTTTGACGGTTTAGCTTGATCGGCTTACGCCTGACAATTCCTGCAATTAGTCTGTATCCCTTCGATCCTGTTGCCTGACCGCACGGCAACCGCGGTTTGCGGATGCCGCTGAGTTTGATATCACTAGGTTTAACCTTCTAAAACCGTGTATAATCGCACGTTTAGTTTACTGTAAGAACTTACCTCATCGAGATCTGTCCCAATAGCAGTATTCATAATAAAATCAAAAGCTAATCATTGGAGTATTTACATGGCAACAGAACGTACTTTGTCTATCATCAAACCGGATGCTGTGGCGCGCAACGTCATAGGCGAAATTTATCGCCGGTTTGAAAATGCAGGATTGCAAATCATTGCGGCGAAAATGGCACATCTGAGCAAGGAACAAGCGCAGGGATTTTATGCGGTACACAAAGAACGGCCTTTTTTTAATGACCTGGTGGAATTTATGACCTCGGGACCTGTCATGATCCAGGTTCTGGAAGGTGAAAACGCTATCAGCAAAAACCGCGAAATTATGGGTGCCACCAACCCAAAAGAGGCCGCAGCGGGGACTATCCGTGCGGACTTTGCCACGACGATAGACGAAAACGCCGTGCACGGCTCCGATGCTCCGGAGACGGCCAAGAACGAAGTGGCTTATTTTTTTAGCGACAACGAACTTTGTCCCCGGACTCGTTAATGTTTGCAGGCAAACTGGTAAGTATTTGAGAGACTCTGCGTGATTTCAGGCGAAAAAATCAATTTACTGGATTTAACCCGGCAAGATATGGAAGCCTTTTTCGAGCAATTAGGTGAAAAGCCTTTTCGTGCTTCCCAGGTCATCAAATGGCTGCACCAATACGGCGTGGACCATATACAAAGCATGACCAATTTAAGCAAATCCCTACGTGCGCAATTGGAAGAGCTGGCCAGCATCAAAGCCCCCAAAATAGTCGTGGACTCCACGTCGGATGATGGCACCCGCAAATGGGTGTTGGAAATGGACAGCGGCAATCACGTGGAGACAGTATTTATTCCCGAGCGCGACCGCGGTACCTTGTGCGTGTCCACCCAAATCGGCTGCGCTTTGGCGTGTACATTTTGTTCCACCGCCCGCCAGGGTTTCAACCGCAACTTGAGCGTGCATGAAATAATCGGGCAAATGTGGGTGGCCAACAAGGCCCTGGGGCGTGACCCAAAAGGTCTGCGCATAATATCCAACGTCGTGTTTATGGGGATGGGTGAGCCATTGCTCAATTTCGACAATGTCATGAATTCCATCAACCTCATGTTAGATGATTTTGCTTATGGCTTATCCAAGCGAAGAATCACCATCAGCACCTCAGGCGTAGTGCCTGCAATCAATCGTCTGCGTGAGTCCACCGACGTGTTTTTGGCGTTATCACTGCACGCACCCAATGACGCATTACGTGACGCCTTGGTGCCGCTGAATAAAAAATACCCCCTGGCGGAAGTGCTTGATGCTTGTGTGCGTTATGTACGCGGCGATCCGGGTAAACGCATTACCATAGAATACGTCATGATAGACGGGTTCAACGATAAGCCCGAACATGCCCGCGAACTGGTTAAGTTGCTGCGCAATTTGCCCGTTAAAATCAATCTTATTCCGTTTAATCCATTCCCGGGTTCGGATTTCAAACGCTCCACACCTCAAGCTTTGGAGCGGTTCCGTGAAATATTGATAAAAAATAAATTGACGACCATCACCCGTAAAACCCGCGGAGATGATATCGACGCGGCTTGCGGGCAGTTGGTTGGCAAGGTGAAGGACCGCAGTAAACGCACCCAAAAACAAGTCAGTTTGCGGCAAGGGGTAGCTTGATGCATAGAGCATTTATGCGATTTGCTACGATCTTGAAGAGTCATTGGTTTCGTTCCGTTTCAGTATTGTCCATTATTTTTGTGTTGCTAAATGGTTGTGCGTCAACCGGGATGGATAAAGATGACAAGAATTTTAAGGCCGCAGACACCAACTTACAGCTGGGTATAGGTTATATGCGCCAAGGTCGCTACGAAGACGCGCTGGAGAAGTTGCAGAAAGCGGTGGAGGCCAAACGGGATTACGCTGATGTGCACAGCGCTTTGGCGTTGGTCTACGAACGCTTATTGGAATACGATAAAGCCGGACATCACTACCGCGAAGCGATTGATTTGGCGCCGCACGACGGTGGTAACTATAATAACTATGGTGTGTTCTTGTGCCGGCAGGGCGAATACAAAAAAGCAGACAAATATTTCGCTAAAGCCATTGAAACACCGCGCTATAAAACACCCGAGCGGGCAATGGAGAACGCCGGCGCCTGTGCAAAACAAATACCGGATTTGGAAAAAGCCGAACAATATTTGCGAAGTGCGCTTAGCATCAATCCGAAGTTGCCACTGGCGCTGTCGGAAATGGCGGATGTGATGTATCAAAAGGAAAACTATATGTCGACCAGAGCGTATTTACAGCGTTTTGGCGAAGTTTCCAAGTATACGCCCAAGAGTCTGTGGTTGGGCATTCAAACAGAACGAAAGTTAGGGGATGATAAAGCCGAAGCGCGGTATGCGAAGTTGCTGCAAACCCAATACCCTGATTCCTTGGAATTTAAACGGTGGTTAGAAGAGACCCCCTGAGGAGCGAACGATGGTTGCCGAATCAGTAGAACACCTTGAAGCGTTAACAGCAGGGCGACGTTTAGAAGCGGCCCGTAAGGAGCGTAATATCGAGCGGTCCGAAGTGGCGCGCTGGTTGAAGCTCGACGAAAAATACATCCGGGCTATTGAAGAGGATGATGAAGAACATTTACCGAGCCCCGTGTTTATTGCCGGCTATATTCGCAATTACGCTAAACTGGTGCATTTGTCGCCGGACCAGTTGGTGCAGGAATTTACCAAAACCCACGAACCGGAAACCCCAAAAATCGACAAACTGCCTGAGCCGGTACCGGGCCGCATGGGCAGAATCGCCGAGTCGTTGCCCAAGCATTTTAGTATTGCGGCCAACTCCCACCCGGCTAGTGTCAAACGATTTGTCACGTTGTCGGTTGCCATTTTTGTTTTGGGCGTTGTTAGCTGGATTGTGGTGTTTACAGGAGGCGACGAAACCGAAATCGCGTCGCTGGATGAATCACCTGTCGCGTCTGCGCCGGAATTGTCTGCGGCGCCGCAAGCGGCGTCAGTAGAAACGCCATCGCCTGAAGTCACTCAAATCCAATCACCGCAACGCGCACAGGATGTGTCGGCACAATCCAAACCACAGTTCATAACTGAGTCCAAACCGCAATCCGCTGACGCCCAACCGGAGCGGATCACCGTACCTCTGGAGTTAAAAAAGCTGGAACGCGGCGATCCCGGAGTCGTAACCGCGTTGGATGAAAAAGGATTGTCCACTTACGCTGACTTGCCCAAGGAAAATATCGAAGTGCATTTCAATGCCGATTCCTGGGTAGATATTCGCGATGCCACCGGTAGGCGTTTAATTCGCAGCTTAGGCGTGGCGGGCGCAACCAAAGAAGTGGAAGGCGTAGCCCCTTTTCAAGTGTTGATTGGCTACGGCCCCGGCGTGGAACTGAATTACAACGGCGAGCCGTTCGACTTTTCTAAATTCCAGGGCAAACAAGAAGTCGCCCGGTTTACGTTGAATTCAACTGATGATACGTCCAACCGCTAAGCACGAATAACGAACAACAAATAACGAACAACAAATAACGAACCAACAGGAAATTCGTATGCAATCCAGCTACCAAATTAAGCGGCGCAAATCCCGCCGCATTATGGTCGGTAATGTGCCTATCGGGGATGGGGCGCCGGTGGCCGTGCAAAGCATGACCAATACCGAAACCACGGATGTTGCAGCCACCGTGGCGCAAATTCGCGCATTAGAAGCAGTGGGAGCGGATATCGTGCGCGTCTCGGTGCCGACCATGGACGCCGCTGATGCATTCGGTGAAATTCGCAAACAGGTGACTGTACCGCTAATCAGCGATATTCATTTTGACTATAAAATCGCCTTACGAGTGGCCGAACTGGGAGTGGATTGCCTGCGTATCAATCCCGGTAATATCGGTCGCGAAGACCGTGTGAGGGCCGTGGTGGAAACCGCGCGGGACAATAATATACCTATACGTATAGGCGTGAATGCCGGATCGCTGGAAAAAGATTTACAAAAAAAATACGGCGAACCCACACCAGAGGCGTTAGTGGAATCCGCCCAACGCCATATTGAGATTTTGGACAAGCTGGATTTCCAGAACTTCAAAGTGAGTTTGAAGTCTTCCGATGTATTCATGACGGTCATGGCTTATCGGTTGCTGGCGCAACAAATCGATCAGCCGTTACACCTGGGGATTACCGAAGCAGGCGGGTTTCGTTCCGGCGCGGTCAAATCTGCCATTGGCCTGGGTATGTTATTAGCGGAAGGTATCGGTGACACCATACGGGTTTCTTTGGCGGCCGATCCGGTGGAAGAAATTAAAGTGGGTTTTGATATCTTAAAGAGTTTGCACATACGTAATAAAGGCGTCAATTTGATCGCTTGTCCTTCCTGCTCACGGCAGAACTTCGATGTTATCTCCACTGTTAATGCGTTGGAGCAGCGTTTGGAAGACATTCTCGAGCCTTTGGACGTGGCCGTGATCGGTTGCGTGGTAAACGGGCCGGGTGAGGCGCGGGAAGCGGATATCGGATTGACCGGTGGCCAGCCCAATCTATTGTACATCGGCGGCAAACCGGACCATAAAGTCGATGAGCAGCAATTGGTGGATGAACTGGAACGGGTGATTCGCGAAGAAATTAAAAAACGCCAGCAAAATCCGGATTACAGGGCACACAGCCAAACCGAGCAACCGGCCCATGCCGAACAGCAGGTTTCCATACAACAATCAATCGGCTGACGATTTAGAATCGATCGCATTGATACCAAGCGCTACAGAATAAATCATAGTCTTTCCAAGAATTATTAACGGGGAAATAAGCGTTGTCCAAAATGATCCAAGCCATCCGGGGCATGAAAGACATTACTCCGGACGAAACTCCGTATTGGCATGTCATCGAAGAGGCAATTCGGCGGATATTGGCCGCATACGGCTATTGCGAGATGCGCACGCCGTTGCTGGAGCAAACCGATTTGTTCGCCCGCTCCATCGGTGAGGTTACCGATATCGTCGAAAAGGAAATGTATACTTTTAGTGACCGCAACGGCGATAGCCTGACCCTGCGCCCCGAGGGCACGGCAGGTTGCGTGCGGGCGTGTATCGAAAACGGCATGTTGCACAACCAAACTCAACGCCTCTGGTATACCGGTCCCATGTTCCGGCACGAGCGGCCACAAAAAGGTCGATACCGTCAGTTTCATCAAGTGGGCGTGGAAACCTTCGGCTTTAGTGGACCGGATATCGATGCGGAATTGATTTTACTGTCCGCGAGCTTGTGGCAAGCCCTGGGATTGTATGATTTGACATTGGAAATAAACTCGTTGGGCACCAGTGAAAACCGCGCTGTGTACCGCGATAAGCTGGTGGACTATTTTTCAGCACATCTGCAGCAATTGGACGCTGACAGCCAACGGCGGCTGCACACCAACCCGCTGAGAATTCTGGACAGCAAGAATCCGGACATGCAAGCACTGATTGGCGATGCGCCAAAACTGTCGGACTATCTGGACGAGGAGTCCAAAGCGCATTTTGCCGGCTTGATCCGCATTCTGGAGCAAGCGCAAATCAGCTACACTGTGAATCCTTGTCTGGTGCGGGGATTGGATTATTACAGCAAAACAGTGTTTGAATGGAAAACCGACAAACTGGGCGCGCAAAGCGCGGTATGTGCCGGCGGCAGGTTTGACACCTTAGTGGAGCATCTGGGAGGCAAGCCCACGCCCGCGGCAGGCTTTGCGATCGGGATGGAGCGTTTGTTTGAATTGGTCAAAGACCTCGTTGAACCCAAGCATTTACCGCATGCATATTTGATCGTGGACGGCAGCGATGCTGTTATCAAGGGCATGATATTGGCGGAGACTCTGCGCAAACGGCTTCCCGGTTTGCGCGTGGTAAACCATTGCGGTGGCGGTTCACTGAAAAGTCAGTTTAAAAAAGCGGACAAAAGCGGTGCCACAGTCGCCCTGATCATCGGTGAAGATGAACTCAGCAGTGAAACAACCGCCGTGAAATACTTGCGTGAGGACAAACCACAGGAACATATGTCGGAAGAAGAGTTGGTAAATCAATTGTCAAACCTTGTTTCAAATATACGATAGTTTTGTAGAATCGCTTTTTTTATAGAATCGATGCTCACATAGAATCGATGGCCATATAGAATCAAAGAAACGCGGACCTTAAAACGCGAACGAACGGACAGTTTAAGAAAACATTACTAATCGGAGAAGAGTGTGAACGTATACGCAACGGAAGAAGAACAAGTCGAAGCGCTGAAAAAATGGTGGAAAGAGAACGGCAAGTCCGTACTGGGCGGTGTGTTAATTGGTGTGGCGGTGATTTACGGGGGTAAGACCTGGCTGGATCAACGTCATAGCCACGCGGAAATAGCCTCAGCCGAATACGAGGCCATGGTGCAAGATTTAAAACAAGACAAAAATGTGGAAGCCGCGGACAAGGGCGCTGCCATTCTGGGCCAATATTCCGATACCGCTTATGGCGAATTGGCGGCGCTGGCAATGGCAAAAATCAAAGTGGATGAAAACGACCTGGCGGCGGCTAAATCCCATCTGCAGTGGGCTTTGGACAACGCCAAACAGGAAGAAATCAAACTGATTGCGCGCTTGCGCCTGGCTCGCGTTGTTCACGCTGAAGGTAAGGATGACGAGGCGTTACAATTGTTGAGCATTGCCGATGCGGGCAAATTCGCGCCGGCTTATGATGAACTCAAAGGCGATATTTATGTTGCCAAGGGTGACCCTAAACAGGCCAAAACCCATTATGATCTGGCGCTGCAAGGTCTGGAACCGACCTCCCGCGCGCGCCGTTATATCGAAATGAAGCGGGATGATTTGGGTCTGCCCGCGACTGAGGTGGAAAATTCCTGATATGCGATTGACTTACCGTTTTTTTGCGTCGTGTTTAGCATTGTACGTGGCGATGTTGTTGCTAACGGCGTGCACCAGCCCCCCGAAATACATGATTGCTCCGCCGGATCCCGTCAAAGCGAAAATCAAAATCGCCACGCAGTGGGTCGCTCAAGTCGGTGAAAAAAACCACCATCAGCAGAGCCAATTACCCGTTAAAGTGGTCGGCAACAAGATTTATGTTGCCAACGCGGAAGGCCACGTGGGGGCAATGGATTTGGTGTCCGGAGATGTGTTGTGGCAAATCGATACGGATGAGCGAATCGCCGCCGGTCCGGGTTATGGTGATGGTATCGTCGTCGTCGCCAATGACAAAGCGGAAATCATTGCGCTTGCGGACGGCAGTGGAGAACCATTGTGGCGGCAAAAAGTCTCCAGCGAAGTGTTGGCCGAGCCCATTGTTTACCGCGACAAGATTTTTGTTCAGACCGTAGACGGCAAAATTTTTGCGCTGGCCAAAGACAGCGGCAATAAACTCTGGGTCGATGGAAGGGAGATTCCGGCATTAACATTACGTGGCAGCAGCCGGCCGCGTATTGTCAAAGATAAATTATTGGTAGGTTTTGCCACCGGGGAACTGGTGGCCTATAACATTGAGTCCGGAAAAGTAATCTGGGAGGTGGCCATTGCCGTTCCCAGCGGGCGGACTGATTTGGAACGCATTGCGGACATAGACGGTTTGATCGCGGTCAACGAGAATACGGTTTATGTAGCATCGTACCAAGGCAGAATTGCGGCCGTGTCCTTAGATGAAGGCCGCCTGGTTTGGAGCCGGGACATGTCTTCCTACACCGGTGTTGCGGCCGATGATAAGCAAATCTACGTCACCGATGAACAAGGCTTTGTCTGGGGCCTGGATATTAATTCCGGAGCCACCCTGTGGCGGCAGGAAAAGTTAGCGGATCGGTATCTAGTGACACCCGCTAGCGTGGATAATTCTATTGTGGTTGCCGACGTAGGCGGATTTGTGTATTGGCTTTCCAAGGAAGACGGCGATATCCTCGCACAATTGGATTTATATCGTACCAATCTTGCCGCG
>JAJDNG010000271.1 GCA_022340845.1 Gammaproteobacteria bacterium | reverse complement strand
AGGCTGAATAAAATTACAACCAGCAGATAGACAAGCGAGTTTGCCGAATACATGAGTGCCAGGTAAATCGGGATAGCCACCAGAGTGCCGAAAGTTCCCGGCGCAACCGGAGATAATCCGCTACCGAATCCAAATGCTAGCAGATGAATTGGGTTTTTTATGATTGCAGAAGGTTTGACTGACATGGATTTTATAAGGATCGCCCGCTATTGTCTAAATAATTTCTTTTCACAGCACAGTCTATTTAAAATGTTCATAGCCCATGCTCTCTAACTCAAGCAATGTGGAATCTATGTAACACCTTAATCCAGGCTGTTGCTCAATTTGGCCTATACAGGTAATAGCACAGTTATATTCAGCGGCCATTTGATGTAGCTCGTTTTTCGACTCTTCGGAAGCGGTAAACAACAGTTCATAGTCATCACCCGCGGCCAGCGGTTGCGCCCAACCCCCGACTTGCTCGAAAACGGTGGAGAAACATTCAGACACCGGCAGTTGTTGCACTTCCAGTCGCGCACCTACCCCGCTGGCTTCCAATATGTGATTTAAATCAGCGGCCACGCCGTCGGATACATCGATGGCTGATGTGGCAATTCCCAGTAAAGCCTGTCCAATTTCGACGCGAGGTGTGGGGCGATTGAGGCGTTCGATCAACCTGGCTGAGAGGTGTTGATATTGTGGCGGTAATTCCAGGTGTTTTTGCTTTATCTTCAGTCCCAAGCCGGCCTCGCCTATGGTGCCGGTGACAAAGACCAAATCCCCCGGTTTTGCACCCGTTCTGCGCAGCGCCTGATGTCTTGCAACGTATCCTCCCACATGGGTGGTGATCGTCAAGGGACCGTGGGTGGTATCCCCGCCGACCAATTGCACGCCATAGGCATCCGCCAAGCTAAAAAATCCCCGGCAATAATCGGTCAGCCAGGCTTCATCCATCGCAGGTGTTGTGATGGCCAAGGTTACCCAGGCGGGCTCGGCGCCCATGGACGCAAGATCGCTTAAACTCACCGCCAGGGATTTATAACCGATGTCTTCAGCTGCCGTTTGTTCCGGAAAATGCACGCCACTGACCATTATGTCTACGGAGACGGCCAACACTTTATTTTCAGGCACCGACAGCAAGGCGCAGTCGTCGCCAATACCTAATTTGACGTCAGGCCGCTGCACAGTTTGTTTGGAAAAATAGTCGCGTATGGATTGGAATTCAGTCAGCGACATAGCAATGAAAAGCTTATTGGCGCGAAGATGACTTTCTTGCGTTGATTTCTACGCTGCGTAATTTTTTGGCGACTTTGTCCAGGATGCTGTTGACGTATTTATGGCCCTCTTCGGCGCCAAATATCTTTGCCAACTCCACCGCTTCGTTGATGACTACCCTATAGGGAATATCGATGCGGTGCTGGAATTCATACACTCCCAAGCGCATGATGGCGCATTCCACCGGATCGAGTTCACTGAAGGGACGGTCCAACAATGGCGATATGTGCTCATCCAGTTCCTCTACTTTAGCCGGGACCTGGTGCAACAATTCCTTAAAGTATTTGAGATCGACATTTTTCATATCGTGCTCTACCAGAAATTGTGACTCTATATCCGACACATCCCCGCCGGTTAACTCCCACATATACAGTGCCTGGACGGCGCGCTTGCGCGCTAAATGGCGGGCTCGACTCATAATGGTTATACCAACTCAATCTATATTTTTAATAAAACGATCCCGATTTCAGTCCAGCAAATGCATGAGACTGACCATTTCAATGGCGGACATTGCCGCTTCCACGCCTTTGTTACCCGCTTTTGTGCCCGCCCGTTCGATGGCTTGCTCAATGGTATCCACCGTAAGCACGCCGAAGGCAACCGGTATGTCGTGTTTGGCTGATACGCCGGCCAAGCCTTTGGTGCACTCGCCGGCCACGTATTCGAAGTGCGGTGTTCCGCCGCGGATGACGGCACCCAGGGCGATGATGGCATCGTATTGATCTTTTGCCGCCATGCGTTGCGCGACTAACGGCATTTCGAAGGCGCCAGGCACACGCACGATCTGAATGTTTTTATCTTCGGCGCCGTGCCGCTTTAAAGTATCGATAGCGCCTTTGAGCAGGCTGTCCACGATAAAACTGTTGAAACGCGACACCAAAACGCCGAATCTCGCGCCGCGTACGATTAACTCACCTTCGATTTCGTTGATATTATTCATAATAATGTTCCATTTTTGTTTGTTGTCTGTGACTCAGGTTGATTCACCCGGCCCCCAGGAAATGGAGTAAAAGTCCGTTTTCGAGAATCTCTCCTCGAACTGGAGGACCGGCAGTTTACTCCGCAATATATTCCACCACTTCCAGACCGAAGCCGGACAAGCCGTGCATGCGTTTGGGCGCGCTTAATACCCGCATTTTGCGCACTCCCAAATCCAGTAATATCTGCGCACCGGTACCGTAAGTGCGTAAATCCGGGCTGGCTTCGGCTTTATGTAAGGGTTTGCCCTGGTCTTGCTTTTGACACTCAATAATCTGTGAAACCACTTCTTCCTGGGCATCGGATTTGTTGAGCATGACGATGACACCTTTGCCTTCCTCTTCGATCCGTTGCATGGCCGCTTCCAACGGCCAGCCGGTATCGCTGCGCTTCATGCCCAATACATCGTTCAGGTAGTGCGGCATGTGGACACGAACCAGAGTCGGTTCTTTTTCCCTGATTTCGCCTTTGACCAAGACAAAATGCACCAGGTTGTTGATCAAATCCCGGTATGCAATCAAACTAAATTCACCAATGTGGTTTTTCATACTGCATTCGGCGACCCGTTCCAGGTTACGTTCTTTGCGCAACCGATAATCGATTAAATCGGCAATGGTGCCTATTTTAAGGCCGAATTCCTGGGCGAATGCTTCCAGGTCGGCGCGCCTGGCCATGCTGCCGTCTTCATTGAGAATTTCTACGATAACCCCCGCCGGCTCCAGTCCGGCCATGCGAGCCAAATCACAACCGGCTTCTGTGTGACCTGCACGGGTTAATACCCCGCCGGGTTGGGCCATGATGGGAAATATGTGGCCCGGTTGCACGATATCGTTTTCGTTGGCATCGGGCGCTACGGCCGCTTGCACGGTGGTGGCTCGGTCAGCGGCGGAAATACCGGTGGTCACGCCGCTGGCCGCTTCTATGGATACGGTAAAATTGGTACCGTATGCGGCGGCGTTTTTATTGACCATTAACGGCAGGTTCAAACGCTGGCAACGATCCTTGGTCAGCGTCAAACAGATTAACCCCCTGCCATAGCGGGCCATGAAGTTGATATCTACCGCGCGCACCATGGACGCCGCCATAATCAAATCACCTTCGTTTTCGCGGTCCTCGTCGTCCATCAGGATGACCATTTTTCCCTGACGGATATCGTCTATAATGTCTTCGATACTGTTCAATTGCATACGGCTTTTATCACACCTCAGTTAACACCTTCAATAAAACCTTAAGTAAAACCATGGTCTTGTAAAAATTGCTTATCGACGCCGCCTGCCGTAGGATCGGCCGCTTTGTCGCCTAGAATCAAGCGCTCCAGGTATCGCGCTATTATATCCACTTCCAGATTTACTTTCCTGCCTGGCTGAAACTCCCCCATGGTGGTCTCCTGCAAGGTATGCGGCACAATATTGAGTTCGAACCGCGCGCCGTCGACCTTGTTTACGGTGAGACTGATACCGTCCACGCAAATGGAGCCTTTTTCGGCAATGTATTTGGCCAGCGGATCCGGCGCCTGGAACTGAAATTTTTCCGAACGGCCATCGCTCCAGCGTTTGAGCACTTCCCCTTCGCCGTCCACGTGCCCGCTGACGATGTGACCTCCCATCCTGACCGAGGGCGTTAACGCCATTTCCAGGTTGGCGCTGCTGCCTGCCTGCAATTGTTTTAAGGTCGTGCGGGCCAGGGTTTCGTTGGAAACATCCGCGGCGAATCCCTTAGCGGTCTTTTCCACCACGGTCAGGCACACACCATTCACCGCAATACTGTCGCCCAGGTTAACGTCCGCCATGGACATCTTGCCACTGTCTATGACTATGCGCACATCGCCGCCGCGTGCTTCCACGGTGTCGATTTTGCCGATGGCTTGGATGATTCCGGTGAACATCAGATTAACCTTTTAACAACCGCGCTAATGCGCCAATCGCGGCCTACGGCGCGGATATCGTTTATGTGTAAATCGATACGGTCTTGCATTGTTTCCAACCCGGGCAAGGTAAATAAACCTTTTGCTGCATCGCCCATAATAACAGGCGCCATGTAGACGATTAGCTCATCCACCAGGTTTTGCTGCAATAGTTCGCCGTT
>JAJDNG010000268.1 GCA_022340845.1 Gammaproteobacteria bacterium | reverse complement strand
GCTTATGGTAATTTTTACAGCACCGAGCCCATTACCACGAACGCTTTTCCAGCATTACGCTATCAGGACGGTCTCGGCAATACCAGAGTCGTGTATATGCCCAGACCGGTTGCACCCACAGTGCCCGGCTCGTGTAATTTTTGTCATCAGATTGCGATACCGCCAACGGTGTTCGAGAATTTATCCGAATTCGATGACCCCAAATACTTGCGCATCAGCACGGGTGTTGTCAGCAGCGCCGGTGCCGATACCAATTATCATCTCAGTATTGTTCCGGGACCAAACTGCCTTGACGGCGCTTGCCATGGCAGCCCCGGTACCGCCACGCTGTTCACCATGGCGGGGGCTGTTCAACAAACCGAAACCGGCGATTTGTATACCCTGGCCGATGCCGCCCTAGGCTTATTCCCGGAAGAATGCGACGACCAACGCTATAATTGCCAGAGTGGGGCGACAGACCCGGTATTGCGAACCAAGACTCCAAAGCTGTTTATTGGAATCAATAGCCTTGGGCATTTTTATACCACTCAACCCATAGACTGGACCCTGCCCACCTACCCCACACTGGCTAATTACGACGCCAACAACGCATGCCGCAACATCAAACATATGCTATCAGCGGTGCCGCAAGCCAACACCGGCAATTGTTATTCCTGTCACGACGGCGCTACTCAGCCGCCGATTACCATCATGGGTATACTGGACCCGAAAAATCCTGTGGAAAAATGCGCTCCTCCACCTCCGGAGTTACCTGAGAGCGGATAATTCCGCATGCGACGAAAACGTACTTCCATTGTACGTTTCATTGCACCTTCCCCCCTTACAACCACTGCAACGGCGCTTCCTGCATTAACGCCAGTTGCTCGCGCAATGCCAGGATTTGCTCTTCCCAGTATCGGGGCCCGCCGTACCAGGGAAAATTAATGGGAAAACTGGGATCGTCCCAGCGCCTGGCCAGCCAGGCGGAATAGTGAATCATGCGCAAGGTTCTTAGCGCTTCGATTACGTTCAATTCCAGCGGATTAAAATCGTAAAACTGGGTATAGCCGCTAAGCACATGAGCCAGCTGTTGGCTCATCTCCTGAGGTTCGCCGGACAACAACATCCACAAATCCTGGATGGCCGGACCGCTGCGGGCATCGTCGAAATCCACAAAATGCGGCCCGTCGTCGGTCCAGAGTATATTGCCGGGGTGACAATCGCCGTGCAGCCGCAATGGGGTAAGTGTACCGGCCCGGGAAAAACACGCTTCCACGGCCTGCAACACGTCATTCATCAAGGTCTTATACGCCGGTTCCAAATCCGGGGGGATGATGTTATTACTCAACAGATAATCTGCGTTATCATAACCGTAGCTTTGGATATCGATGCGCGGTCGGTGCGCAAACCCTACCCGGGCTCCCACGCCGTGGATACGACCGATGAACCGGCCCAGCCATTTCAGATTGTCTTCGTTATCCAATTCCGGCCAATGGCCGCCCTTGCGTTCATATATTGCAAAGCGAAAACCATGGGATTCGTGCAAGGTCGTGCCATCCGGCCAGCGCGTGGGGGGAATCACCGGAATTTCCGCCTCTGCCAGCTCCAAAGCAAACCCGTGTTCTTCCAGGATTGCCTCGGTAGACCATCGCCCGGGGCGATAAAATTTGACGATTTTCGGTGCGCCGGATTCCACGCCCACTTGATAAACCCGGTTTTCGTAGCTGTTTAACGCCAGCAAACGCCCGTCACACAGCACCCCGGTGGTTTCCACCGCATCCAAGACCACGTCGGGGGTCAGCGCGTTATAAGGATGCGTGGAACTCAAAGTAGATTCAGTCAAGGCGTTGCCCCTTTTAAAATTTTTCTTGGGCTATATCTTGCATAGATGCACGTGGCGATTACCGCCCCTGTGAAAAACTCTTCATAGCAGACTTTATTGCGAAAGAATTTATTGCGAAAGCCTTTATTGTATAAGTAACAGGAATAATTCATGAGCAATCCATTACTAGATTATCAACATTTACCGCCATACCAGCACATTAAACCCGAGCATGTCGAACCCGCCATTGATTCCGTGCTGGCCGGCAACCGCGAACAACTCGCATCGCTGCTGGCCGCTGAGGAATATACCTGGGACACGCTACTACAACCTTTAGAAGATTTACAAGATAAAATCAATCACGCCTGGTCGCCGGTAAGCCATTTGAATGCGGTAATGAATAATGAAGCCCTGCGCGAGGCGCACAATGCCTGTCTCTCCAAGTTAAGTGAATACGGCACTGAACTGGGCCAAAACCGCCCATTGTTCCAAGCGTATGAGACGATCGCCAACAGCGCCCAATTTAAGGAGTTGGATACCGCGCAACAAAAAGTCATTCGCGATGCCTTGCGGGATTTCCGACTCTCCGGAATCGATCTGCCGGAAGATAAAAAAGCCCGCTATAAAGCCATCCAGCAGAAATTATCCGCACTGACGTCCAAATTTTCCGACAACGTGTTGGATGCCACCCAGGCCTGGAAAAAACACCTCACTGACGCTAGCGCGCTGCGCGGCTTACCCGAGTCCGCCATGGCCATGGCGCATCAAAACGCCCAGGCCGAACAACAATCCGGCTGGATGCTGACGCTGGACTTTCCCTGTTATTTCGCCGTCATGACTTACGCCGATGACCGCGAGTTGCGCAAAGAACTGCACGATGCCTATGTCACCCGTGCCTCCGACCAAGGCCCCAACGCCGGCCAGTGGGACAACTCCGCCCTCATGGAAGAAATTCTGGCGTTGCGGCATGAAAAAGCGCAACTGCTGGGCTTTGACAACTTTGCCGAGTTGTCCCTGGCGACCAAAATGGCCCCGGATACCGATAGCGTGGTGGGTTTTTTAGAGGAACTAGCGACCAAATCCAAGCCCATCGCCACACAGGAATACCAGGAACTGCAAAGCTTCGCCCAACAGGAGTGCGGGTTACCTGAGCTGCAACCCTGGGACGTGTTGTATACCTCGGAAAAGCTGCGCCAGAACAAATACGCCATCAGCCAGGAAGAACTGAAAGCTTATTTTCCAGAGCCAAAAGTCGTCAACGGACTATTCGAAATCGTCAAGCGCTTGTATGGGCTGACCATACGTCAGGTCGAAGGCGTGGAAACCTGGCATAAGGACGTGCGGTTTTATGAAATAAAAGATCAACAAGGCCGGCTCAGAGGTCAGTTTTTTCTCGATTTGTATGCCCGCCCCCACAAACGCGGGGGGGCCTGGATGGCCGAATGCGTTTGCCGGCGTAAGACCAAAACCGGCATGCAAACACCAGTGGCTTACTTGACCTGTAATTTCTCCCCGCCGGTGGGCGATACTCCGGCGCTGTTTACCCATTATGAAGTCACCACATTGTTCCACGAGTTCGGTCACGGCCTGCACCATATGCTCACCCGGGTAGATTATCTGGAAGTATCCGGCATCAATGGCGTGGCCTGGGACGCCGTGGAACTGCCCAGCCAGTTCATGGAAAACTGGTGTTGGGAAAAAGACGCCCTGGATCTCATCGCCGCGCATTATCAAACTGGCGAGCCCTTGCCAGAGGAATTGCGACAGCGCTTGTTGGCGGCGAAGAATTTTCAATCCGCTATGCAAATGGTGCGGCAACTGGAATTCGCCTTGTTCGATTTCCGCTTACACCGGGAATACGACCCGCAAACAGGCGGTCGCATCCAGTCGTTGTTGGACGAAGTGCGCCGGGAGGTTGCGGTGATCACCCCTGCCGCTTGTAATCGCTTCCAACACAGCTTTTCGCACATTTTTGCCGGCGGCTACGCCGCGGGCTATTACAGTTATAAATGGGCGGAAGTGCTGTCCGCCGATGCGTTCTCCAAGTTTGAGGAAACCGGAATTTTTAATCAAACCACCGGCCAGGCCTTTCTCAATAACATCCTGGAGCGAGGTGGCTCACGTGAACCGCTGGAATTATTCGTTGCCTTTCGCGGCCGTGAACCCAAAATTGACGCCTTGTTGCGCCACAGCGGCATTGCCGCCTGACCAATGACATCTTAAGAGGAGCACCATGAAACGGATTTTTTTAATTCCCATCATTTCACTGACCGTATTGCTGGTTAACCACGCGGCGTGGGCTGAAACGACCTTCATAACGGATAAAATCGCCGTGGAGTTGTTCTCATCGACATTCCAGCGCGGGGTCTTGGTCACCACTGTCAACAGCGGCGCCGTCGTGGAAATCGTCGAAACCGATGGCGAATTTGCGAAAGTCCGCACCCAGCAAGGACAGGAAGGCTGGGTGCATAACAAATACCTGAGTACCGAAAAACCCACCCAAGTGAGTTATTTGCAATTAATGGCCAAACACCAGCAGTTGCAACAAGAGCTGGAGCAACTGCGAAACCAGGCTGTCAATAGCGCGGAAGCGGACAAAGAAAAAGCCGTCGTCGGTAAAATCCGCAGCGACTTAACCCAGGCGCAAAAAACCATCAGTGGCCTGGAAAAACAGCTCAAGGAGAAAGCCGCGGCCTTGAAACAAAGCCAGCAACAATTGGCCGTGGTGGAAAAAAAATACCAACTCCGTTTAAAAGATCAGCAAACCGCAACCACCGGTTCACAAACTGAGACGACTGACGAAGCAAAAGCCACTGAAGATGCGCAACCGCAAACCCCTGATGAGGAAGCTCAAGCGATGGTGGCTCCACCGGTCATGCAATCATCCATGCCGATTAATCCGCCGATGAATCTGGATTATCCCATCGCATTAAAATGGCTACTCGCCGTGATGATACTGAGCATTTTTATCGGCAGCTTCCTGGGATATTCGTGGTTGGACAAAAAAATCGCCCGCCGCCATGGCGGTGTGCGGCTTCGCTAAAAAGGCAGCCGCCAAGACGTGCTATCTCACGCCTTTAGCGGCTTATTGCATTCGCTTAAGCGGAAACAGCAACCGAACTTGTCACTTCGTCCAGTATTTCCAGGATCCGGTTCCAACCGCCCTCGTGATTGGCGCGCGCTTCCTCGTCTTTGAACTTGACGTGGGTTAAATCAATCTGCGTACGGTGGTCATCGGTGGCGGTAAAGCTAATGGTGACCGTGCTGCCCTGGGTGGAGAAAGGCGATTCCCAGGTAAAGACCAGTTTGTTGGGTGAATCAATTTCCAGAAACTTTCCAGAATGGGGGATTTCCTGATCCCCCACCACCATATAAATTGCAAACCTGCCGTCCACCCGCGCGTCCACTTCGGTTCTGGGCTCAGGCATGCCCGGCGCCGGGAGCATAAACTTCGACAGTGTTTCGGGGTTTAACCAGGCATTAAACACTGTGTCGATGGGCGCATTAATGGTTCTGCTTACTTTAACGGTTAAATCAGTCATGGGGGTCTTCTCCTTGTGTCAGTACTTCATCAAGTTTGTCCAGGCGCAGTGCCCAGATCGATTTGAGCTCCGCAAACCATTGTTCAACCTGCGCAACCGGCTCCAGATTCGCTTCTATCCAGTGCACCCGGCCTAGGGTTCGTCGGTTAACCAAGCCGGCTTTTTCCAACACTTTGATGTGTTTGGAAATGGCATTGAGCGACATAGCGTAAAAACTGGCTAGATCCGTCACCCGCGTAGGTCCCTGCTGAATCAATTGCGTTAACAGCGATCGGCGGGTGGTATCGCTAACCGCTTTTAAAATCTCCGATAATGCGTTTTCATTCAATTGATCAACCATATGGTTGAATATAGTGATGGCTCACACAATTGTCAACCTTTTGGTTGAATATTAATTTGTCATTCGTAACGCATCGTGTTCCGATAGAATCGATATGCTATGCTTGGCTTGGTTTTTTTCAATAACAACAATCACTAATGAAATACAACGACTTGCGCGATTTTATTCAGCAACTGGAAAACACCGGCCAGCTCAAGCGGGTCAGCGTGGAGATTGATCCCTATTTGCAGATGACCGAGGTGTGCGACCGCACTTTGCGCGGCGGCGGCCCGGCCCTGTTGTTCGAAAATCCCAAAGGATCCCATATTCCGGTATTGGCTAATTTATTCGGTACTGCGCAGCGGGTAGCCATGGGGATGGGGCAATCGTCCACGGAAGCATTGCGGGAAGTGGGCAAGTTGCTGGCCTATTTGAAAGAGCCGGATCCCCCCAAAGGCATGAAAGACGCCTGGGAGAAGCTGCCCATTTTCAAACAAGTGCTCAATATGAGCCCCAAGGAAGTCAAAAAAGCCCCTTGCCAGCAGCATTGCCTGCAAGGCGATGAGGTAGATTTGGAGCAAATCCCCATTCAGACCTGCTGGCCCGGGGACGCCGGCCGGCTGATTACCTGGGCATTGGTGATCACCAAAGGCCCGCATAAGGAGCGGCAAAACTTGGGCATTTACCGCCAGCAGGTAATCGCCAAGAACAAAGTGATCATGCGCTGGCTGGCCCACCGCGGCGGCGCGTTGGATTTTCGCGACTGGTGTGAAGCCTATCCCGGTGAACGCTTTCCCGTGGCGGTTGCCCTGGGGGCGGATCCGGCCACGATATTAGGTGCTGTCACTCCGGTGCCCGACAGCTTGTCGGAATACGCTTTCGCCGGGCTGTTGCGAGGCGCCAAAACCGAAGTGGTCAAATGCCTGGGATCGGATTTGCAAGTGCCCGCCTCGGCGGAATTTGTTCTGGAGGGCTATATCGATCCGCAGGAACAAGCCGACGAAGGCCCGTTTGGCGATCACACCGGATACTATAATGAAGTGGAACGCTTTCCCGTGTTTACCATCGAGCGCATCACCCACCGGGAAAACCCCATTTACCACAGCACTTATACCGGCCGGCCACCGGACGAACCGGCAATCTTAGGCGTCGCACTGAATGAAGTGTTCGTGCCCATCTTGCAAAAACAATTTCCGGAAATCGTGGATTTTTATTTACCCCCCGAGGGCTGTTCCTACCGCGTTGCCGTAGTCAGCATGAAAAAACAATACCCAGGCCACGCTAAACGGGTTATGTTAGGTGTATGGTCGTTTTTGCGTCAATTCATGTACACCAAATTCGTGATTGTAGTGGATGACGACGTCAACGCCCGCGACTGGCATGACGTCATTTGGGCCATGACTACCCGCATGGATCCGGCCCGGGACACGACAATGGTTGAAAACACCCCGATAGATTACTTAGACTTTGCCTCACCGGTGTCCGGCCTGGGTTCTAAAATGGGACTGGATGCCACCAACAAATGGCCGGGAGAAACCAACCGGCAATGGGGCAAGCCCATTCGCATGACCAAAGATGTGCAACAATCGGTCGATAAGATATGGCAATCTCTGCAAATTTTCGACGATTAAGCGTTGTCTCTGGGCGAATTTTCGTTGTTTAGCTGAACGCAGGTAACGGTTTTCTGAAAGAATAAGCTGTAATGGGAGAAATTTCGCGGCTATCGCGATAAAATCTAAAAAAACTGACAAAAACCCAAGGGGTATAAGGAGTAATCATGCGCTCAATCATGCTGCTTAACGCCAAAGGTGGTTGCGGAAAAAGCACTTTAGCAACCAATCTGGCCAGTCATTTCGCGATCGACGATAAAAAGGTCATGCTGGTGGATTTCGATCCACAGCAATCCAGCCTGGAGTGGCTTTCCGCCCGCTCGCCGGATCGGCCGGAAATCACCGGCGTTGACGGCACCACCGAAACCGTACGGCCATCCAAAAGTTATGACGTGGTCATCTACGACGTACCGGCAGTAACCCACGGCAAAGACTTAGCCAATTTTGTGCGCCGGGTGGAAACCGTGATCATGCCGGTGTTGCCCTCCCCCATGGATATTCGCGCCGCTTCCCATTTTGTGAAAGAACTGCGGGCATTGAGCAAAGTCGAGCGCAATGAGGTCAAAATCGCCCTGGTCGCCAACCGGGTGCGGGAAAACACCGTGGTCTACCACAAGTTATCGGTGTTCTTAAAAAGCTTAAAAATCCCATTCATCGCCACCTTGCGGGATACACAAAATTATATCCGCGCAGCCGATCGTGGTTTGGGCATTTTTGAGTTAGCGCCTTCTGCGGTACAAATCGACCTGGAACAATGGAAACCGTTGTTAAAATGGGTGAATAGCAAGCGCAGCATGCCGTAAACATCACGCCCCTGCTCACAGCTTTTCCAATTACGGCAACCTAACGTGCTATACGCACGACGATGTCGGGGGTTTATTGCGATCCCTCAAATGCCTCACCCTCCCCGTCTGCACTCCTTGAGACACAGCTTGCGTACATGCTGAAAAATTTCTTGATCGCAATTGATCCGCATCATTAAACCCATCAAATTCTCTTAAGAAATTTTTCGGTTTTTGCCAGAATAAAAGCTGACTACGCAGGCTTTTTATACCGTATTTCAACATTGTACGTATGCCCGGCAGGGCTGATTCCCGCAGTGATTTTATTGAACACGGAGATTACACAATGCTCATGCGAATGACGCTGGCATCAGGGTGTTTATTGGCACTGACCGGCACGGGCAACGCCAACGAATTGAGTGCAAAAGAACAGTTAGGATTCAGCCTGTTTTTCGACAAGAATTTATCCCTCAACGGTAATCAGGCCTGCGCCGATTGTCACCTGCCGGCCGCTGGTTGGACCGGGCACAACTCCGACATCAACGCCCATGGCGCAGCCTACGAAGGTTCCGTTATTAAACGATTCAGTAACCGCAAGCCCCCCAGCGCAGCATACGCCGCCGCAAGCCCGGTATTGCATTTCGACAAAAAAGAAGCCATCTTCATCGGCGGGAATTTCTGGGATGGTCGCGCCACAGGTGAAAAGTTAGGTAATCCCGCTGCCGATCAAGCCCTGGGGCCGTTTTTAAATCCACTGGAACAAGCCCTGCCGGATAACAGCTGTGTGATCCATCGTGTCTGCAATGCCGAGTACCCTGTGTCGCTGGACAGTATTTGGACCGATGCTTGCGACATAGCCTGGCCGGACAATATGCAATCCGCTTGCGCTGGTGAAACCTCAGCGCAAGCGCTTGCCGTCACAGACCGTGATAAAGTGGATCAAGCCTATGCATATGTGGGGCTCGCCATTGCCGCGTTTGAGGCTTCCACCACAGTTAATCCCTATACTTCCAAATACGATTATTATCTCGCCGGGCGGGTGAAGCTCAGCGAGGAAGAAACCCGAGGCATGGAATTGTTCAAAGGCAAAGCCAAGTGCGCTGCCTGTCATCCCATGGAACCGGGCGTCAACAGTGAACCGCCGTTGTTCACCGACTTCAGCTTCGATAATTTGGGCGTGCCGCGTAATCCGGAAAATCCCTGGTACACCATGCCCAAACATTTTAATCCTCAAGGCCGCCAATGGGTTGACAAGGGATTGGGCGAATTTTTAGCGCAACGCGACGAATACAGGCAATACGCGGAAGAAAACCTTGGCAAACAAAAAGTTCCCACCGTGCGCAATGTGGATAAACGGCCCTACGAGACATTCGTGAAAGCGTATATGCATAACGGGTATTTTAAAACATTAAAAGGCCTGGTGAACTTCTACAATACCCGAGATACCAAACCCGTGTGTAAAAATCCATTGACCACCGAAGCCGATGCTTTACAACAACAATGCTGGCCACCAGCGGAACTAACCACTAACGTTAACCAGGAGGAGTTAGGCGACTTACAACTGAGTGACGCCGAGGAGAACGCTATTGTTGTATTCATGCAAACGTTGTCCGATGGCTATCAACCGCCAAATGGCGTGGCGTTGTTACGTAACACTCAGCACAAATCCATCGGCGTTACGGATGATGTCAACCAAGCAAAACACCCATTAACACACTAACAAACTCTAACCAGAAAGGTGACCCATGAAAAAAAGCGCATATGCAACGCCCACTCCTTTGGCGGCATGCATCGCCGCAGCCCTCTTGCTCAATGGCTGCATGACCACAGACCCCTACACCGGAGAAAAACAAGCGACAAAATCCACCGCCGGCGCCACCATTGGCGCGGTGGCGGGGGCGTTATTGGGCGCTGCCACGTCCACCAAAGGCGACCGTAAAAAAGCGGTGTTAATCGGTGCCGGTATCGGCGCCATCGCCGGCGGCGGCGTGGGCGCTTACATGGACAAACAAGAAAACAAGCTGCGTCAGCAACTGCAGGGCAGCGGAGTCAGTGTGACGCGCGAAGGCAACAATATCATCCTCAATATGCCAAACAATATCACCTTTGATTTTGACAGCGCCCAACTTAAACCTGAATTCCACAATACCTTGAATTCGGTGGTGCTGGTATTGAATGAATATAAATCCACCTTGATCACTGTCAAAGGTCACACTGACAGCACCGGCACCGATGACTATAATCAAAAACTCTCGGAACGCCGCGCCCTCGCCGTGGGGCAATATCTGCAATCGAAAAACGTCGCCCAGCAAAGGCTCGCCGCCGTCGGCTATGGTGAAACCCGACCTGTTGCGTCCAACAATACGCCAGAAGGCCGGGCCCAAAATCGCCGGGTGGAACTGGAACTAGAGCCTATCACGCAGTAACTTTTTACGACTACCACGATAATGCGTGCAGGAAGACCGGGCCCGGTAGCCGCTCACTGATCTAAATACGCCGGTTCCGACCATTTTTGTTTTTGCGTTGTGGACTGGGCATAGCTCAACTCGGCTTCGTGCTTGGCTTGATTCGCCAGTTCCAGGGCTTTTTGCTGATCGCCTTTGGCCGCGCTGAGTTCAGCGTCCTTGAGTAACTTTTTAGTACTCATCCAGCCGCCTTGCTCAGCGACCGCTTTGTTAAACGCGCTTTTTGCCGCTTCAATAGTCTGCTGAACTTGTTGTTCATCCACCGCCCATACTGGCATACTCAAACACATCACCACACTTATCAAAAACAGTCTTTGCAATTTCTTCATCATCGTACCCTCAGGATTAACCGTGTTAGCCATGGATATCAGTTGCCGCTTTTTTCCGTCAATAGCAGCCGCATATCAAAAACGTGAATTCGGCGCATTCATCGGCACTCCATTGCTTAGATAGGTATGAAAATATTCCAGGTTATTCATCGCCTCGGTTTGCTCCTTCAGCGGCACCGCGCCAATGTTACGCATGCACCCGATGTAACGTCTTTGGATGCTGCCGATTTCACCCCACTTGGAGCGGTACACCGGAAAATTAGCTGCCTGC
Organism: Gammaproteobacteria bacterium; assembly: GCA_022340845.1. Classification (GTDB taxonomy): domain Bacteria; phylum Pseudomonadota; class Gammaproteobacteria; order SZUA-152; family SZUA-152; genus JAJDNG01. The sequence continues at coordinate 3,325 of JAJDNG010000268.1, read as the reverse complement.
CCCACGGCCGGACTTAATTCATTACCCCGGATACGCATGCCGGATGCCTCCCAATGGCAGTGATAGCAAGCGAACTCCCTTGGCCCCCTGCGGGTAAAATAGATTCGTTTACCTTCTTCATAGGCGGCGATAGCCCGGGGGTCATCGGGCACCTGGATGTTAATGGGTTTGCCACGGGAGGTTTCCGCCATATAGGCTTGAATTTTAACTAAGTTGCCTTTGAGGTATTTGAGCGGTGCCTCGCCGTTGTTTTTACGGCACTCATTGATGGCTGCTGCCAGGGTTTGCACTTTACCCGTTCCTTTGTCAAACTTTGGGTAAGATTGCGCTATACCTTCACCGCCTTGCGCAAAGCAATCCGCATAATGCTTGCCGTTTTTAAACGGCGTTGTATACAATTCCTTGCCTTCCTCCACGGCCACATCGTAGGGCGGAAATTCCATAATATCATTATATTGATTGCGCTTGTCTTCACTGAAGTTGTACATGCCGTTGGCAAGCCCGGCCAAATCCAGCTCCGGAAACCGTTGTTTAAAAAACCCCTGGTATTTATCCAAATCCTCTTTCGGGCCGGCCGCCGCCGTGTTTAACATCGTGACCACAGCCAGTGCGATTGCATACCAAGCGACTTTTTGTGTTACCTGCGCTACTTGCGCTACAGATGAATTAATGATTCTGATCATATGCCACCCCGTTAGTCTGTTTGCCATCGTTAGTCTTGTCAAAGCGTGTATAGAAAATCGATTACTTTTTCGATTTCGTCTTTTGCCAACAATTCGTTACGGCCAAACGGCGGCATCATGGTATCTTTTTTAATGGCCACTTGCGGGTCATAAATAATGTTATAGAGCGTTTTGCGGTCCGGAAAGCGGCCCTTCATCCCAAGCAACGGGGGCGCCACTGTGCCGGCCTGCTCGGTACCTTGATAGTGATGACACGCCTGACAATATTCCAGTGTCAACCGTTTGCCTTCCTTTATGGCGTCTTTATCGGCATTACCTGCTGTTGCAGTGACGCCAGTGATCGCCGCACACACGCTAAATACCACTAGAGTAATTGTTTTCCCCATATCAACCTCCCTTCAAGCCAATCCAGAATTAACCACGCTAAATTTGAAACCGCCAGCTTGAATAATTCGCAGCTAAACAGCTAAACAACGCCGAATCAAAATAACACGCTCGTCACAAATCTATATCCTTTTAAGTGTTGCATGCAATTAAATTGACCTGTAGATTGATCTAGCGCAAAAATCCTGGCACATAGAATGTTTAGGATGTTTTTCTCTGGCTCCTTTGGCAGGGTCAATGACACAATGAGGTGTACGTTTAACCCTACATAATAAGCACATTAAAATTTTCTAATATTACTGTTTACATTGCAACCGACATAAATAACCAACCAGACCATGCACACCAAACACTATTTACTGTTGTTGTATTTGTTACCTTTATTGCCTGCAACCTACCTGCATGCAGACACCATGGGCAACGCCAATCCTATAAACCAGAAAACGCAAGTCTCTAAAGACCTCAAACGTTACACCGCGTTTGGCGAATTCAGTGACATCAAAGCGTTCCTGATCAGCGCGATCGAAGAACGCGGCATCAAAATCAACAACACTTCTTACATCGGCAAGATGTTGCAACGTACGGGCGAGGATGTGGGCGATGCCCGCCCCATTTATAAAAACGCGGAAGCCATAGAGTTCTGCAGCGCCACACTGTCGCGAGACATGATGCAAGCCAATCCACACAATATCGTGTTCTGCCCTTACACTATACTGATCTATGAAATGGCCGACGATCCCGGCACCACGTACTTATCCTATCGCCGGCCGTTCTACCAGGACGATGGAGAAAACCACAACGCCCTGTCCAAAGTGGATGAATTGCTTTCCAGTATTATCGAGGAAGTGGTGGAATAGTCATCTCTGCGGGATTGGAATGTTGCTGAACTGCGCCCTGGTCGCAGGCAATTATTCCGATAATCCGGCTGTCAGCATACGGACCTTTTATAATTCTTAGCGCTATCTTTTACGCATGTTATCCAAAATTTATTCGATTTATTCCTTGTTGCTTGCCGTGGCCATATTACTACTGGGCAGCGGATTATTGGGCACCACGCTGGGCATTCATGCCGGTATGGAAGGATTCTCCGATATGATCATCGGCATTGTGATGGCCGCCTTTTTTCTCGGCTACGTGGTGGGCTCGTACTGGTGCCCGCGCCTGATCGAAGAAGTGGGACCGATACGTGCCTTCGCCGTGTTTGCGGCCATTGGTACTGTATCGGTAATCGTGCACGGCTTGATTGTTCATCCTGCGGTGTGGTGGTTGTTGCGCGTGGTGACCGGGATTTGCATGGTCGGCTTGTACCTGGTGATTGAAAGCTGGCTGAACAGCCTGTTGGATCGGCAAAACCGCGGGAAAATATTCGGCGCTTATGTCAGCGTGACTTTGCTGTCTCTGGGCACCAGCCAATACCTCTTGCTGATATACGGCGCCGGCGCCCTGGCCACGCTGGCATTGTGCGCCATATTTTTCTCGCTGGCTCTGGTGCCGATCGCCGTCACCCGATTGACCCAACCCACTCAAGTGGAAGTGCCCAAGCTTCCATTGCGTCGGTTGTTGGCCATATCACCATTGGGCGTGGCAGGCACACTGGCCACCGGTCTTGGTAACGGATCGTTCTGGGCACTGGGCGCCTTGTATGCCCATAGCCTGGGATTTGAAGAACCCGGTATTGCGCAATTCATGAGTGCGGTTATATTCGGCGGGGCGCTGTTACAAGTGCCCATCGGTCATCTGTCCGACCGCCACGACCGGCGCAAGGTATTGACGATAGTGTGCTTTTGTACGGTCCTGGCCGCATTGGGCATTTTCTTTTTTGCCGAGCACTCCAAAGCGGGATTTTTGCTGTGCGCCGTGTTTTACGGTGGATTTTCCTTTGCCGTATACTCGTTGGCTGTGGCGCATACCAACGACCACATCGATACGCATGATGTTATGAACGCGACCCGGGGCTTGTTATTGCTCAATGGCATTGGTGCTGCCACCGGGCCCATTATTGCCGGTATATTGATGCAATGGTTTGGTGGTCAGTCATTGATATTGTATTTCGCCACGGTGTTCGGCTTGTTGGGATCATTTTCGCTATACCGCATGGTATTCGGCGTCAGTATTGCTCCCGAAGATCAAGGCGAATTTGTCGCCATGTCGCGCACCGGCCAGGCAGCCATTGAAATGGACCCGCGGGTAGAGACCAACCACGCGCAGCAGGAATAATCTTTTTGTGAACGCTCTGCGTGATGTTTATGCCGACACAA
>JAJDNG010000240.1 GCA_022340845.1 Gammaproteobacteria bacterium | reverse complement strand
CCTAGATTTATATAACGCCTTGGGGGCATTCATTCAGCTTATCGTGGTGAATTGCATTATTCTTGGCCGGGCAGAAGCTTATGCGTCCAAGCATCCACTATCACATACTTTGATAAACGCTACGGGAATGGGAATAGGCTTTACGATTGCGCTGTTGTGTCTGGGCTCTGTCCGGGAGTTATTGGGTAACGGTACATTGCTGGGCATTGCGGTGTTTGGCGAGCAGTTTCAGCCCTGGGTGATTATGTTGCTGCCGCCGGGGGGATTCTTCGTGTTGGGTTGCTGGTTGTTGTTTTTTAACTGGTTGCGTGAACGCAAGCAGTCACCTCACGCCGAAACCGTGCGGGAGCCAGTCCATGGGCAATGAATCCTTATCATTTATTTTCCTAAATGCATTAATCGTCAACAACTTCGTGTTGAGTTTGTTCCTCGGCTTGTGTCCATTTCTGGGGGTGTCCGGCAAATTAAATACTGCCTTGCCTATGGGTATCGCCACGATGCTGGTGATGTTGGTGAGTTCCATTTGCGCATACTTCATCAATATGCTGTTGGTGGCGTTTGACATCGAATTTTTACGTCTGATCAGCTATATCGCCGTCATTGCATCGGCCGTGCAACTGGTGGAAATGAGCATGAAAAAGTTCAGTCCGGCACTATTTCGCGCCCTGGGCATATTCCTGCCATTGATCACCACGAATTGCGCCATTCTGGGTTTAGCGTTGTTTCAGACTTTTCGCGAATACAACTTTGTACAATCACTGGTCTATAGTTTAGGTGCAGGTGGCGGATTTGTGATTGCCATAGTATTAATGGCCAGCTTGCGGGAACGTTTGGAATTTTCCAAAGTGCCGTCGGTGTCGCAAGGTGCCGCTTTGACGGTGATGCTGGCCGGTTTATTGTCATTGATCTTTATGGGGTTTGCCGGTTTAGGGAGTTCATAGTCTAGATGAATTATCTGATCTCCATTGTGTTGGTCATGATTTTGCTGTTGGCCTGGTGCTCTGTGCAGGCCTGGTCGCGACGCTACGCGCGCCGGCATCCGGAATTCGGACCGGCTCGGGAAGAAGGCGGTGGTTGCGGCGTGTCCTGCCGTTGCAACGAAGATGGCGAGAAATGCAAAAACGCACTGGATATGTGAGATAGCTCAATGTTTACAGCGTTTATTGGATTATCGTATCAACATTCAGCGGTTTTATAAATTGTCCATTTAAATGAGGTGTCACGGTGAGTGAGTATGTTCTGGATTTCAGCACCCTGGGGATGGGAGATGTCAGTAAAGTTGGCGGTAAAAACGCTTCCCTGGGCGAGATGATAAAAAATTTGTCCCAATCGGGTGTAAATGTACCGGGAGGATTTGCCACTACGGCAGAAGCATTCCGGGATTTTTTAAAACACGAAGGTTTGGACCAGCGCATCCATAACTTGCTGGAAACACTGGATGTAGACGATGTAGTCACCCTGGCCGAGTCAGGTAAAAAAATTCGCCGTTGGATTGTGGACACGCCTTTCCCTGCTGCATTGGAAAAAGCCATTATTGACAATTATCAACATATGGGAAGTGGCAACGACACTGTCGCCGTGCGTTCATCGGCCACCGCAGAAGATTTACCCGATGCTTCTTTCGCCGGGCAACAGGAAACCTATCTCAACATCACGGGTATTGACAATGTATTGGCCGCGGTAAAATACGTCTTTGCCTCTTTATATAACGACAGGGCCATTGCCTACCGCGTTCATCAGGGTTTCGTGCACAGTGACGTGGCGTTGTCAGCCGGGGTGCAACACATGGTCCGCAGCGACATTGGCGCCAGTGGTGTAATGTTTACGGTGGATACCGAATCGGGTTTCAGCGATGTAGTACTGATCACCGGTGCCTACGGACTGGGCGAAACCGTGGTGCAAGGTGCGGTCAACCCCGATGAATTTTACGTGCATAAACCAACACTGCAGGCGGGTCGGCCAGCTATTTTGCGGCGCAGTTTAGGCACTAAAGCGATCAAGATGATTTATACCGATCAGTCTGGGCACGACAAGAGTACCAAGGTAGTGGATGTAGCCGATGAGCAGCGGCTGCGGTTTTGCTTAGTTGATCAACAGATTCAGGAGCTGGCAAGTCACGCCGTCGCCATCGAAAAACACTACGGCCGAGCCATGGATATCGAGTGGGCCTTGGACGGCGAAGACAATCAACTCTATATCGTGCAAGCCAGGCCGGAAACCGTGAAAAGCCGGGCCGACAAACAAATGATCGAACGGTATGTGTTGAATGAAAAAAGCGAAATCCTCAGTACCGGCCGATCCATTGGCGTAAAAATCGGCGCTGGCAAAGCCAAGATACTCAACGACATTGGTGAAATGAGCAAGGTACAGCCCGGCGATGTGTTGGTCACCGATATGACCGATCCCGATTGGGAGCCGATTATGAAGCGCGCCTCGGCCATCGTCACCAATCGCGGCGGGCGTACCTGCCATGCCGCCATCATTGCGCGAGAGCTGGGTATACCGGCAGTGGTGGGTTGCGGCGATGCCACAGAAACATTACCCGAAGGCACCCCAGTGACAGTATCTTGCGCCGAAGGCGACACCGGATTTATCTACAAAGGGGAATTGGAATACAAAGTATTACAATCCAAGGCAGACGAAATGCCGACTTTGCCGGTAAAAATCATGATGAATGTGGGTAATCCTGATCGCGCGTTTGATTTTGCGGCTATTCCTAACGAAGGTGTAGGATTAGCGCGCCTGGAATTTGTCATCGCCCGTATGATAGGTATTCATCCCAAAGCGTTGTTAGAATTCGACAGCCTGCCAGCCGATTTACAGCAGGAAATAACCCGTCTCACCGCCGCGTACCCGGATCCGGTGAGTTTTTATGTGGATAAACTTGCCGAAGGTATCAGCACTTTGGCGGCGGCGTTTTACCCCAAGCCGGTGATCGTGCGCATGTCGGATTTTAAGTCCAATGAATACGCCAATTTGCTGGGCGGTGACCGTTACGAACCTCATGAAGAAAATCCCATGATCGGATTTCGGGGTGCATCCCGTTACGTAGCCGATGAATTTCGGCCGTGTTTTGAGTTGGAATGCCAGGCAATTAAAAAAGTCAGGAACGAAATGGGTTTAACCAATATTGAGGTGATGATTCCGTTTACCCGCACGGTGGGCGAAGCGGAAAAAGTGATCGCTTTGCTGGGCGCTAACGGTTTACAACGCGGCGACAATGGGCTACGCATCATCATGATGTGCGAAATTCCCTCCAATGCGGTATTAGCAAAGGACTTTCTGCAACATTTTGACGGCTTTTCCATAGGCTCTAACGACTTAACACAGTTGACGCTGGGGCTTGACCGAGATTCGGGGTTGGTTGCCGGAATGTTCGACGAACGCGACCCCGCAGTGAAAATCTTGTTGCACATGGCCATTCAGGCTTGCCGCGAGCAAGGCAAATACGTGGGCATCTGCGGTCAAGGACCGTCGGATCATCCTGATTTGGCCAAGTGGCTGCTGGAGCAGAAGATCACCAGCATTTCCTTAAATCCCGATACCGTTTTGAGCACGGCGTTGTTTCTGGCCGGTCAAACGGCTGGGTAGTACGTACTGATTGTGACAAAAAAAGCCGTGACCGTAATGAAACGCACTGTTTTTTATCTATCCGACCGCACCGGCATTACAGCCGAAATGCTAGGCCACAGCCTATTGACACAATT
>JAJDNG010000236.1 GCA_022340845.1 Gammaproteobacteria bacterium | reverse complement strand
TTTTCCGTTTTCCGTTTTCCGTTTTCAGTCTCGCCTGCGACCGATGCGGTGAATCTCTGTCACTCCGGATTCATCGCTGCGGTGGGATCAATTTCGTACATTGCCGGCAAAGAATGCGCGATGCCGGCGTGACAATCGATGCAGGTCTTGCCTTCGTTGAAGCCATCGATGTGTTGCGCCACGGCACGGCGCCCCTGCTGCATATAGTCCATGGATGTATAATCATGACAATTCCGGCACTCTCGCGAGTCGGTGGCTTTCATGGCCTTCCATACGTTTCTGGCAAGCTCCAACCGCTTGGCTTCGAATTTTTCCGGTGTATCCACCGAACCCATAACCTTGTGGTATAACTCGTTGCTGGCTTTAATCTTGCGAGCCATTTTATGTATCCAGTCTTTAGGCACATGACAGTCGGGGCATATCGCGCGCACTGCCGTGCGGTTGGAATAGTGTATGGTGTCTTTGTATTCTTTATAAACGTTTTCTTGCATTTCATGGCAGGAGATACAAAATTGCTCTGTGTTGGTGGCTTCCATAGCGGTGTTAAACCCACCCCAAAACATAATACCCGCCACAAAGCCGATCGTTAGCAAAGTAATTATTGAGTAACGCGTGGATGGGCGCCCAGATTTTGCTTTCTTGTTTTGATGTCATAGTAGGTACTCTTTGTTCATGTAGTCGAACCAAGCATTAATGACCCGTTATTGCCTGCACTGGCTCAAACTCGTTTTCGATAAGCGGTTTGGCATCGACTTGCGGAACATGGCATTGCAGGTAAAAATAACGTCGAGCGGAAACATTGGCCAATACCTGGCCCTCGCGATCTTCGAAGTGAGTTTGGCTGATCTTGGTGGCTTTGGCTTCTTTATAGTTGGCCCAGCTGTGGCAAGTCTGGCACTTGTTGAACTTTAAATTGATACGGTAACTCTCCACCGAATGCGGAATTAGCGGGGACTGCTGAATATACTCTCGCTCAATGGGTTCTTTGTCATCCTGCCAATGCTGGATTTTAGCGTCAGCCGACGGGCTGTCTACAGCGTGATCGCCGCGCAGCGACTTAGTCTCGGCTACAGCCTCTGTTGCGACCAAACACAGAACAAGACCACAGAATGAGGCGTTGACGCGCTTTGAAGACAATCCCGACCGATACGATTTAATCATTACCGAACACGTCATTCCCGGCTATTCCGGACGCCGGTTGGCGCGAAAAATCCTGCAACACAGACCCTATCTACCGATCATTTTTTGCACTAGTTTGACGGACAATATTAAACGCAATGAAATATTCCAACTGGGCATATAAGGATTTTTGCAATAACCTTTCAACCTGCAGGAATTGACCGGTTTAGTGGATGAGTTGCTGCTCAAAAAATCCACCAAAGATAATCCCTCACGCGCGGTCAACCGCTAAGGGCTACAGCGACGCTATCGGCCAAACTGCAACCTAAAACCCCATGTAACGCAACCTTGTGAATACACTCGCACTCTTGCAAGCCACGCCTTGTCAGGAAAATCTTACCGGATACTGACATAACGCAAGGAAAAAACCTGGCTTGGCCTTATAGTTTTATCTCCACTTATTGTCACTCACGCCGCCAGCAGGTACTGATAAGGAGATAATCATGCCAGCCAAACAATTGGTTTTTAGTGCAGACGCCAGGCAACGCATGGCGCGCGGCGCCAGTATTCTCGCCCGAGCCGTGGCCGCCACTCTGGGCCCCAAGGGCCGCAACGTGGTGGTGGAAAAATCCTTTGGTCCGCCCACCATTACCAAAGACGGCGTGTCTGTGGCCAAGGAAATCGAGTTAGCCGACGAGTTTGAAAATATGGGGGCGCAAATGGTCAAGGAAGTGGCCGCCCACACCTCCGAACAAGCCGGCGATGGCACCACCACGGCGACCGTATTGGCCCATGCGATGTTCAAAGAGGGTTTAAAAGCGGTGGAAGCCGGCATGAATCCCATGGACTTGAAACGCGGCATCGATAAAGCCACCCAAGCGGTAGTTGAGGCATTAAAAACCCTGTCTATCCCATGCGAAGACAACAAAGCCATTGCCCAGGTAGGCACCATTTCCGCCAACCTGGATGCCTCCATCGGCCAGATCATCGCCGACGCCATGGCTAAGGTGGGCAAGGAAGGGGTTATTACCATCGAAGAAGGCTCCGGGCTGGAAAACCAATTGGAGGTCGTGGAAGGCATGCAGTTCGACCGCGGTTATTTGTCGCCGTATTTCATCAACAACACGGAATCCATGAACGTCGAATTGGAAGAACCCTACTTGTTACTGCACGATAAGAAGCTCTCTAACATCCGTAATTTGTTGCCGCTATTGGAGGCGGTGGCAAAAACCGGCAAACCTTTGTTGATCATCGCCGAAGACGTGGAAGGCGAGGCCCTGGCCACCTTAGTGGTCAACGCCATGCGCGGCATTTTGCCAGTGGCCGCCGTGAAAGCACCCGGCTTCGGCGATCGCCGCAATGCCATGTTGCAAGACATTGCCATTGTTACCGGCGCCACCGTGATCGCCGAAGACATGGGGATGAGCCTGGAAAAATGCAGCTTGGACGACCTCGGCACGGCAAAAAAAGTGGTGATCAGCAAAGAAAACACCACCCTTGTCGGCGGAAATGGCGACAGCAGTACCATCCAGGCCCGGGTGACCCAACTGCGCCAGGAAGTGGAACAATCCACCTCAGAATATGACAAGGAAAAACTTCAGGAACGCATCGCCAAACTGGCTGGCGGCGTCGCCGTAATCAAAGTGGGCGCCATGACGGAAATGGCCATGAAAGAGAAAAAAGACCGAGTGGACGATGCCTTACACGCCACTCGCGCCGCCGTGGAAGAAGGTGTGGTGCCCGGTGGCGGCGTGGCATTGATACGGGCGTTACAAAGCATTCGGCAACAGGCACTGACCGGCGAAGGACATGAACACGATATGGGCGTGAACATCGTATTACATGCCATAGAACAACCCCTCAGAGACATCGTGATCAACGCCGGCAAAGAACCTTCGGTTATTCTGGACACAGTCAAACAAAACACCGGTAATTTCGGCTACAACGCCCAAAGCGATGAGTTCGGCGACATGATGCAGATGGGTGTTCTGGACCCCACCAAAGTTGTGCGCGTGGCATTGCAAAACGCCGCTTCCATTGCCGGTTTGATGATCACCACCGAAGCGATGGTCGCCGAGTTACCCAAAGTAAAAAAATCCGCCGGCACTCAGGGCTAAACGAATGCCAGGTCAATCAGTACGTAGCACCTGACCCATCAACCTGATTTTCGGTTTATTTTAAACTAACTCAGAAGAGAGAAGTATCATGAGCGAATACTTGCACAGTGACAGACACAACCGGTTATTAAAAGAATTGGACCACGATCCTTACCATTCCAAGCGTAAAATCAAGGAACCGGCGCAATGCCCCGACTGCGGCGCCGTATTCCACAATGGCCGCTGGACATGGGGCCAGGCTTCCGCAGACGCAAAGCAGGAAATCTGCCCGGCATGCCATCGCATTCATGACAAAATCCCCGCGGGCTATCTGACCTTAAGCGGGAATTTTTTCAATGAACACAAAGCGGAAATTCTTCACTTGATCCGCAACTATGAAGACAAGGAACGCGCCGAACATCCCTTAAAACGTATCATGGACATGGAAGACCAAGACGGCACGACGGTGGTAACATTTACCGACGCGCATCTTACCCATGGGACCGCCGAAGCCTTGTACCATGCCTACAAAGGCGATATGGATGCGAAGTATGGTGATGAGGATATATTAATTCGCGCCACCTGGTCACGCTGATTCGCCATGGCTTATCACGCAAATCAATCACCGGCCTCTGCGCCTGCCCCGCGGTTAAAGCGTGACATTGTGCTGGATTGGCTGATGCATGGCGACCCGGCCATTCGCTGGCAGGTAATGCAGGACTTATCGAGGAGCCACAAGCCATTGGTTCGCGAGGCGCGCGAACAAATCGCTCATCATGGCTGGGGCAAAAGCTTGCTGGCGCTGCAATCACCGGATGGTCTGTGGGGCGGCGGTTTGTACTCCCCCAAATGGACATCCACGACGTATAGCTTGCTATTGCTGCGGCGCATGGGCTTGCCGGCGCCGCACCCCCAAGCCAACACAGCCTGCGGGTTATTACTGGATAAGGGGTGTTACCATGACGGTGGCATTAATTTTTCAGCCACCATACAACACAGTGAAACCTGCATTACGGGCATGGTGTTGTCCATCGTGAGTTATTTTCAGTACCGCGACCCGCGCGTGGAACAGCTGGTTACCCATTTATTGCGCCAGCAAATGAAAGACGGCGGCTGGAATTGTTTGTCGTATCAGGGCGACACTCACAGTTCCGTACATACCACAATTAACGTCTTGGAAGGGTTGCACGAATACCAGCGATCCTGTAAAGACTATCGTGGCGATAATCGTGGCGGCAATCGCAGCGACAATAGTTACAAACACTGTAGCGAAGTCACCGAGGCCCAGATCAAAGGCCGGGAGTTTCTATTAGCGCATCGCTTGTTCCGTTCACATCGAAGCGGAAATATATTCGATCCCAAAATTACTCGCCTGTCGTTTCCACCACGCTGGCGCTATGACATTATGCGCGCGCTGGATTATTTTCAGGCCAGCGGCGCCCCTTATGACAAACGCATGAATGATGCCTTACAGATCATAGTAAAAAAACAAACCGCGGATGGACGCTGGTTGCTGCAGCAGCGCTATCCCGGTAAAACGTTTTTTGAAATGGAGAAGGTTGGCGAACCGAGCCGTTGGAACACCTTGCGGGCGTTACGCATCTTGCGCAAATATCCGGCTTTGCTATAGGTTGGAAGGAGCCAGACGTTACTTTCAAGTAATGTATTTGGACATGCTGGCGCGAACTTTTTTAATATAAAGCCGGGTTTCTTCATACGGTAAATATTGGCGCAGATGTTCGTACACTTGCTCTGGTTTCATGGCATTGATTTTGTTGATTGCCTGACGCTTCCAGGACCAGCGGCTGGCGAATTTTGCTTTACTGTATTCGCCGGAGAAAGACTTCACCACGTTATGCACCCCCGTATTGTAGGCGGCGATCGTGGCCCATTGCCGGGTGGCCGGATCTTTAATGCGCTTGAGATAGCGGTAATACAAAATGTGCAGATACGCCACGCCCAACTCGATATTGTTTTCCGCGTTGTACAAATACGTATCCTTTACCACTTTATCTTTTGAATACAGATACTTATATGCATCGCGCGCGCCAGTCGACGGCACCAGTTGCATCAAACCGAACGCGGGTACCGGTGACTTGGCAGTGGGATTGAAATAACTTTCCGTCTCCATAATGGCGTAGATCAAATGCGTGGGGATATGGTGTAACAATGCATTTTCGTTGACGGCATCACTAAAGCGCTCGGCGCGTTTGCGAATATGATCAGGGACTAACTCGAACTGGGTGCTGATGATGATGCGCTTTTTGCCATCTTTGCCAACGATGGGACGCTTCAACATGGCACGGGCTTTTTGTTTTTTGAATGTTTCGATCTCGGCCGGAGACAACGGCGTACCATCGTCCTTGGCGACCAGCCCTTCCAGAACCGGTGGTTTATTACTGTTTGGCGCATCGGGATTTTTTGCAATATCAATTATTGAGCGCTCATCAGGACCTTGCAGCAGAGTAAGTTCCACGGCGTCCGCCAATTGTTTTTCCAAAACATGATGTTCCGCCGCTCCTGAGGTTGCCACCTCGACTTTGACTTCACCTCGTTCGAAATCCACCACACTGCGCTGTTGCATATTATTGTGGTAAGTCACTGAGGTTTTCGCCGAAGGCACTACTGAATCCGTACCCCACACCTGCGCGGATTTCTTCTCAAAATCTTCATAGGCTTTAAGAATGGCCTTATTTTGTTGCAGGATCTCGTGATAAGTCTTTTTTTGTTGGCTGGGCGGTAAAGGTTCGCTTTCCTTATGATCGGCGGTATGGTGCGCCGCAATAGGCCGCATCCAAAGCGAAAAAGCTAATAATATCAATAAGGTCCGGTTTGAAGACAGCGTCATTGCATTAGCTAACAGTCAGTTGGTATTCGTTGGTGAGGTTCTAAAATTTAACGACTGTGCGACCAAAATCTTTAGGAGCATTACTGGAATTTGCACACTCCGCCCGGACCGCGGGATATACACATTATTGCTTTAATTACTGTAAGTTAACCGTTACTCGTCCCATGACTCATTAATAAATGCGGGCAAGCTGATCGGTTTGCCCAAACCCATCGCACGGTGTTGCAGCGGATTTTTTCAACGCCTTGGGCGTTAAAACGCCAACATCCCCTTCTCCTCTTAACCCCAGGCTATTACCGCGACTCGCCTAAAGGTCTTAAGACCTTTTTGTCGCGCTTGTTAGCCGTTTGACCAATATCGCAACAGGCTGCCAGAACATATCCTTTATTCAACAGCAACGAATTGACACCGCTGAACGAATCATCCACTAATTGGTATTTTTACTAAGGAGCTTCAAATGAAAACCCAACAACCCATTCAGCCCCCCAAATGCGCACCGGCGTTGGCAAGCACCGTATTAATTGTGCTGGCCATTGTTTTAACGGGCTGCGGCGCAGATTCCAGCTCAGAAGATAATTCAAATAACACCATTGGCTCGTCAAACGACACTCCACCCAGCCTTAACCAAGCCGCATACATGCCCTCTACCGCAACATACCAATTCGGCCATAACTCCATAGCCAATATCAAAATAGAGGGAGCACCGCAAGACACTGACTGGAACCGCTGGGCCATGTTGCACGACGGCAGAGACTACCGATTTTACTTCTTGACGCTGTAATCCACCCCTAAAGCGATGCGTCAAACGCAAAAACAGCGCATAAACTTTTGTTTATGCGCTGTTTTTTTAGATGATTTGCGTACAGAGTTTCGAATCCAGGGCCTACAGGCTTACTAAGCGGCTTTGGGGTGATGTTGGTGTTCTTGTTCAGCCGCAGAGGTTTTACTGCCATGGATAACATCAAACGCTGCGACCGGCTGCGCGTCGCTGGCGTCCTGAGTCTCAACCCATTCGCGATCCAGATTGCACAAAGCAGTGACAGGATCCATACCGGCGATGGCCGCAAACACCGGATAAATCCCCAAAATCGGCAACACCATTAACAGCCCTAAACTGATATCCAGGTACGCCGCCACATAGACCGTGCCGATCATGGCAACGCCGGTTGCGCCCACAATCCAGCGCGCCGGGCGGGAAAAATTTAATGCCCGTCGAGTAACACTTGCATGTTGAAAGAACGCCTTAAGCGGATCCCAACCAATGATTGCTGTAAAAATCGGGAAAACCGCCAGCAAGGGCAATACCGCATACCAGCCTAGTGGCGCTTGCGGTGTGGTCATCACAAACGCAATGAAACCGGCACCGATCAACAAACGCGCCGCACGTGATTGCATGCCCAGATTTTCCACGCCCGTTTTAGAAATCGTTACACTGATCATGGTTAGTCTCCTTATCATTGTATTGTTTGGTTGGTTAAGCAGTTCTGTGTGTTTGGTCTAAAATATTTTGCTTGCCTCTTGGATAATAATTAAAGCGCAGTAAACTGAATTCATTCTTACCGCTTTCTTAAGAGACACTTAATACCGTGTCAGGCAATGTTTTTATTGGCTGTAAGACTTTTCTTACGCCGTTATTCAGACAACCGCCGGTGTTCTGCCGCATTCGCGAAAGAAAATATAAAATGAGATTTCGAGGCCTGCACCATAAAGCACTACCCGTGCCGGGTTATAAAGGAAATGCGCTAACCGGATATATCGACACTACAAACTTTGTTCGCGCTGCGACTCACTGCGCTTGTTGACCCTCTGGCCGTTATCAGTCAAACTTCTTACGATGGCAAAAATAATCGAACCTCAAACTCAACGTCTCAAATTGAGACAATGGCAACCAGCAGACCGGCCGCACTTTGCAAGATTGAATGCCGACCCCGAGGTGATGAAATATTTCACCCATACGTTAAATCCTGAACAAAGCATGCTGATGGCGCAGAAAATGGAATCCAAAATCGCTGCCTATGGGTGGGGATTCTGGGCCGTGGAAAAACGCGACAGCCAACAGTTTATTGGTTTTGTCGGTCTCAACAAACCGGACTATGAACTGCCGGTGTCACCTTGCGTTGAAATCGGCTGGCGTCTGGCCAGGGAATATTGGGGTCACGGCTATGCAACGGAAGCAGCGCAAGCATCGTTGGCGGTAGCGTTCGAAAAACTGCAATTGCCTGAAATTTTCGCATTTACGTCACTAGCCAACCAAAAATCTCAAGCGGTCATGCAGCGCCTGGGCATGCGCCAATTGCACAATTTCGAGCATCCCATGGTCCCCGAACACCACCCGCTTCGAGAACATGTGCTGTTTAGAATTGACCAACATTCCTGGTCCAAAAGGCAATCCCAAAATGGTAATAATGGTTCCCATACTCACTTGCCAGAATTCACGCGTTGAGCGGATACGGTGTTAAATATTTGCTTCATTTCGCCACTTACCACTCAACACGTTAAACAAACACTGCGCGAACCGTCTGTTCATTTTCAAAAAGGAATCTAAAAGTGACAACATTGACGCTAATTATCGGCAATAAAAACTATTCATCCTGGTCGTTAAGACCATGGATTTTCATGAAGCATTTTTCTATTGATTTTACAGAGCTACGCATCCCGCTGTTTACCGATACCACAGATCAGGAACTGGAAGCGTATTTTTCGGACTGCAAGGTTCCGATTTTGCAGGACGGCGCATTTGTGGTCTGGGACTCCCTGTCAATCCTGGAATACTTGTCCGAACAATATTTGGATGCCAAAGGCTGGCCGGAGGCGGTAAAAGCCCGGGCATTGGCGCGATCCATCAGTGCCGAAATGCATTCCAGTTTTCCCAATGTTCGAAACGAGCTTCCCATGAACTGCCGCAAGTCGTTCCACGATATCAAGCTATCCCCCGAAGCGACTCGGGAAGTGGCGAGAATAAAGGCTCTATGGCGAAAATGCCGAACGGAATACGGCGGACAAGGTGAATGGTTGTTTGGCCAATATTCCATCGCCGACGCCATGTATGCGCCTATTGCCCTGCGATTTGCCGGCTATGGCATTGCGCTCATGGGGTTTGAAAGGACTTACGTCGAAACGGTTCTGGCCCATCCAAATATCGTGCAATGGATGGCGGCGGGCAAGGCGGAAAAAGAAATCATTGCCGCAGATGAAATTGGTACCTGAAATCACACACAACGCCACCGAGGCTGACCAACATGATTGAATTCTCCAAACAAAATAAGGAAGCAATAATCGAAAAGTTAAAAGTCTATTTTCAGAATGAACTTCACCAGGAAATAGGGGGATTCGACGCCGAGTTCCTGCTGGATTTTTTCATCAAGGAAATCGGCGGATTTTTCTATAACCAGGCTCTGGCAGACGTGCATGCATTGCTGGAAAAACAAATGGAAAACTTAGTGGATACCATTTACGCATTGGAACAACCGGTTTCCCCAAGGAAGTGAGCCAAGCCGATTTCGATCTGAATCAGCCAATACGTTAATTGCGAATAGAGAAACCATAAAATGCTGGAACTCAGACCAACCTGCGAACACTGCAACAAGGAATTACCACCGGACTCAACGGAAGCCATGATTTGCACTTATGAGTGTACTTTCTGCAAACAGTGCGTTGAGGAGGTCTTGCACAACGTTTGCCCCAATTGCGGCGGCGGATTTTGTCCACGCCCTATTCGGCCTGTGAACAATTTTAGAAATGACAACTACCTGGGCAAAGATCCGGCGTCCACACACATCAAACACCGGCCGGTAGACATAAAAGCTCACCAGGAATTCGCAAAACACATACAAACCATACCACCGCACTTACGATAAACAAATAAAGAGTTACGGCGAATAAGAACTTACGCATGAAGTTACTGGATACTATCAGCACGATACTACTGGACATGAACAGCACCTTCATGTTCGGCGAAGACCGTTTTTCAGAATCCGAAGACTACCACCTGACCTATCAATCCGTGGGAGGCAGCCGCCTGTCTGCGGCGCAAGTGCATCATGCCATACAGAACTGCTATGCCGGCTTGTCTCAAGATTACGAGAATCCGGAAAAATACGCGGCGTTCCCGACTCTTGAACAAGGGTTCGAGCTTTATTCTAACGTACAAGGCCAAGACATCGTGCACTTAGTGGATACGTTTGCCTGCCATGAGCTGGGGCAAATTTCCCAAGAGTATGCTGATTTTCTTAAAAACCTGGCACAAACGCATGCGTTAGGGTTGGTTGCTAACATTTGGGCGCCCAAAGACCGATGGCTGGCCGAATTTGTGCGGGTCGGCATCCAAGACGTTTTCAAGACCATGGTTTTCTCGTCGGACATCGGCTGCATAAAACCATCGCCAGAAATATACACCATAGCATTGCAAGGATTACATGCCCCCCACTTTGAAACACTGTTTGTGGGTGACAGCCTGAAATACGATATGGAAGGCGCCAAACAAATGGGATTTATTACCGTATGGATTAACAGTGAGCATAACAGCCACCCCATGGCCGATTATGTCATCCCCGGCTTATTTCACCTGGACCAGCTAACCGTAAAAACCGCAACACCTACCAACGAAAGTCTCAATTAGGCACTTAATAACGGCATCTGGACTCGATGCGCATGGCTTATTGGAACAGCTGAAATAAAGGGCAAAAACACTTGCCTTTGAGGCTTTTCTAGGCTGAATGATCCTATTTAATATTTACCATTAAATACAAACCGTTACGAAGGGCGTTCCTTGCGCGGAGGTCGATAATAGGAACGTCCTCACCAAACAACGAATCGTAATGGCAAAAGTATTTTGGTCTACCAAATAGCAGCCTGTATAATACGAACGCATGAGTTCAAATACATATGCTATCGCCGCTGTCCCATGGTGTTGTTATTGTGGTATTTCTTTCTAGCTACCCACTACAAGCCACCTTCTAGGGTAAATTTTTAATAAAAATAAATTGGGGGAAGATATGTTTCAACGGCACTGTTTCGCTGCAAGTTACTTCAAGAGCACATACTTCGGTTCCATTCCACTTATTTCTAAACTGTTAATTATTTTTGCATTTGTATTGACAATGCCTGCCATTGTCTATGGCGGCATTGACCAATGGACCAGCATTGGGCCGAACGGAGGTCCGGCGAGATCGGTTGTGGTTGATCCCGATACCCCAACCACGATTTATGTCGCGCTTGGCGGTCCCGCTGGCGGGCATGTTTACCGCAGTACCGATAGTGGCCAGAACTGGATATCAAAAGAGAGCGGTTTACCGGGTGAGGAAATCAAGCAACTCGTAATCAGTCCCGCCGATTCCTCGGTGCTTTATGCCGTGTTGACAACTGGAATATACAAAACCAGTAATAGCGGTGACAGTTGGCAGGCAATAAATACTTCTGAGATTTCCGCTGGAATACATACTTTGGCCATTGACCCAACGGACGCGGCCATATTGTACGCGGGAACCGACGATGGCGTGTATAAATCGACCAATGATGGCGGTGTGTGGACCCAGAAGATAAATGGCTTAACATTAACCTCTCAATTGCCAACATATACCGTAGCTATTGATCCCAATGACACTCAAATTATTTATACCGGCACATCCGCCGGTGTGTTTAAAAGTGAGAATGGCGCAGAATTGTGGTCGTTTTCCGCAACGGGATTATCAATATCGATCGTTAACCGCATTATTGTCGATCCTAGTGACTCGGCGAAACTGTTTGCCGGGGGTTTTTCCGGCGGTGTGAGCAACAGTATTTTTGTAAGCACAAACAACGGCGCCAGTTGGCAACCGGCCGGTTTGGACGGGCTGATCGTTGACTCGATTCTGGTGGATCCGAGCAACAGCGATGTGGTTTATGCGGGAACCCGCGGTACGGCCGGCGCCGCTATCCATAAAAGTGACAACGGGGGACAATCCTGGGCAGATATAGGGCTCAATACCGAAGCCATTTACGAGATCGCTTTGAATCCGGATAACACCGGAGAGCTTTATGCGGCTTCCATCGCAACCGGATTATTTAAAACGCTCGACGGAGGAACGACTTGGACTGCAATTAACAACGGTATAGTGAATACGATGGTGAATAGCGTCGTTGTCGCGCCCAATAATTCTAACTTGATATTTACCGGCACGACGGGCGGTATATTCAGAAGCGCCAATACCGGAACCACCTGGGAGAGAATTGGTGCCGGCGACGGCGTGTACGGTGTTATTGACACGGTCATTTTTGATCCCAATAACCTGACCACTTTGTATGCCGCGGCTTTCAGTCAGAAGGTATACCAAAGCACGGACAGTGGCGACAGCTGGGTGGAAAAAGCCAATGGATTACCGTCCAATGTTATTACGTCGTTAATAATTAATCCAAATAATTCCAATATATTGTACCTGTCCACCCTGGCCGGCGTGTATAAGACCAGTAATTCAGGAGACGAATGGATCGTAAAAAACACTGGATTAACCAACACTACAGTGTATGGGATTGCGCTGGATGAGGATGATCCAGCCATCGTTTACGCGGCTACCAGCGAGGGAGTATTCATAAGCCGAAATGGCGCGGACTCCTGGTCGGCTACGGGCTTAACAATCAGTGCGACATCTATCGCAGTACACCCACAATTTACTTCGCTTGTGTATGCCGGCGGTCGTAGAAGTTTCGACCAAGGCGATAACTGGTCGTTAGCCGCATTGACCAATACCGGCTTATCTTTTGCTATCGATAAAAACCTCTCGTCGGTTATCTATTCCGGTGGGTTTGCGGGTATATCGCGCAGCATGGACGGTGGTAACACCGCGGCAGAACTGAGCACTGGCCTGGAGTATACGGAGATCCGTTCCATTGATATTGACCCGAATAATTCCAACGTAGTATATGCAGCCAGCATAGGCGGTGGTGTATATCAAATTGAGCAAACGGATTTGGCGCCATCGCCGTTTCTCGTATCTCTTGCGATTACCCCAGCCAGCACAACGACGAATCAAGGCGATACACAGCAATTTAACGCAACCGGTACCCTTATAGACAACACCACGCAAGATTTAACCGGCCAGGTTACCTGGGCTTCTTCGAACACCGCAGTGGCCACCATAAGCGCAACCGGGCTGGCATCCGGAGTAGCGGCAGGGACGACGGAAATCACCGCTTCAGTGTCGGCACTGCAGGCAAGCGCGGCAATAACAGTGACCGAAGCTGCTAACACGCCCGGTAGCAGTACTGCTGATAGTGGCGGTGGTGGCGGAGGATCGTTGTATTATTTAATATTGGTATTACTATCGGCATTAATCAGTCGCAAGGCCACACCGCAGCGCATGCTTTGCGTAGACTAACACCGGCACCTGCACCGGCACCGGCACCGGCACCGGCACCGGCACAGCGTAATCCAAATCGCCGGACGTGAGCGCCATCAAATTTTTGGTTGGGTCCAATGAGTCGCTTTGGAGTCAATATCAGTCTGGCATTGGCTTGTTCGCGGAAAGCATTACCATACCTTTGATCACCCGGTAAAACCACCACACCACGGTCAATACGGCAAGAAAATACCCGACTCCATAGTAAGAGGTACCGATTGCAGCCAGTGAAAACACCATGCAAAAAATAAATGTTCTCATTAACCAACGGTGGTGACTGTCCAGGATTTCCGTTGCCGGGTCGGCGACTGATCCAGGATTGCCTTTAATCTGTTCCGTTTTCCGGATTTCCATCCAGTTGATGGCTATGCCGATAATCGCCGGTAACGTGAATAAATACAAACAATAGACGGCCCATAGCGTTAGCGATTGATATTTGTGCTCAGTGAGTGTTATTTCGTTCATAAGCCCTCCTGCGTAACAAAGAGTGCATAACAATGGGTTGCTGAATATGTGGGTTGCTGAATATGTTCGCTACCCATCAACATACTCGTTTTAAGCTCACAAAGGCGGCAGCGAATACAGCCAACCACTTGCGCAAACCTACTGCGCTACCAGACTCAACCCACTGCGTGTCGCCACCGGTCAGCTTCTGACTTTTTAATGCATTGCATAAATTCGTTTATGATATCAAGTATAGTAAATACACAGTAAAACGCTAAACAAATGCAAGCGATATGTGGATTTTCACCATGAAATTTATTTATTCGCGTTAGCATAGCTTGATAGAATTTATACCGCTTAAGACTTACCCTACAATTAGCGTAGTTTGGTAGTCCGATGTGTCGATGGAATTATCTTGTGATATGGCTCGTTAAAGACCCGCACGGTAGAAATAGAATGTGATACGAATATTACTTTGTGAAATGAAATAGAGGAAAACGCACTATAGAAAATTCAGCATTATACATTCTCCGCAATTGGAACCGTCGTTTCGCCCTTGACCCAGCGATGCATTAACACCGAGGCGACCAGGTCACCGCATACGTTAACCGCGGTGCGACACATATCCAAAATCCGGTCCACACCCATGATTAATGCAATTCCGGCGGGAGGAATCCCCACGGACGACAATATGGTCGCCAGAATGATAATACCCACACCCGGGGTGGCGGGAGATCCAATGGACGCGCCGACCGCTAACACTACGATCAACACCATACCGCCTAAGCTGATATCAACGCCGAACACCTGCGCAAGAAAGATAGCGGCCACACCTTGATACAAGGCCGTGCCGTTCATGTTGATGGTGGCGCCCAGCGGTATCACCAACTGAGATATGGACGGGCGCACTTGTAACGCTTCTTCGGCAGTTTTTATGGACAGCGGCATGACGGCCGCTGAACTGGATGTGGAGAATGCCAGCAATAGGACTTCACGCACGGATTTTACAAATACCTTGGGTGGAAAACTCGCAATCACCCACACCAGCACCAGATAGAGCGCCAACATTATCAGCAATCCGGCCAATACCGTACCCACATAAACCGCCAGCCCCAGTAACGCACCCAGCCCGATCTTGCTGGTGAGTTGCGCCATCAAGCCAAATACGGCAAACGGTGCTAATCGCATGGCGAACCGCACCACCGTCATACACACTTCCTGCAAGGAACCTAATAACTCCAGCATGGGTTTGGATTGAACCGGTTTCATGGCAACCAGCGCAACCCCCACCACCAACGCAAACAACACGACTTGCAGCATATTGTTCTGCACCATGGAATTCAACGGATTGCTGGGCAGCAACGTCACCAGCTTTTCCGGTATCTCCGCAAATCGCGGCGCGGTTAATGAATCCTCATCCGGCAACTGAGTTTGAGCCCCCAGCGCTGAGGTGACCATTTCGCTGCTGACAAAGTTGCCCGGCTTAATGGTTAACGCCAATACAATACCGATGACAATGGCAATGACTGTCGTCACCACGAAAAACAGTACAACCCGCACGCCGGTGGATTTCAAGGCGTCGGGATTCTCACTGGCGGCAATGCCGCGGATCACTGAAGCAAACACCAGCGGAATAACAATCATTTGTACCAGCGTCAAAAACAACTGACCCGGTAACGCCAGCCAGTTGCCGATGACCGACGCGGTATCGGGTTCCAACCAACCAACGCTTGGACCCAATAGAAAACCGGTTAACAGCCCAAGGAACATGCCGATAAGTACTTTCAACCATAACCGGCCCTTTACCATGCCTTGCAAATAGTCGGCGAGGTAGACAAGCGAGCGGGGGTTCAGTTTGGTTAAAGAACTCAGTAGTGAATTTGTCGCCATTTAGGAAATAATTCCTGGGTTATTAAAAACGCCACAAATTCTAGCAGAATATGGCCATTGCGAATTGACTTATCGCAATCCAGCACTAATTGGCAAGGAACTAGTGAACTCAACTTCGAGCTTGGGTGTGTTAACTGTTTGGCGTGAAACAACCATTACCCTTCACAAACACAAAAAGCGCATACCGACACTGCCGTGCCGGTATGCGCATTGCTTTGTGACTACACGGTAGCCTGTAAGGCTCTGAGTGTTGTTTAGTGCTGCGCCAATGTTTTGGTTTGCGTGATAAGATCATCGCACACGTCGCCACGCGATGGTGTATCCGATTTGATGCGCGCGAGTTGGTATATGGGATCCCAGCCCAACCATGCAGTTATCGCGGGATAGATACCCACTAGCGGCAATAACTTGTAGAGTTTAAGTTCCATGCCAGCCAGGCTCAATACGTACTCGGGATGGATGTAAAAAACCGAACCGATCAATGCAGCGCCCAGGAAAAAACGCAGTGCGCGATCCAAGGTGCCGATATTATACGGTTTGCGAAAATAGTTTATTCCAGCGGTTTCTTTACTGTTGGTGTTGGTGTTGGTGTTGGTGTTTTTTTTCGCACTATTTTCTGTTTGATTTGCTACTTGTTTCATCTAGACCTCCTATGGTGTTTTGTCTTGAAGTCACTCATAGCAAAGCAAAACCCACAACCTCAAAGCGGTCACCGGACTTAAGGCCAGGTGACTTATGCGGGCTTTTCACACAGGCTTTACCCCACTTTACAGTTAATACCAACTGAAACGATCAGTCATGTAGTGTGACAATAACAACCCGACAAGTTCATTCATCGTTAAAATCGTCTACGCTTTCGATTCCATTCAAACGCAATGGGTTAATACACAAAAGTATTAAAAGGCCCTCGTAACATACTTCCCAAGTATTGAAGTGTTTAGCCGCCGTCACTTATGCGCCATTGAAATCGGCATATGAAAACGCTTCGTATTTTTCAACCATGCAGCAAAGTTTACCGGGAGGCCAACCCATAAGGGACTCGATAAAATTATTTACATCGTAGCTCGATTGATTAGAATGTATTGTCGAATATGCTGGCTGCAGTACGACTAGTGAGTGAGTAGCTCACCCGTTTTACCCAAGGAGTGCAGCGTGCACTACTACCCCATCCACAGGAGAAAGCAATATGCCACCCAAAATCACGCCATGCTTATGGTTTGATAACCAGGCCGAAGAGGCGGCCAAGTATTACACCACCATCTTCAAAGACGCAAAAATCAGCAAGATTTCCCGCTATGGAAAAGCAGGCCATGAGATTCACGGCCAAGCGGAAGGCACGGTGATGACTGTGGAATTTGAGATCGGCGGCCAGCCATTTAGCGCGCTCAACGGCGGCCCAATGTTTCAATTCAACGAAGCCATTTCATTGCAAGTGCCTTGCGACACCCAGCAAGAAGCGGATTATTATTGGGACAAGCTGAGCGAAGGCGGCGACGAACGCGCGCAGCAGTGCGGCTGGCTGAAAGATAAATACGGTGTGTCCTGGCAGATTTTCCCCAAAGAGTTGAACGAGTTAGTGAGTGATCCCGACTCTGAAAAATCGCAACGCGCGATGCAGGCCATGTTACACATGAAAAAGATCGAAATCGAAAAAATCAGGCAGGCCTATGAAAGTACCTCATAAAACCGGTTTTGTTGTATTGTTGATGGAATAATTGTAGCCCTCACAGCGTTTAGTGAAGTTAGTCGCCGCTCTGCGCGAGCAGCCCTGGGAGCCATGGCTTCTGCTTGATATCTGCGGCGGCGAAGCGTCAAAAACCAAATTAAAAGGCAATGGGGGATTTAAGATGAAACATATATTGTTGGTATTGTTGGGTATTTTAGTGATGCATCTCATCACCGGGTGTGGCGAGGGCAATGCACCGGTGGATGACAACGCCACCAATGAGCCAACCAATCAAAACGCAGACTTAAACACCGATACTTCCACTGCCCTGGTCAATGGCTTTTGCGCGGCGCAAACCCAACTCCAAATAGTTTCCACCGGCTTACTGAGCGCGTATTCGGTAAAAGGCAACGGCTCGGATCTGAACTATTGCGGCGGTGAGATCATCCTGACCGAGGACAATCCCGATTTTGCCATCAGCATCAATGACTATTGTTTTAATTTCCGCAATCAACAACTCACGCTAAATGGCGATATCATCGGAGCCATTGAAAGCGGCGCCAACTTTACCTCGCAGATACAAGCGCTAAGCGTTGTGGGTGACGCGGTCGATTTATCCATCAGTGGACGCACTTGGGATGGCCGTGCCGATGACATGTTTATTAGCATTACCGTGCACGACAACCTGGCCGACGAGGCGCTTATTCTGGAAGATGTTTCCATTAAAAAAGGCGAACTGGATTTTGGTTATGTGACGTTTTCTGACCTGGGCCGTTTCGAATTTAAGTTTATCGAACACTTCAATGCGGAGTTAACCCAAGGCCAGTTGTTTCTCTACGGCAAGGGGGAAGAACTGGTGATTGTAACCGCGGATAACGGTGCAATCTCTGTGGTTTATAAAGAGTCGAAAGCCGATCCCGGCACGCCGCTTGACTCCAACTGCAGCGGCTAATCCTCCCTAAGGCTAATTTCAGCCTCCTCGTTAATAAATCTCAGCGCCTGGACGCCACAGGGAATTGGCGCTGGCGCCTCCTTTTTTGGCTTGTTCTTTGCTTGCATTCCCCATTACAGCGGCATTTGCCGGTGGTAATGGCACATACCTATCCATTTCAGCACTGGTCATGAATCCCTATTTCAAGGTCGATATCACTTCTGCGGAAGAAGAAGAGCAACAAGCAGCGAAGTTTGTGAAAATCCTGAATAGTTTGGGAGAACACGCTTCGTCTTATCTTTTTCAGAAAGGCGTGGTGCTGGGCGACCAGAGTTATATGGATTTCAACCGACAGCTGAGTGATAACCGGTTCCGCGAGTCCATTATCAACTCTTTGCTGCGGCCCAGCGAAAAAAACACCGACAAGGATACCCTGTGCCTGGTCGCGGTTATGCTGTTTACGATGAGCAAAGAAGCGACACAGTTGTTTTTGGGTATTCAGGCCCATCCTGATCAGATCGGTACCCGTAGCGCGGTTATTGCACTCGGTCACCTCCTGGCATTGATCGATAGAGCCACGGCGTTTTTGAATTTGCCCAGCATCAATGACAAGTCGTATTGGCGCCTGATGACATTGCAACCGGTTCAGGCACCGCCGGTACAAGCCCCCCCGTTAACCGCCTCCCCGGTACCAACCCCATCGCCGCCACCGTCCTCGCTAATCGAAAAATCACCTGCTGCTCGGCCGCCGGCGCCTGAACAGCTACGACCAATACCGGGTTCCAGTGCGCCACCCGCACACTCCGTTCTTAAGAAACAGACAGTTGAGAAACAGATTGCTGCGAAGCAAGCCCCTGAGAAACCAGCCCCTGAGAAACCAGAGGCCGCACGTAAACCCGTAACGCCCCCACCGACACTGGATGCCCCCTCCCCGGTTCCCGAACTCTCGCCGATACGAGCCGCGAAACCGAAACCCAAATCAAAAAGCAAACCGACCGTGGCGAAACAAGCCAAAGCGGTGAGCGATCCCCACAAACCCGAAGGGCCATTAAAAGCGATGGTGCGGCGTATTTCAGAGGAAATCCACGATAACTCTTATGAAGCCATCATCGAAGCGTTAAAAGACGAAACGCTGATGAAAGATTTATACTATTCGCCCAACAATCCCATCTCCGTCAAAATCACCGAAGTCAATACCAAAGAACGAGTGGTGTATCTAATCAAACAAAAACGGGGCGCTCCGGAACCGGTAACGTTCAGACTCATTCGCAAGTTGATCGCCGAACTCCAATAAGCAAAGCGGGTATCAACTATTAGTTATTGAGCTGGCATTTAAACTCTTCCATAATTTTGGCTACCGGTAGAATGTCATGAATTCCATTCACACTCTTTCCCGCTTGCCAGTAGTCTAGTCTGCCCGATTGATCAAGATTGGATTTTTTCAGTTGCCGCAAGGAATTCAGGGCATAAAACATCCTCATCCATCGTTTAAAATACCTTCCTTTTAACATCCATTTCGCAAATGGACCTGCTTTTGTGCCGGCACGTACAACGTAGGGAGTTCTTATGACAGAGACCGGAACACCGGTAATGCGTTCACTTAAGACGATATCATCTTCTGACGCCTTAACGATGGCATTTTTATAGGCATCACT
The DNA here is from genome assembly GCA_022340845.1 of Gammaproteobacteria bacterium. GTDB lineage: Bacteria > Pseudomonadota > Gammaproteobacteria > SZUA-152 > SZUA-152 > JAJDNG01. The sequence continues at coordinate 844 of JAJDNG010000236.1, read as the reverse complement.
GGCGTTACATTCGTTTGAGGCGATAAATCGAGTCCCAATCTGCACACCCTCATAACCCAGTTGTAATGCTTGCTTAAATTGCTCAGGCGTACTAATTCCACCGGCACATAATACTGGCAGTTTGAACTCAACGAGATCTTCGTATAACTGTTGCGCGCTTTTTTGTCCCGCATGACCGCCCGCCCGATTATTCACCGCAATAAAGCCATCAACATTGGCCTCCAGGCCTTTTTGTGCCCATTTACGTTCCGTTACATCGTGATAAACAAAACCGTTCACCGCATGGACTCGCTCAACGACCCAATCGGGTTTTCCAAGTGACGTAACAAAAAAGCGCACACCTTCTTCCAGCGCGATATCCACCCACTCCACCATTTTCTCATGATATTTTCGGGATGAACGTTCAATAAGCGCATTCATACCCAGAGGCTTTGACGTTAACTGGCGCATAAAGCGAATACCTTCTCGAAAATTGTATCCGTGCACATAGGTTAGGGATATTGGTTGAATAACCCCTAAGCCTCCCGCTTCCGATACAGCGGCCACCAATTCGGGATTGCTGCAAGGATACATGGCGCCGCAGACGACAGGGAGTTCTATACCTGCTTGTCGCGCAAATAGGTTATCTTGGATTAGGCTGCTCATCATTAAAAATATATTTACTTTAAACCCAGTCGCCACACAACCCTAACCTTTGCTACCACCTCTTGTTCGTGATCTTTTATTACCGCTTCCACGGTATATTCCATATCGCCTGTCACCGCAGGTGGATCACATCGACATTCTGCGACCAAAGCACCCCTCGCTTTCTTCACATAGTCTGTGCTTATTTGAATAACAATGC
>JAJDNG010000198.1 GCA_022340845.1 Gammaproteobacteria bacterium | reverse complement strand
CCTCCCAAAATGACTCTTTCGAGTCATTGCGCAAAAATTCAGTAGTGCAATAATTAAATCATACAGCAGGTTTTCGTTTTGGGACCCTGTACAGATAGAAACCTCTTCGTCTGTTGGGGAGTTTTTATCAGAGCATGGTGTCTAGCCATTGAATCGAGGTGATGAAAATGCAACTACTATCTAACAACGCTATCGGTGAGCGCATTAAATACCGGGATTTTCAGGTTTTGACCGATAGTATCAATGAAATAAATAATCCTCGGAACATTCACAGTATTGCCGCGATGGTTGGTCGAATTAGTGGGGCTTTGCTACCGTGTGATGAAGGCGGAATCGGTGTTTTTGATCAACATGAACAGCGAATTACGCTGTGGATTCCGGTAGGATTCCATGGAGACCGGCTGCCGGTTGACAGTGATGAGGTCTATGATCATTGCCCCTTAAGTGTTGAGCTGATTAACCATTGGATCGAGTTGCGGCAATTTTTGTTTCTGGATGTTACGGGTGGCTTGTGTGCGTGTCAGAGTCATGCTGGAACTGTCGGTCATTTTGACGCCAAAAACGTGATTGTTGATGGGATTTGCAAACAGGATGCCGGTAAAGTCTGTTTTTATTATTTCGCCAATGTGGATAAGGGGGAGTTGCCGAAATATCAGATTATTATGAATCTGTTGTTGTCTTCCTTATCCAACGGGCTGTTGAGCCTGGCGGAGCAAAAGGGCGCGCAGGTGGAGAAGGGTGAAGCGTTGACTGAAAGGGAGTGCGAGATTCTAGCCCATATTCGCGCGGGCTTGAGTAATAAAATCATCGCCAGCCGCCTTTGTATCAGCATCAATACGGTGAAATCCCATATTTACAATATTTTTCAGAAATTGCACGCCAGCAACCGGGTGGAAGCGTTGGTCAAGGCGAAACAAGCCGGTTATCTAGCGTAGGGTGGGTACGAAAAACGTGCCAACCCTACATTGGATTTGTGGCGGGGCGAGATCCGTGCAGGTAAAAAACACGTTCATCCGAGTCGGAGAAATGTTATGTGTGTTCAAATTTGTCCATGGGCAGGTTCACGGTAAATGTAGCGCCTTTGCCCAGTTCGCTTTGGACGTCGATTTCTCCGCCTAACATGATGGCGTAGTGGCGGCTGATGGTGAGGCCCAGGCCGGTGCCGCCGTATTTGCGTTGGGTGGAACTGTCGGCCTGGAAGAAAGAGGTGAAGAGTTTTTCTTTGGTGGGGTTGTCCAGGCCTATGCCGGTGTCTTTGACGGTAAACTCCAGCCATTTGCTGTTGTGATGGGTTTTGTTTGCAACGCTTAAATTGATGTCGCCATTTTCGGTGAATTTGGCGGCGTTGCTGAGCAGGTTTAATAATATCTGTTTCAGCTTGATGGGGTCGGTGGTAATGCTGGTGATGGTGGACGGGCAATCAATGTGCAGTTGGTCGTGGTTTTTTTCTGCCAGCGGCTTGACGGTGTCGACCACGTCATCGAGCAGGGAGCTGAGTTTGATTTGTTCAATATACAGTTCGATCTTGCCCATTTCGATTTTGGAAAGATCCAGTATGTCGTTAATCAAGGTCAGCAAGTGGCGGCCGGATTGTTCAATTTTGTCCAGATCGCCCAGATGAGTGCTGTCCGACCCATCGGCTTTCATGTCGTCTCGCAACAACTGGCTGTAGCCAATGATGGCGTTCAGCGGAGTGCGTAGCTCGTGGCTCATGTTGGCCAGAAAGCTGCTCTTGGCTTTGTTGGCTTCCTGGGCCTTGTCTCTTGCGACCATAAGCTCTTTATTGATGTCTTCGATTTCATTGAGGTGATGGTCGCGCTCTTCCGTCGCCCGAATGATTCGCAGCAACATATAGCCTGTAATGAGGGTGGCCACAATGACCAGCCCTGACGACAGCAGCAATATGCGGTAACGGCCTTCGGAATAGATAGTCTGGGCTTTGGCTATGGCTTGTTGGCCCTGGCTTTGTTGATATTGATGAAATTGCGCCAGCGAGTCCAGCACGTTGTTTTGGGCCGGTACGGCTTCTTTTAATAGTAAACTATTGGCTTTTTTATAGTGTTCTTCGTCGATGAGCGCAAGAACTCGTCTTTGTATGGGCACTGCGATGCTGCTGCGTTTGCCTTGGGCTGCGATGAGGTCTTTTTCAGTTTGGCTTAAGTTCATGGATAACAGCTCTTCGCGCGCTTTTATGAATTCACCGGCATAAGCGTTGAATTCCATGATTAATTCGTCGCGTTCGAACGGATCATCGGTGAGCATCATTTGTTGCAACGCCAGGGTACGTTCCCGGGCGGCGAATTGCATGCGAGTGGATAATTCGATCTTGCGGGCGATTTGATTGTTTACAATGGTCTCTAGCTGCCGTTGGGTGGCTTCCATGCCAAGCAACGCTATTAACACCAGGAAGGCCATAAATCCCAGCATGGCCACAAAGCCCACCATTAATCCATATTTGAGAGGGGGGCGATGGCCGGTAGAGGTGGTATTGGATTGGGTTGTCATATCATTTGTCATTGCTATGACAGATGATAGGCAATTTTAATGAATTAAGAAACCGCGTTTGCCGTAAAAGGGGAAAGGGATTTGTCCTCGGTGTGCGCGACGACTTGGTTGCGTCCGGAGATTTTTGCCGCATACAGGGCTTTGTCCGCATGCATTAATAAATGGCTCAATGCTTCATGCGCGCTCAGAGAAAAGTCAGCGTGGCTGACGCCGGCGCTGGTGGTCATTGGGATGACAGTGTCGTTTAACGAGGCAGGGTGTGTTTCGATGATGTCGCGGATTTTTTCCGCCAGCTGTTGTCCACCTTGCTGGTTATCGTGAATACTGAGAATCAGGAACTCTTCACCGCCGATACGAAAGATGTAGTCATTGGCCCGGCAGGTATCGCGTAATATTCGCGAAAATTGGATCAAGCACTGATCCCCGCCCAAGTGACCGAACTGGTCGTTGATTTGTTTGAAATGGTCGATGTCTAATAAAATCCCTGCTAGATGGAGTGACTCGCGGTGGGCCTGGCTTAACACGCGGGGGAACACTTCCTGCAAATGACGCCGGTTGTACAAACGTGTCAGTGAGTCGGTAATGGCGGTTTGCTCCAGTTCCTTGTGGGCAATTTCGATTTCCTGTTGCTTTTCCCGCAATGCCTGCAGCATTTCGGCAAATTGGTTGTATAACATATCGATTTCGTTGCGTGGCACGGATTTTTTCATGCGCGGCAGTTCGCCGGATGCCACTTTGCGGGTCATATGCATCAACTGGGTCAACGGCTTGTTGAAGTTGCGGATAATCGCCAGGCCCACCCACAAGATGGCCAGGCAGCCGGCGATGGTGAATAACAACACCAACCGGCTATGGCGTTCCAGCTTCATGAGCAATTCTTTTTCCGAGGCGCCAAACCAGATTCTCGGGGCGTGTTTTTGCGGTCCGGACAGCATTAGTCGGCGGATACGATAGGTTTCATCTGCCACGATTACCCGACCGTTTGGTTTGGGTACAAACTCGCTACCAATGCTGGATGCTAGTGTGCTGAGTTGGATAGCGCCATTGTCTTCGATAAAGATATAACCACCGCTGGTTTGGCGTAGTTGTTCCAACCAGGCGCCATTGAGCAAATGAGTCAAGGCGATGGCACCCAGGGAGATACCTTCGTATTCCACGCCGGCCCAGGCCACCATTTCCAGTCCTTTGCGACCCTGGAAATAAAACACACCCGCTTTGGCGTTAGCCTGATGCTGGCGCACGTGTTCGGCCAGATCCGTATGCTCTTTTCCGACTAATACACGGCCATTATTGGCGATGACTATTTGCCTTTCCACGGGCAGCCAGCCAAATTGCCGGTCTAATAGCGCCACCAGCGCCTCGTTGTCGGTTCCCACTTTCGCCGTCATAAACATGTATTCTTTGATGCGCAAATCATCGCGCACGATTTCGGCGTAGTGCAGGAGTTCGTTTTCTTCCAACTCGAGATTGCTGTTCAGCACTTGCGCCGTGGAGGTGATGTTGTTTTCGGCTTCTTCCAGTATCACGCCACGGGAATACTCATAGGTATAACCGAGGGTTAACATAAGAAACATTAACAGCGCTATGGTGTAAGCGCTGAGTCGAAAACGGTAAGTGCGGACCATTCTGCTAAAGTGTGCGGTTTTTGGCGTCAGTGGTTTTGTGCCACGCTGCGGGTCATTTTCAGGGGATTGGACGGCAGCAGGTTGTATTGTTTGGCCACGTTGTGGAAACTGGCCCCATACTGCGCTTCTTGGATCAGCTTGATCACGTCTTTAGAGGGTTTGTCGTTGGTGATCGCGGAAAGCTGGCGATAAAACGGATAACTGCCGTTCGCCAGGTTCTCTGCGGTGGGGGCAACTCCGTTAATGGTGAGCGCTTTGACCCGGTCGGTGGGTTTGAATTTCCAGGTGGAGCCGGTGTGGCCTATGGCGCTACTGAAATCATTGATCCGCTGTACCATGGCGGCAGCGCTTTTAACGTTTAAGCGTTGCTGACGGAACTCCTTGGCATTAGGTAAAATTAACTTCCAATGACCCGGCCGGTCTTTACAATGCAGCCGGGTGACTAAAACGATGGGACTGTCGGGACCGCCGACTTCCTGCCAGTTGGTGATGTCGCCGCGAAAAATTGCGCGTACCTGGTCTTCGGATACGTTGTTAACGGGGTTGTCGTCACGTACCAGGATCAAGATGGGCTCTTTGGCTAATGGCCACACTTTTAAGTGGTTTTCTTTGATTTCCTGCTCCGACAACGGGCAACAGACAAATCCAAATGTTTCGTGGTGAGGAGCGTTTTGCTTGGCGGCTTTTACGCCAGCATTGCAACCTACGCCCAGCATGGAGTTTTCGCCAAACAGAATGACCTTGCGGCCGGTGGCTTTTTCGAGGTCTTCTTTAATCGCATCAAACACAATCCAGGCAAAATGCGCGCCCGCGCCCATTAACATATCTTCATCGCTGTGCGCGGCCTGCGGTAGACCAAGCATAGTGGCCAGTACGATGCCGGCGATTCCCGGCCAAGCGGTACGCAGTTTGGGTCTTTTGGGGAGTTTAAGTAAATTGAAAAATTTGCCGGTTTTAGCCCCCAATTTCTTGCTAAATACAGTGTGTTTCATTGTGTTTCGTGGCCCCACGCGTTTAGGAAGAGTTATACAACCGCTTTCATTTGGTATCGTCCACAGAGCCGCTTTCTTTAACTGAAATTGCTATATTTTTTAATAATTTACCGTGCCGTGATTTCATCCGGGCCGGGTGTGGCTGCGGCTGCCTGACAGCGGCGAACCGGGGATTTGGGGTGTTTTGGAGGAATGGGGACGTTGGCGGATTTATTCCAGGGTGTGGGCGCACACCGGACATTGCGGATCTTTGCGCAGTTTTAAGGTTCGCCACTCCATGGTCACCGCATCCAGCAGCATAAGCCGTCCCATTAAGGTTTGGCCGATGTTCAGTAAAACTTTCAATGTTTCGGTGGCCTGTACCGTGCCTATCATGCCCACGACCGGCGCCAACACGCCGGTTTCGCTGCAGGTTTCGGTGAAACCGTCTATGTCCTGATACAAACACCGGTAGCATGGGCTTAAGGGATTTTCATTGTGGAACACGCTTACCTGGCCTTCCATGCGAATCGCCGCGCCCGAAATCAGGGGTTTTTTCAGTTTTACGCAGGCATCGTTTAACTCAAAGCGAGTGGGAAAATTGTCGCTGGCGTCCACCACCGCATCGGCGTTGCGGATGTGCTGCTGCAATTCTGCGCCATGGAGTTCGTGGTCAATCAAATCCAGTTGTACTTCAGGATTCAAGGCGCGCAAGGTGGCGGCTGCGGATTGCACTTTGGAGTGTCCCAGGTCCAACGTGCTGTGAACGATTTGCCGTTGTAAGTTGGACAAATCCACCCGGTCGTGATCGCACAAGCTTAACCGGCCCACACCGGCGCCGGCCAGATACATGGCCACTGGCGAGCCCAGTCCCCCCAGGCCGATGATCAACACCTTGGATTGCAGCAATTTCTGTTGGCCGGCGATATCCACTTGCGGGAGCATGATTTGCCGGCTGTAACGCAATAGTTGTTCGTCGTTCATGGTGGTGTGCCTGTTGGATTATTCATTAGCCGCCAAAACGCCAAGGACATACAGTACACTAAAATACCTGATTGTGAATCTAATAGGCGAATTGTAGATCGAAAAATGTCGGCGTTCGTTGGTGAAACGATAACCGTCGGGTGGGTTAATTATACTGTCGATAAAACGGCGAGCGTTTGTCGCGGCAGCCGTGCAGGAGTTGGTCGTAGCGGCTTATGAAGATTTCGGTGGTGGATTTGGATTCGGCGTGGTCGTAACCGAGATTGGCCAGTTGGGTGTCTTCGGAGTAATAGAACAAGGCTCGCTTCAGCTTGGCAAACAAACTGTTGTCCAGGTGGAATCCCACTTCGGATAAGGCGTCTTCGATGATTTTTAAGGTGAGGTATTGGATGTTGTAGCTAACATGCAACAGGTGGCGGTCCAGCGGACGCACTGCATGAATGCCTTTTACATCGACTAATAACAAACTGGCGGATTCCGCCTGATTGTTGTCCGGATGAAGCGGGCTAAAGGCGATTTCACGCTGTTTGATAAGTTCTGCCAATACCGGGTCCATAGTATTGATCCTAGCTATATCCACAAATAAATCAAGCTTAAATTCTGTGAGGGAAGCCGCGGTTTGGCGTTTTTTTGCTGGAAATCAATGGCTAAGGAAAAAGGAAAAAACATGGCCGCGGAGGCTCAAGGCAAAAGGATCGAGGGCCAACTCGACTACGAATTACAAACCACCAACCACTAACCACTAACCACTAACAAAGCGGCCCGCACTCACCCGCTCCCGTTGGGCGTAATCACTGTGACATTGCACATCAATAAAACCGTAGTGCTTCATCAAATCCGGTACTGCCTCGCCTTGCTGGTAGCCGTGTTCCAGGATTAGCCAGCCGGGAGCCGTGAGGTGCGCGCCGGCGTGGGCGATAATATGTTTAATGTCATCCAATCCCTCGGGCCCTGAGCTCAGCGCCGTTAGTGGTTCGTGGCGCAAATCGCCTTGCTGTAAATGCGGGTCGTCCTTCGCTACGTAGGGTGGGTTGGAGGCAATCAATTGAAAACGCTCATTGGCTAACGCATCAAACCAGAAGCTGTGCGCAAAGCGAATGTTGTCAATGTTGTTGGTGCGGGCATTATGCCGCGCCACTTCCAGGCTGGCGGAGGAGCGGTCAGTGGCCGTCACATCGCATTTCGGTCTTTGTTTGGCAATGGCCAGGCCGATGGCCCCTGAGCCGGTACCCAGGTCGGCGATGTGCCAGTTCGCATCGGGAGGTATTTTCTCCAGAGCCAGTTCCACCAGGTGTTCGGTTTCGGGGCGCGGAATCAATACCGCGGGAGATACCCGCAGATGCAAGTCCCAGAATTCTTTTTGCCCGGTAATGTACGCAAAGGGTTCGCCCTGTTGGCGCCGTTGCAATAGCTGATGATAGCGTTCCATTTCTTCGGGGGTGAGCAACCTTTCCGGCCAGGTGCGCAAATAGGCGCGACTTTTATTGAGGCAATGACAGAGCAATAATTCCGCTTCCAAAGCGGCGTTGTCGTGGTAGGGCTTTAGGTAAGTTGCGCCGAGTTTTAAGGCTTGGGATATGGGTTGAGCGGATTGCACGACTGTGATTAGCAAGAGCGGTTTGCGAAAATGGCTTGCGGCGCAGAATTAAGCGCTTTCGTCACCCAGTGCGGTCAGTAACTGCGCCTGATGTTCACTGATCAACGGTTCGATGACCATATCCAGATCGCCGTGCATGAGGTTTTCCAGTTTGTAGATGGTGAGGTTGATGCGGTGGTCCGTCATCCGCCCCTGAGGAAAATTGTATGTTCGAATGCGCTCGGATCGGTCGCCGGAGCCCACCAGGGATTTGCGGGTTTGCGCTTGTTCGCTGGCGATGCGCTCCCGCTCAATGGTGTTTAATTTGGCCTGCAGTAACGACATGGCCCGGGCGCGGTTTTTGTGTTGGGAGCGTTCGTCCTGGCACTCGACGACAATACCGGAGGGCAAATGCGTAATGCGAATGGCCGAATCGGTTTTGTTGACGTGCTGGCCGCCGGCGCCGGAAGCTCGAAATGTATCGACTTTCAGGTCGGCGGGGTTGATATCCGGCTGCTCCACTTCGGGGATCTCGGGCATAATGGCCACGGTGCACGCCGAGGTGTGTACCCGGCCCTGGGATTCGGTTTCCGGCACTCGCTGGACCCGATGGCCGCCGGATTCGAATTTCAAGCGGGAATACGCCCCCTGGCCGATAACCCGTAAAATGATTTCTTTGTGGCCGCCGTGTTCGCCCGCGTGATCACTGAGGACTTCGATTTGCCAGCGGCGTTGTTCGGCGTAGCGCGAATACATGCGGAACAAGTCTCCGGCGAACAAAGCCGCTTCATCGCCTCCGGTACCGGCGCGAATTTCCAGGAATATGTTGTTATCATCGTTGGGATCTTTGGGCAGCAATAATTTCTGCAGCTCCAGCTCCAATTCATCCTGGACGTGTTTTTCCTTGCTCAGTTCGTCTTCCCCCAGACTGCGCATTTCCGGGTCGCTGTCCTTGAGCATGCCTTTGGCTTCTGCGATGTTTTCCAGTGTTTCCTGGTAACGCACAAAACAATTCACTACCGGTTCGATCTGCGAGTGTTCCCGGGATAAATCGCGGAAGCGATTTTGATCACCGATCACATCGGGGTCGGCCAGCAAGGCGTTAATTTCTTCAAGACGATCTGCAAGCGTTTCCAGCTTGCTCAGCATGGATGGCTTCACGGTATTGCCCTAAAGGTCGGTGGTTTTGAGGTCGAACAAATCGCGAGCGGCTTTGAGCAACTCAGCGCGACCGTCGTAGCCGGCTTGTTTGAGTTGCGTGCTGGGGACGTGCAGTAGTTTGTTGGTGAGACGGTGGGCAAATTGTTTTAGGACGATTTCCGGGTCTTTGCCGGCAGCGATTTGTTTCAACGCCAGTTCCAATTCAACATCGCGTTTGACTTCGGCGTTCTCGCGCACCGCGCGGATGGTGTCTACCGCTCCCAGGGAGCGGATCCAGTTCATGAAGTGAGAGACTTGGGTGTCGATAATTTCTTCGGCTTGCTCGGCGGCTTCCTGACGCGAGCGCAAGCCTTCCTGGATAATCTCCTGCAAATCGTCCACCGTGTACAAATACACATCGCTTAAATTACCCACTTCGGATTCAATGTCGCGGGGTACGGCAATATCCACCATCAGGATGGGACGGTGTTTGCGGATTTTCAGCGCGCTTTCCACGCTGCCTTTACCCAGGATAGGTAAGGGACTGGCGGTGGAGGAAATCACGATGTCCGCTTCCGCTAAGTGGGAGGGAATTTCCGGCAGGGAAATGGCGTAGGCGTTGAATTCTTCGGCCAGCGACCGGGCTCGCTCCAGGGTGCGATTGGCGATGATCATGCGGCCGATGCCGATTTCGTGTAAATGCCGCGCGGTCAGTTCTATGGTCTCACCGGCCCCGATCAATAAGGCGGTTTGGTCTTCGAAACTGGTAAATATCTGCCGGGCCAAACTGACGGCGGCAAACGCCACCGAAACCGGACTGGCGCCAATAGCGGTATCGGTACGTACTTGTTTGGCCACGGAAAAGGTGTGTTGGAACAACCGGTCTAATAAATTGCCCAAGGTACCGGCGGAGGACGCCGTGCTGTAGGCGTCTTTCATTTGGCCCAGGATTTGCGGTTCACCCAGCACCAGGGAATCCAGCCCACTGGCGACTCGCAAGGCGTGCCGCACCGCCAGTTGATCGGGGTGAGCGTATATGTAGGGCATTAAATCATCTACGCTTAAATTGTGATAACGGCTCAACCACTGGGTGATGATTTCATGATTCTGGCGATCCAGACCGCAATACAACTCGGTACGGTTGCACGTGGATACAATCGCGGCTTCTTTCACGTGGGGACGGGAGGTTAAATCGCGTAACGCATCAATGACCTGCGCAGGTTGAAATGCCACCTTTTCACGGATATCCACCGGAGCGGTTTTATGGTTGATGCCAAATGCTAAAATCGACATGCTTTTCAATGGGTTAATTACCAGGGAAACTCTACGACTGGGTTGCGTTCTAACTCGTTTATCGGCTCAGTGTGGTTTCGTTTTACAATTTGCGCTATCTGTCCCGCGGATTTTAGCCAAATGAGGCTGCAAAGACCAAATTCAAATGATTTGTGTAAAAATATAATAAATGACCAGGGTAAAACAATAGCAAAAGGCGATTTTCTCCTGTCGAACGCTATATCATGCCCGTTTGGGAGGATTTGAGCAATCCTCTGTTAATGGCAAATGACATAACAAACGAGTGATAAGGTGCTGAAATTTGCATTGAATGCGATACACTAGATTAACTTACACGACAACGAGTCATCAGCCCTGGAATGCGGTACGGAAGTCGTTTTTGAAAGTAGAAAGTAATTCGTTTCCTTCTAATATTAATGAATGCCGGTTAACTTGGCACTTAATTTGAAACCTTGATATTTCCCCAAGGTTAACAGGAGTAATAAATAAATGGTACGGTTTTTCATACGATTGTTGGTTGTTTTCACGATATTGCAGTTGATTGGCTGTAGCGCCTTATCCACCAAGCCTGGGGAAAAATCCGACGATCAACCATCACAATCCAAGCAATCCGGCGATGAGGGAACCGGCTTAGAGCTCCATGAAGGGGTTCTGCAGCCCTTCGAGGAAGAAGAGTCGCCAATGAGCGCGGCCGGGCAGGACATTCCCGATTTCCCCACCGATATTTCGCCGCCAATGTTGTATCAGCTCATGGTGGCGGAAATTGCATTTCAACGGGGCCAAATGGACGTGGCTGTGGCCAACTATCTTGATGCCGCCAAGGAATCCAAGGATCCCAAGGTCTCCGAACGCGCCACCCAGTTAGCAATATATGCCCAGGATATGAGTTCCGCACTGACCGCGGCCAGCCTGTGGGTGGAATTGGATGAACAGAATCCCGACACGCACCGAACGTATGCCGCCATATTGTTGAAAATCGGGCGCGCCGCGGACGCGGTCACCGAATACGAAAGAATGATCCAGTTGATGCCCGCCGAAGAGGCTCCCAAGGCCTACAGTATGATCGTGTCGCAGCTGACTCGGGAACAAAATCACTCCCTGGCGCTGTCGGTGATGGAGAAACTGGTGGAACCCCGTAAAGATGATCCGGATGCCTTGTTTGCGTACGCACACTTGGCCATGCGGCACGCCAAATTTGACACCGCGCTGGCCACCCTGGATGAGGTATTGGCGAAAGATCCTGACTGGAGTAAAGCCATCATTTTGCGGGCCCGCATATTGGCCATGCAGGGCGGGCGGGAGCAGGCGCTGGAGTATTTGGCCGGTGTGCTGAAAAAAGACTCCATGGCCAAAAACGTGGAAGTCGGTATCACTTATGCCCGCATGTTAACCGAAGCGCGTCAGTTGGATGAGGCCCTGGCCCAGTTCATTCGCTTGACCAAAATTGTACCTGACAACGAAGAGTTGCATTATTTCTCCGGTGTGTTGGCGCTGCAGCTGAAAAAGCCCAAGGTGGCCCGTAAACATTTGGAAAAAGTCGTCGAGCTGGACCGTCAGCGGTCTTTTGAAGCCAACTATTATCTGGGGCAGGTGGCGGAGTTGGATAAAGATTATAAGGAAGCCATCATCCGCTATTCTTCCGTGCGCAGAGGCGAGTTGTACTTTAACGCCCAAATCCGTGTAGTCGCGCTATTGGCTGAAGATAAAAAATTCCAGCAAGCACAGGAACATCTCAAAAGCATACGCCCGGTCAATGATCAGCAGCAAATCCAGTTGTATTTGCTCGAAGGCGATGTGTTGCGGGAGGCTGATCGTTTCGACGATGCCAAGCAGTTTTACAGCAGTATTCTGGACAGCCGGCCCGAAGAGACCAGTATCCGATATGCGCGGGCATTGATTGCGGAAAAACTGGGGGAGCTGGACTTGCTGGAAAGCGATCTGCGAACCATTTTGCAAACCGAACCTGAAAATGCCCAGGTGTTGAATGCCTTGGGTTATACACTTGCTGACCGTACTCAACGCTATGAAGAGGCATTGCAGTACATTCAAAAAGCTCTCGAATTGCAACCCAATGATGCGGCTGTCATCGACAGCATGGGCTGGGTCAAATACCGTTTGGGCGATTACGAAGCGGCAGTCGCCCATTTGCGCAAAGCCAATGAACTGGCCAAAGACCCCGAAATTGCGGCGCACCTGGGTGAAGTGCTGTGGGTCATGGGCAAGAAAAACGACGCATTACAGGTATGGGAAGAATCATTGAAAGCGCACCCTAACCACGACGCGTTGCTTAAAACCATGAAGCGATTTGGTTTGTGAAATTCGCCGTATTGATTGGCGCAGCCCTCACATTGAGCGGCTGCGCCACTTTATTCAACTCCGCTGAATATCCCCCCCTCTCCCAACAACAGCAATCCGCGTTAGCGTTGCGACAGCAAACGCTGGCCGACGTGTCGGCATGGGTGTTTAACGGGCGGCTGTCGTTAAAAACAGCGGATGATGCCTGGACTGGTAAGGTGCGTTGGCGCCAAGACGGCAAACAATTTCGCTTGCACTTCAGCGCGCCTACCGGCCAAGGTGCGGTGCAGCTAATGAGCAATCCCCAGTTTGGCGTGGAAATGCGTACCGCCGAAGGCGCGGTTCAATATGCCGATGACGCGGAAACCTTGCTCTACGATCACACCGGCTGGCGCTTACCCGTATCCGGATTACGATTGTGGGTGGTGGGTCTTCCCAACGGCGAAGAAAAGATTTCTCAGCTGTCGTTCGATGATCAAGGCCGTATTGAAACCTTGGCGCAATACCAATGGCGCATTCAGTACCTGCAATATAGAAAGGTCAACGGACATGATTTGCCCCGCAAAATCCAACTGCAAAACGCTGACCTCGATATGCGCATCGTCATCGATCATTGGGACATGCTGTGAATCCGCCAGCCGAGCGCTCAAACGCGTGGCCTGCGCCCGCCAAATTGAATTTGTTTCTCCACATTACCGGCCGGCGCGCCGATGGCTACCATGAACTGCAAACCGTATTTCAACTGCTGGATTTTGGCGACCGGTTGCGTTTTCGGGTGCGCAATGACGCCGAGATAAACCGGCTGACGCCCGTGGCGGGAGTGCAACCCGAGCATGATCTCACGGTGCGCGCTGCACGGCTGTTGCAACAGTTTGGCGGGCGCGCGCGAGGAGTCGACATTGAAATTGACAAGCGCATTCCCATGGGGGGTGGCTTGGGCGGTGGTAGTTCTGATGCCGCCACCGTGTTAGTGGCGCTGAATCAGCTGTGGGAGCTGGGCCTGGATACGAATCAGTTGGCCCAACTGGGACTTTCACTGGGTGCGGACGTACCGGTATTTGTGCGCGGTGAATCTGCCTGGGCAGAGGGTGTGGGGGAACAGTTGCAGCCCGTCCAATTACCTGAGGCCTGGTTTTTTGTGTTGTGTCCTAATGTTTCCATCCCCACAGCGGAACTTTTTGCCAGCCCACAATTGACACGGGATGCTCGACCTATCACAATACGCGACTACCTCGCCGGCGCGGGTAACTATGTGGTGAAAAATACGCTAAAAAACGTGTTTGAACCCGTCGTTCGAGAGCGTTATCCGGCAGTGAATGAGGCCATAACATGGCTTACCCAGGCATCCGGCGTACAAGCCCGGATGACAGGTACCGGGAGTAGTATTTTTGTCGCGGTAAACGATGAGCAACACGCCCAACAATTAATGATGGCGTTGCCTCGCCAATGGCAGGCATTTTACGCTCGCGGCGTTAACCGCTCGCCGTTGTTTTCCCGGCTGGAAAAGCACGCCTGAGGATGCACCACACGTGTGTACGGGAGTGTACAAGGTAGGTACATAGTTAGTGAATGTAAATGGGGTGTCGCCAAGCGGTAAGGCACTGGGTTTTGATCCCAGCATTCCCAGGTTCGAATCCTGGCACCCCAGCCAATTTGCAATACGCTGCGAAAATCATAAAGCATGAGATACGCAGTCTAAACAGAAATTTCGGTGTGCCAGGATGAGAACCTCGAGGTTCGACAAACCTGCCAGGAGCAGTTTTGAACGCGCGAAGCGCGGCCCCGCAGGGGCGAAGGGCAGGGATGCAGGAGGTAGAGCAGCGCAAGGAGCAGTTGCCGAGGACGCCCGGAGTAATCCTGGCACCCCAGCCGATTTGCAGAAAGATGTTATAACAATGAACAATGGGACGCCCGGTGCCTGCCTCGCGTCCTGTTCGTGTTGTTTTTAGCCTCAGCACATCTTTATAGAGAAACAGAGGGGTAACCAAGTGTCTGACAGCCAAATGATGGTTTTTGCGGGAAATGCGAATCCGCAACTTGCACTAGCTGTCGCACGCTTTCTGAATCTGCCGTTGGGTAAAGCCCATGTCGGTAAATTCAGCGACGGTGAAATTCAAGTGGAAATCATGGAAAACGTTCGCGGTCGCGACGTGTTTATCCTGCAGCCCACTTGTAATCCCACCAACGATAATTTAATGGAATTGATTGTGTTGATGGATGCCTTGCGCCGGGCGTCCACTTATCGCATTACCGCTGTCATTCCCTATTTTGGCTATTCCCGGCAAGACCGTCGGCCGCGTTCGGCGCGGGTGCCTTTGACGGCGAAAGTGGTGGCCGACATGATTACCACCGCTGGCGCTGACCGGGTGTTAACAGTGGATTTGCACGCCGACCAGGTGCAAGGTTTTTTCGACGTGCCAATGGATAATATCTATGCTTCGCCCATATTGTTGGGTGACATTTGGCGGCAGGAATATCCGGATTTAATGGTGGTGTCGCCGGACGTGGGTGGCGTGGTGCGGGCCCGGGCGCTGGCAAAGCGCCTGGACGATGCGGATTTGGCCATTATCGACAAGCGGCGCCCCAGGCCCAATGAAGCAAAAGTGATGAACATCATCGGCGATGTGGATGGTCGTCAGTGCGTATTAGTGGACGATTTAGTGGATACCGCCGGCACCTTGTGTCAAGCCGCCAAAGCGCTGAAAGAACACGGCGCCGACAAAGTGGTGGCGTATTGTACCCATGCGGTGTTGTCCGGCAAGGCGGTGGATAATATCAAAAACTCCGTTTTGGATGAGTTGGTGGTTACCGACACCATCCCGCTGGACGAGGCTGCCGCGGCTTGCCCGCGTATCCGGCAACTGAGTATTGCGGAGCTGCTGGCCGAAACCATGCGCCGCATCAGCAACGAGGAATCGGTCAGTTCCTTGTTTATGGACTGATTCGTTCGGTCCCCGGATTGCGCTGAGACTTTTATTATGCCTTGCAGGCTCATTCGGAGCACGTGGAAAAGAATTCACATTGCATTCCTGGTCGCGGGAGTGTGATTGAATAAACGGGCCAATCGGCCCGCCAATTAACATTACTATTTTATTGGAGACTAAACATGAGTGCAGTAGATTTCGATATAAACGCACAAGCCCGTTCGGACGTGGGGAAAGGAGCGAGCCGCCGCCTGCGCCGGGAAGGTAAAGTGCCAGCCGTTCTGTACGGCGCGGGCAAAGACGCCGTGTCGCTTGCTTTGGATCATGATGAGATTTTTCATCACCTGGAGCATGAAGCATTTTACTCGCACATTTTGTCGGTTAAAGTCGATGGCAAAGCTCAGAAAGCCGTGTTAAAAGACGTGCAGCGCCATCCCGCCAAACCCAAAATTCAACACGTGGATTTCCAGCGCGTGAGTGAAACCGACACAATTCACATGCACGTTCCGTTGCACTTTATTGGTGAAGAAGTGGCGCCCGGCGTGAAAGCCGGCGGGTTGATTTCACACTTGATGACCGGCGTCGACATCAACTGTCTGGCCAAAGACCTGCCCGAATACATCGAAGTGGATGTGTCCGCGTTGGAAACGGGCGACGCCATTCACTTGTCGCACATCAAACTGCCGAAAGGCGTAGAGATCCCGGCACTGGCCCAAGGGCCTGACCATGATTTGCCGGTGGTTAGCATCCATGCGCCCAAAGGCGGGGCGGCGGATGAAGAAGAAGCCGGCGAAGCGGCTCCGGCTGCAGAAGGCGGCGAATAAGCCGACATTCATCTCGCACCGGAAAAACCGGCGGCTATGTCGATCCAACTCATCGTGGGGCTGGGAAACCCCGGCGCTAAATATGAGACGACCCGGCATAACGTCGGTTTTTGGTTTGTGGAGCAACTGGCCCGTTCCAAAGGTGCGAGCTTTCGCAACGAAAACAAATTTCGCGGCGAAGTCTGCTCGCTAACCCTGGATGGCCACAATCTGTGGTTACTCAAGCCCCTGACGTATATGAATCACAGCGGCCAGGCTGTCCGGGCTCTCGCCCAGTTTTATAAAATCCCTGTCGAAGCTATTTTAGTGGTGCACGATGAACTGGATATCCCGCCGGGCGCACTGCGCTTAAAACAAGGCGGCGGCCATGGCGGTCACAATGGCTTGCGCGACATTATTGCGCACATGGGCAAAGAGTTCGCCCGCTTGCGCATTGGTATCGGTCACCCCGGCGACAGCCATGATGTGACCAATTATGTACTCGGCCGTGCAGGCGCCGCGGAACACACCGAAATCGAACACGCGTTGCAAAACGCTGAGCATTATCTGCCGCTGATTGTGCAAGGCGAAATGCAAAAAGCGATGAACCACTTGCACGCCCGATGAAAAATCCTTGGCCAACGCAAATGCGGGCGATCTGATAACACTTTAGAGGCAATTAATATGGGAATAAAATGCGGAATCGTCGGCCTGCCTAATGTCGGCAAGTCAACCTTGTTTAACGCGTTGACCAAGGCCGGTATCCAGGCGGAGAATTATCCTTTTTGTACCATAGAACCCAATGTGGGTGTGGTGCCGGTGCCGGATCCGCGTTTGGATGCTTTGGCGGAAATCGTCAAGCCGCAGCGGGTTTTGCCCACCACTATCGAATTTGTGGATATCGCCGGTTTGGTGGCGGGGGCCTCCAAAGGGGAAGGTTTAGGCAACCAATTCCTGGCCAATATCCGTGAAACCGATGCGGTCGCCCATGTGGTGCGTTGTTTTGAAAACGAAGACGTTGTGCACGTGGCCGGCCGGGTGCATCCTGGCGAAGACATCGAAATCATCAATACCGAGCTGGCGCTGGCGGATTTACAGAGCGTGGAAAAAGCGTTGGTGAAAGTGGTGAAAACCGCCAAAGGCGGAGACAAAACCGCCGTCGCCCAGCAAAAGCTGTTTGAGCAAATCCGCCAACATCTGGATGGCGGTAAAATGGTGCGATCCATGGGCCTGGATGCCGACCAGAAAGCTTTAATGAAAGAGTTGCACCTGCTGACCATCAAACCCACCATGTATATCGCCAACGTCGCCGAAGACGGTTTCGAAAACAATCCTTATCTGGATGCCGTGCGGGATATCGCCAAGGATGAAGGTTCGGAAGTAGTGCCGGTGTGCGCATCCATTGAAGCGGAGCTGGTGGAGCTGGAAGAGGATGAAAAACAGGAATTTTTAGCGGAGTTGGGGTTGGATGAGCCTGGCCTCAACCGTGTCATTCGCGCCGGATATAAATTGCTAGCCCTGCAGACTTATTTTACCGCCGGCGTCAAAGAAGTGCGTGCCTGGACGGTGCCTGTGGGCGCCACCGCCCCGCAAGCCGCCGGTGAAATTCATACCGATTTCGAGCGGGGATTTATTCGCGCCGAAGTGATTTCGTACCAGGATTTTGTGCAGTACAAAGGTGAGCAAGGCGCCAAAGAGGCTGGCAAGCTGCGGGTGGAAGGCAAAGACTATGTCACCCAGGACGGGGATGTGATGCATTTTCGCTTCAACGTCTAAGAGGTAGTGGCGACGCACTGGAATTTACCACAAAGCGCACGAAGACCACCACGATGAAATTAAAGTCAGGAGTATTTGCCCGGACTTTTTGCAATTGAAGGTTGGGCGGCCAATGTGTGAATACGCTTATTAACCCTGCGTGCTTTTCGTGGTAAAAATAACATGTTGAATTTTGCGCGCTGGTGAGGATACACGCTGGTGCTTGGCGCTTTACTCAAGCAAGTCTATAATACGTGCAATGAGACACTTCACCATCATCCTGTCATGGAGCTGTCCAAAATGGTTAAAGCTGCAAGCGACTCTATAACGGCCGGATTTCCCGCGTTCAAAATCTTCTTTTTAATTGCCGCCTTATTTTTTCTGCTTCCTGGTTGCGGCGTTAAGACAGTGTACAACAATCTGGATCTTCTCATACCCTGGTACGTGGATGATTTAATCTCGCTTAATGACGAGCAACAGGCCGAATTGGAAAAGCGCCTGGCCAATATCATCACCTGGCACCGCACCACCCAGCTGACGCAATACTCCACTTTTATGCGCAAGACCACCGCGCAGGTCAAGGATGGCGTAACGGAAAAAGAATTGGACGATGCATTCGCCGAAGCGGGAAAAAGCTGGCAATCGTTGATTGAGAAAATTGCCCCTGAGTTGGTCGATATTTTGTTAACCGCGACGGATGAGCAGAAGCAAGAATTGTTCGAAAATATTGCCAAGCGCAATGAAGAATTCAAAAAAGACTATCTTGATTTGAGTGAAGAGGAACGGCGCCGGGACCGTATCAAGGCAATCCAAAAAAACTTCCGCCGCTGGCTGGGCGCATTGAACGACCAGCAAAAAGCCACTATCGAACACTATGCCTCCAATTTTATCCCTATCCATAATGACCGCTGGCTGTTTCGCCTGCGTTGGCAAAATGAATTTCGAAAATTGATGTATGAAGACCCGGCCAAGCCGCAAGTCAGGGCTGGGCTGGAAAAACTGTTTGTGGATATGCAGGAAATGTATCCGGAGGACTATCAAAACAAGCGCCGGGTCAATGTAAAGCTCATCAAAGAAATGATATTGAAAATGAATAACACCATCACCCATGAACAGTTCGATCACTTGTTCAAGCGAATCGAGTCCTACGCCGATACGTTTGATGAACTTGCCGTGCAAATTTAACGGAGAAAAATGACCATGAACCAGCACATTACTTCTGCTTTGCACCCCCGCATTGATCACGGTCGCAAAGGCCTTGTACTGTTTACCGCCGGCGCAGTCGTGATGGTAGGAATGATGTTTCTGGGCTATTCCATCGAAGATGAGTTAACCACTTACGGCATGAAAGCATTGGAACAGCGCCGGGACCCCGTCATGGGATTGGTGTTTTTATTTGCCTTCGGATTTCCATTGGGTATCGTCGCGACCATGGCCGGTGCATTGGTGATGGGTAAAACCGCGATTCTCAAAGTTGGCGTGCTGGCGTTGTGCGCAGTGGTATTAGTTAGCCTGGCGGCGTTGGTGCCGGCGGTATTCGGCCGCGACATTCAGGGCGCTTACTTTGGTACAGGCGGCATTACCATTTTAATCTCTATAGTGGTGAGTTTTTGGTATTGGGCGCAATACCGCGCCGGGTTGACCCCAACGGCCCGGAACGCAGCGGACATTAAAGCCTTGGGATATTTGTGTTTTGGGCTGGCAGCCTGGAATACTTGTGGCCTGGCCAGTCTGCCCAGTTTCGGTTTGTATCCGGAAACCATGTTGGCGCAAGGCATGCGTCCATTCGCCATAGGCCAAGCCAAAGCCATAATGGCGTATTTCGTCTTAGGCTGGTTGTTCACAGCGGCGGGTTTTTATAAGGCGACAAGATAGACCGAGCCCACGGAGGCGCCGCGCGCGGTGGTTGGTAGGCGAGTGACGCTCTATACTATCTACAACACTGTTCGCAACGCTATCCATAATACTATCCATAATACTATCCATAATACTATCCATAATACTATCCATAATACTATCCGCAGTATTATCCGCCGAATTCTTCCGGCAAAACCACACTTCGCTTATTTCAGGAATAGGTATCTTCGCGGGAGTGGTAACGGTTTGGTTTACCGTTGTTGGTTTGCGTCGGTTCGGACGGACCGGCATTGCGATGAATCGCCGCGCGAAAATATTGGTCGTCGAACCGCCTGGCAAACGGGAAGAAATGGTGTTTGTTGCGAAATGGTGCGGCCTGACGCATGGTGTTGAAACCGCAGGCGGTAATGATTTTTTCCACGTGAGGCAGTAACAACCAGCCGGGATAATAGCGGATGTGTTTCACCGGTTGGTGGGGCCATTTGTTGATGGCCGAAGGTGTCACTAACAGCAAAGGATTTTGTTTGTGTTCGATTTCCCGTATTTGCCGGCCATAGGTGATTAAATCATCCACCTCTTCGTCAGGGCCGCTATGCAGTATCAGCCAGTGTTGTTCTAATTCCGGTAAGGGCGGTATTGGTTTGGTTTGCGGCGGATCGTTAAGCTCCAAAAAGGACAATGTTTCGCTGATTCTATCGATAACATAGCGATGGTCTTGGTGCAGCGGTTCCAGGACAAACGTCTGGTTATAGATAAAAAACTGGTTTCCCGCGACTTTGCTATAACGGTCCCATACCAACAAGCGAGCAATATAAGTACGGATTCCATCGTAGGCAATGTTTTTCAGCTCGCCATAAGCCCCCAACGGAAAACTGTCAACGATAATTTCACTGGGGCGATGTTCGTCGATCAGCTGTTGGAAAAACGCCCTCAGTTTGGGGGTGTCATGCCGCAGGTGCGCAGAGGGGTGTTCAAATCGGATTGTTCCCGGAATATTCTCCAGTAAGGAGGTATCCGCAGAGGACACGATGATGACCGTTTCGCGTATCTTTAGGGTGTGTAATACAGCCAGTGCGCGTGTGATGTGGCCTAATCCGCCACCGAGTGCGTAATACAAAATCATGGATCAAACTTTTTATAATTCTAATGCCGTGTTTTATCCAGTGGTTATAAGTGCACACTTGATCTTTCTGCTGATGTAATTCCCATGCGCGCAAAAGCCCCCATCCCCGGACAATGTTGGGGTGCAGTCACGACAACCACTCCATGGAAAATTTGCAAGGAAAAATGCAGGATTATGCAAACCACTGAATACCAATCTAATCAATTTACCGACTATCCAACCACTGACTATCCAACAAATGCCACAAACGGGTTATTTCCTTCCCTTTAAATCGCCCCAGGAGATTCTAATTCAGAGAGCGAAAAACCGGCTAGAAATATGAAAGTGTAAGTGTAACCTAATCATTGTCCATGTTGTCTAGGAAATATATAGGAAAATTCGTGGCGCCTTGTAGTATTAATGCTGATACGCCAGGTTCTACCCGACAGGCACACATGGTGCGTCCGTTTACACGAACGATCTGAGTGCGAGTTGTGTGAAAGAAATGAGTGAGAAGGATAAGGAACCCCATCCAGCGGAACCAATGTTACTTTGCCGCAGCGACCTCTTGCGTGAGGGTTTCCACAGAGGCCCGCGTTTGTAGGGCTATGTACTGACAGGGTCGGTCCAAGTGGTCCTTAATCGGCGCAATCGTACATTGTACCCAATAATGTTCACCAACCTTATTGCGATTGCACAGCGCGCCTTGCCAAACCCGGCCCAGTGCCAGTGTGCGCCATAAATTTTTGAAGTAGTGATCATCATGGTGGCCGGAATTCAAAATACCGATGCTTTTGCCCAGTAATTCACGTTCTTCATACCCGCTGGCAATACAAAAGTGTTGATTGACATATTCAATTCGTCCGCTGCCGTTGGTAATAAAAACAGCCGAATGCAAATCGATGACTGCTTTATGCAGGCGCAAGTGGGTGTTAGCTTGTTCGCTAAGCTGTTGGCGATGGCCCCAGTGTTTGGAAATCCGGTTTAATGCATCGATCAGGTGGTTTAGCTCTTCGCTGGCGCGAGGGAGATTTAACTCAGAATTCGGATTGCTGGTGATGGTATCGGCGAACCGGGCGGAATCCCTCACGACCTTCACCGATTGGTGCACGGTGTAACCCATGATGATCAATACCACGCTGCATACCAAACCATACATAGCAAAACCGGCGGCTAACGTTTTCAGCCGCCATTGGTTAATGTGCTGCAATGTAGCGGTAACCATCAACCATGAGTTGTTGTGGGCGGGGTAGTCTATAGGTTGCCAAAGGATTATGTTCTCCTCTGAGACCAGCAACGTTGGGCTATAGATAGAGGGTGGATCGAACTTAAGCGCGTCTTCGCGCAAATAGGCGCTGCCGTTTTCGGGCCGCAGGGAAGACAATACGGTACGCCCGCCACTCTCTACGATCGCCATTTGTTGAATGGGCGCGGTTGTGGCGGTCAATAAAAATTGTTCTGTGAACCGTTCCTTGGGCGGGAAACCTTGAAAGGTTTCACTTGCATGCCTGACTGTGTTGACCACTTCATCGCGCCGCTCTTGCGCCACAGATTCAATCGTCGTCCAGATGTATGCGCCTGCCATCACTAAGGTGACGATTACCGGCAGCAGAAGGCGCCACGATAGTGTGTTGGGCCAAAACCGGCGAGTGAATTTTCGATGTGAGGGCATAGCGAGTCGTATGGATTTTCGGCGTAGGAATTTGATGAGGAATGCCTCAACTCTACATCGACCTGCGGTGGTAAAATCTTGAATGTACTGGGTATCGTGGGCAAAGTCGTAGCGTGGCACTCATGCACACTGCATATGCACTAGGGGTGCCATTTATTGGCTGGTGTCCACCCTAACCGGATCTTGATGAATAATGATGTCGGAATCGGGAAATTCCTCACAAATCAAGGCGTGCACTTCATCGGCCACTTGATGGGTCTTTTCCAGGGGCAAAGCCTGGTTCATTTCCAAGTGAAGCTGAATGAAGCGCTGTTGACCGGATTGGCGGGTGCGCAAGTCGTGTATACCGTAAACGCCAGCATGGCTTAATGCCAGAGCCTTGATTTTCTCCCGTTCTGCATCGGGCAGTTCGCGGTCGATCAGCGTTTGGGCGGCTTCATAGCCAATTTGCCATGCGCTATACAATATGTACACCGCGATACCAATGGCAAACCAACTGTCGGCGCGGCTCCAGCCCAAATAATAGGCCAGCAACAACGCTATAATGACGCTGGCTCCGGTGAGCAAGTCCGTGGCGTAATGCAATGCATCGGCGCGTATGGCAACCGATCCGGTGTGGCGGATGACATAACGTTGTATGCCCAGCAGAATCAGCGTCACCACAATGGAAAAGCCCATCACGGCAATGCCCACGCCCACTTGTTCCAATTCCCGTGGATGGATCAACCGGTCCGCAGCCTCCAGTAACAGGAACGCGGCCGATCCGGCCACAAACGTCGCTTGTGCCAAGCCGGCAAGCGATTCGGCCTTACCGTGGCCGAACCGATGTTCTTTATCCGGTGGTTGTAAAGAGAGCCGCACCGCGAAAAAATTAACCAAAGACGCAACCGCATCCATTAATGAATCCACCAACGAGGCCAATACACTGACCGAGCCCGTCAGCAGCCACGCGCTTACTTTGGCCAATATTAATACCGTGGCCGTAACGACGGATGCTACGGTCGCCAGGTGCAACAATTTTGCCTTACGCTGATTCGGGAGGGGAATGTTCATGAATAGTTTGTCCCATAAACCGTGAGGTGCAACATTGTTGCAGGTCTATGTCGAAGGTTAAAAACGTCAAATGCCTTGTTCCTCTTTTTTATCAGGATTGAGCGATTAGAGTAAGTAAAGGCTGAAGCAAGCAGCCT
>JAJDNG010000191.1 GCA_022340845.1 Gammaproteobacteria bacterium | reverse complement strand
GAAATAGTCGTTTCGGGGCGATTTCGTAGCACAAGCGCAAACAGCCCCGCTTGCACGTGAGGCAAAGGCATTCCAAGGGTTCAGAACCTTGAGAGCCTTGTGTCGACGGAGGGGGTTCATCGGCCGCCGGCGGCTCGGTTAACAGCGTACGGATCATCTCGAGTTTAGACGCCCGGGTGCGATTGGACAAAAATCCATAATGACGAATACGCATAAAACCGCTGGGTAGTACATGCAGCAAAAACCGTCGGATGAACTCTTCGGCGGGCAGGCGCATGGATTTGCGTTATCCGTCGCGATAGTCTTGGTAGCTAAAGCGTACTTGGTTTTCATCCACGGCGTCGATGCGATGGTCACTGATTGCGAACTTGTGTATATAGCGGCTTACATAGGCCACTACCCATTCATGCTGCTTTAACTCATCGAGTTGAGCCGTCACTTGGGCCGCCTCCATCCGGGATAAACCACCGTCTTGCCGTGCCCGGCGCAAGGCGCTAACCATGGTGGCGCGAAAGTGCCGGGACAAGGCTTTGACCGGAAACAAGTATCGCCGGGTACCAGTGTTGCTGATCCGCCGCTGCCTGCCGCACAGAAGGGCTGGTCGCAATGGCGCAGCCTTTTCAAATACACATCGAATCATCAACTTAATATTGCCTGTACAAATTACTATATTCGTGGCCACACATATTGTTTATTATTAGCTGTTGTAACGCTGTATTAGGAGTGCTCCCATGGAAAAAAACTGGAAATCCGCTATCCACCATCAGCGCGAGGAACTCGCGCGCATGTTGCATGAGCCGTTGACGCGGCTGGCGCAGCAATGTGCGCCGGCGTGGTGTGATCGGGATAAACTCGATAATGTGTTGCTGGAAGGATTCTCCGGTATACCGTATTGCATGTTTCTTTATGTGGTGAATACCGATGGCGTTCAAGTGTGTGACAATGTCAGCCAGGACGGTTTGTTGCCCGAGCATTACGGGCGCGACCGTTCAACGCGGCCTTACATGCGGGAAGTGGTGCCGTCATGGGGGTTTTTGTTGTCGCAGGCATATGTAAGTATGCGGGCGCATCGACCTTCGCTGACAGCGCTGCACATCATTCGCGTCGAGGGCAAAGCGGTGGGCTATCTGGGGGCGGATTTTGACTTGCGTGATTTGCCGGTGACCGCAGTGCTTTATGAGGAACCTTCCCACTGGCAACAAATCAAGGGCGATCCCTCCATACGGGGCACGGTGTTTCAACAAATCCGTACTGAAAGTAAGCTGGACCGTAAGATGGCGCAAGCGTTTTCCATATTCGAGGAACTGTTGGAAGACCGCGGCGTATTTCAGACGGTAATTCATTTTTCCAGCAGCCGGGCGACGGTGTGGTTTGCGGACGACCCGTATCGTTATCGCATATTGAATCATGAAGCCTTGGCAGACCCGGATATTTGCCTTGCGTATCCCCGGCAACCTTATCCATCTGATGCCCTTATGCCGAAAGACTGCGTAGTGCCGGTGTTAAACGCCATGCGGCAATTGAGGATGGCCGATGAAACCATTTATCTTCGATCGGCATCGATTAACACTATTATGGGAATGATCAGCCTGACCTTCTCCTGCGACGGGTCGCATTACATGCGGTATGACGAGTTTCTGGAAAAGAATATGGCGTTTTGGTTTGGCGGGTCGTAAAGAGTATGTAGGTGCGTCGCATGGCGACGCTTCTACGGTCGATATTATTGTCGTTTGAAGGTTATCTCGGTGAATAACATGCCTTCGAACCAGGCGTCCACGTCCACTGCGCCAGGTTGTTCTTTGACTATGAATCCGGGCTGCTTTTCAGGTTTGTTAGTTACAAAGGTGAGTAGATTTTTTGGGTATGCGATGGCCAAGCTCACATGCATGGGGTAAAAGCCATCTAAGAATCGGCGCTGGAAAGGGCCGTTTTTCAGCGTATAAGTATTGTCTGGATTTTTATATAAAATGCGCACTTGGGCGCTGACGCATAAGGTGGCGCCTTTTTGGGTATTGTGCAGTTGCACTGATTGGCCTTGGGTCCAGGCTTTTTCGATGTTGTGGGTTGCCTCCACTTTGAGATTTCTAAGTTGTTTGTATTGATAGACCACTTGGGCGTCTTTGACCGCGTCGAGGTTGTTGTAACATTGCGCCATGTCCACCCAGCCGTCTTGCAAGCTTGCGGCGTTGATGGTTAAGCGATTGTCGGAATGCAATGTGGGTTTTTCCGGCGGTGTGGTTAAGAACGCCAATTCACCTTCGTTAACGTTGTCGGTGGAAAACGGGGTTGATTGCGCATCGTTTTCAAACCAGGCTTCCAGTGCTTCTTTGGACAGATCAGCGCTACTGCCAGTGGTGCTGCCGGTCACCAGCATGATAAAGAGCCAGAATCTATGCGGTTTTATTTTGCTCATGAACTGAAGCCCTGTGATAGCACTCACTTAATATATAGTCATTACCTGTGCGACAAAGTTTGTTGGCAGGCGCTGCAATAACGTTCTTTCCTGGGGTGCTGAAAGAATCCTACAAATGGGGGTATAAAGGAAGCTTTTTGCTGCCTCATTAATCCAGTGTTTCGGTTACTCTGCCAATCGCTCTATGGTAGACTCCGGCTCTCGTGCTGCGTGGTCTAAATAGAGAATGGAGGTGATTTATGGTCAGCCTGGAAACACCGGTATGCGATTTTGGCGCCGATGCCATCGATTTTTCTTTGCCCGGAGTGGATGGCAAAACCTGGTCGCTGCAGGAATGCAATGGTGAAAACGGCCTGTTGGTAATGTTCATCTGTAACCACTGCCCGTATGTCAAAGCCATACGAGAGCGTCTGGTGCGCGATACCAAAGAATTGCAGCAATATGGCATAAACAGTGTGGCCATTATGTCCAACGATCCCGCCCTGTATGAAGAAGATTCCTTTGAGAATATGAAAAAAGTGGCCGCGGAATTCCAGTTTCCTTTTCCTTATTTGCTGGATGACACTCAAGCCGTGGCCAAAGCCTACGGCGCGGTATGCACGCCCGATTTTTTCGGCTACAACGGTGATCTGAAGCTGCAATACCGCGGCCGCCTGGACGCCAGTCGCAAGGACACCGCGGCCGCCGATGCGCGCCGTGATCTGTTCGAAGCCATGGTGCAAGTGGCCAAAACCGGTCAGGGTCCCCAGGAGCAAATTCCCAGCATGGGTTGCTCCATAAAATGGAAGGAAGATGCGGCGTAAATTACCCACCGGAGTACATTCGCTTCGTCAGTTAAGCCCTGTAACCTCCTGAATATTAAGAAAAAAAATGCAAATTAAACCGCCTATTGCTCTTGGCAATGGGATGAGGGAAAATACGCGGTTCCATTTGGCTGCGATTCCTGACGCACAGGCAGGCGCGTAATAAATATTTAACTAAAAAGTTATTAAATGGATCACTTTAGTCAAAACGATTCATTCAAGTTTGATACAGGTCATAGAGGACCGATGGCTAAAGAGAATAATAGGAGAGTTGGCCATTGGTGCCGCAGGCGACGAGAGCGCTGAGTGTACCAACACATAGCCGCATATCACCGCAGCTAGCTGACATACCATACCGGAAGAAAGCTGGCAAAGCATTCTTGGGAATAGTGATAAGGCGCGATGGATTCCATCCCGCTCAAATAAGTGCGCTGCGCTGTTTCTGTAGCTTCGAACTTTATGCGTTGCATTGACAACACCACAGAACAGCGACGACATCGATGAATACGCATATAGCAATAGCCGGTTGACAGTCCGGAATTCTACTTAAGCGATAAAAAACGATAAAAAAACCAAACTGAAATTATTGTGCAGATTGTATAGAACAGCAAAGTACCTAACTATACCTAATAGTACCGAACAGAACCTAACAGTACCGAACAGAAAGTACCGAACATATTGCTTCAATACCACAGTCAAAACGAACAGTTAATCAGAATAAAAATCACACGCTTACAGGTTTACATTTTTTTAAGGAACTGAGGAGAAATCAATGACAACTCGTAGAGATCTAGCCAATGCGATTCGAGCATTAAGTATGGATGCGGTGCAAAAAGCCAATTCAGGCCACCCGGGGGCGCCCATGGGCATGGCGGACATTGCTGAAGTATTGTGGAATAGCTTTTTAAAACACAATCCCGCCAATCCGAAATGGGCCGATCGCGACCGCTTTGTGTTATCCAACGGTCACGGCTCCATGCTTTTATACTCCTTGCTGCATTTGACCGGCTACGACTTGCCAATGGAAGAGATTAAAAACTTCCGTCAATTACATTCCAAAACTCCCGGCCACCCCGAATACGGTTACGCTCCCGGCATTGAGACCACCACCGGTCCTTTGGGTCAGGGCATTTCCAACGCCGTGGGCATGGCGTTGGCGGAACGGGTATTGGCCGCTCAGTTCAATCGTGATGGCCACCACATCGTCGACCATTACACCTATGTATTCCTGGGCGACGGCTGCATGATGGAAGGCATTTCCCATGAAACCTGCGCCCTGGCCGGCACCTGGGGCCTGGGCAAGCTGATTGCGTTCTGGGACGACAACGGCATTTCCATTGACGGTCATGTGGAAGGCTGGTTTACCGATGATACTCCTAAGCGTTTTGAAGCGTATGGCTGGCACGTGATCCGCGACGTCGATGGCCACGATGCGGCGCAAGTGGAAAAAGCCATCCATGAAGCCAAGTCAGTAAACGACAAACCCACCTTGATTTGCACCAAGACCGTGATCGGTTACGGTGCGCCCAATCTGTGCGGCAGTCACGATTGCCACGGGGCGGCTTTGGGTGAAGAAGAAGTGGCCGCTACTCGCGAAAACATTGGCTGGAACCACCCGCCGTTTGAAATCCCCAAAGACATCTATGACGGCTGGGACGCGAAAAAAGCCGGTGCCGACGCCGAAGCCAAATGGAACGAAAAATTTGCGGCGTATAAAGCGGCCCATCCCAAACTGGCGGCTGAGTACGAACGTCGCATGGCGGGTGAGCTGCCCGCCAATTGGGAACAGGAAGCCGTCGCGTTTATCGAAAAAACCAACAGTGATGCCAAAACCATGGCCACCCGTAAAGCCTCGCAAGCGGCATTGAATGGTTATGGTCCGTTGCTACCGGAATTCCTGGGCGGTTCCGCCGACTTGACCGGCTCGAATAATACTAACTGGTCCGGCTCCAAAACCATCAGCAACACAGTGATGGACGGTAACTATATTTCCTACGGTGTGCGCGAGTTCGGCATGGCAGCCATTATGAACGGCGTGTCGCTGCACGGCGGGTTTATTCCCTACGGTGGTACTTTCCTGATGTTCTCCGAATACGCCCGCAACGCTTTGCGCATGGCGGCGCTGATGAAAATTCAAAGCATTTTTGTGTTCACCCACGACTCCGTAGGCCTGGGCGAAGACGGTCCTACCCACCAGCCGGTGGAGCAAACCTCAACCTTGCGCCTGATGCCGAATATGTCGGTATGGCGGCCGGCCGATACCATGGAAGCCGCGGTAGCCTGGAAAGCGGCCATCGAACGCAAAACCGGTCCCACCAGCTTGGCGCTCAGCCGGCAGAACCTGCCGTTCCTGGAGCGCAGCAAAGAACAAATCGACGGCATTAGTAAAGGCGCTTATGTGATTTTGGATGGCGGCGCCACCCCGGATGCCATCGTGATTGCCACCGGTTCCGAAGTGGCCATTGCCTTGGAAGCCGCCAAGCAGCTCAACGGCAAAGGCAAGAAAGTGAGCGTGGTATCCATGCCGTCTGTGGATGTCTTCGAAGCCCAGGACGAAGCCTATCAAGAGTCCGTATTGCCGGCCAAAGTCCGCGCCCGCGTGGCCATCGAAGCCGGTGTGACGGATTACTGGCGTAAGTACGTCGGCCTGGACGGCAAAGTCGTCGGTATTGACCGCTTCGGTGAATCCGCGCCCATCGAAAAATTGTACGAATACTTTGGCATCACCGCCGAGAGCGTCGTGAAAGCGGTGGAAGAGGTTTTATAAATTATTATAGATTTTTGCTGAAGGATTTTTACTGAAGGATTTTGGCTTAAGGTTTTTAACTGAAGTTTTTCAGTACCAGTTTGTTTAATAACTTTTGGAGAGAGAGAATGGCTATCAAAGTCGCTATTAATGGTTTTGGCCGCATCGGCCGTATGGCGTTTCGTGCAATCGCGAAAGATTTCAAAGACATCGAAGTCGTTGCCATCAACGACTTGCTGGATCCGGAATATCTGGCGTACATGTTGAAATACGATTCTGTACATGGCCGGTTTGACGGTGATATTTCCGTGGACGGTAACACCATGATCGTCAACGGCAAGTCCATCCGTTTGACCGCCGAGCGTGATCCTGCCAATCTGAAATGGGGCGATGTCGGCGCTGAGCTGGTCATCGAATGCACCGGCTTTTTCCTGACCGAAGAAACCTGCCAGAAACACATCGATGCCGGCGCCAAGAAAGTCGTGCAAAGCGCGCCTTCCAAAGACGCCACCCCCATGTTTGTCTACGGTGTAAACCACGAAACCTATGCCGGTCAGGCCATCGTATCCGCGGCTTCCTGCACTACCAACTGTCTGGCGCCCATTGCCAAAGTGCTGAACGACAACTGGGGCATCAAGCGTGGTTTGATGTCTACCGTGCACGCGGCAACCGCGACGCAAAAAACCGTTGACGGTCCTTCCATGAAAGACTGGCGCGGTGGCCGTGGTATTCTGGAAAACATCATCCCTTCATCCACTGGTGCGGCCAAGGCCGTCGGTAAAGTATTGCCCGAGCTGAACGGCAAACTCACCGGTATGGCGTTTCGCGTACCCACTTCCGACGTGTCCGTGGTTGACCTGACTGTCGAGCTGGACAAGCCCGCCAAATACGACGACATCTGCAAGGCCATGAAAGCCGCCGCCGAGTCCGGTGATATCAGCAAGACTTTGGCTTACACCGAAGAGAAAGTGGTTTCCACTGACTTTCGCGGCATAGGTCACTCTTCGATTTTCGATGCCGGCGCCGGTATTGCCCTGGATGACACCTTCGTCAAAGTCGTGGCCTGGTACGACAACGAATACGGTTATACCTGCAACATGCTGCGCCTGGTGGAACACGTTGCCAAGTAATTCATCGGTGAGTTGATACGCAATCCGTAATAATTACCGGGGTGGGCAGATGCCCACCCCGATTAACAATGAGCGACCGACAAAATTAGTTGTAGGAACGCACCAAAAGAGGCGCAACCGGCCAGCATTAAACCAGATCAAAAATTATTTGTTAAACCCATTATTTTTTAGACCAGTGTTTCAGCGGGCCATAAAAATCTTTCCACGGTAGGTTTACCTGATAATTTTTAATTCAACTTTCTATGATGATTAGAACAATTTAAACAGGAGTTAAACCATGTCAGTAATTAAAATGACCGATTTGGATTTGGCAGGTAAGCGTGTCTTGATTCGCGAAGATCTCAATGTGCCTATTAAAGACGGCAAAGTGAGCAGCGATTCCCGCATTCGCGCATCCATGCCGACGATTGAGCATGCCATGAAAGCGGGCGCCAAAGTGATGCTGATGTCGCACCTGGGCCGGCCCACCGAAGGCGAGTATGCCGAAGAATTTTCCATGAAGCCGGTGGCTGACTACTTATCTGAAAAGCTAGGCAAGGAAGTCAAACTGGTTAAAGACTATCTTGAAAAAGCGCCGCAAATGAATGACGGCGATGTGGTCATGTTGGAAAACGTGCGTTTTAATCCGGGCGAGAAGAAGAACGAAGATGATTTGTCTAAGCAATACGCGGCGCTTTGCGATGTGTACGTGATGGACGCTTTCGGCACCGCGCATCGCGCCCAGGCTTCCACCCACGGCGTGGCCAAGCATGCGGCGACTGCTTGTGCCGGCCCCCTGTTGGCGACTGAGTTGGATGCTTTAGGCAAGGCATTACATAAGCCTGCCCGCCCCATGGTGGCCATCGTGGGTGGCTCCAAAGTATCCACCAAACTGACGGTACTGGAATCGCTGTCCAAAATCGTTGATCAATTGATTGTCGGTGGCGGCATTGCCAACACTTTCATCGCCGCCTCCGGCCATTTCATCGGCAAGTCGCTGGCTGAGGAAGATTTGATCGACACAGCGAAAAAATTAATGGACGACGCCCATTCCCGGGGCGGTGACATCCCGGTGCCGGTGGACGTGGTCTGCGGCAAAGAGTTTTCAGAGACCGCCGAAGCCACCTTGAAAAACGTGGAAGAGGTCGCTGACGATGACATGATTTTCGACATCGGACCCAAAACCGCGGAGCAACTGGTCGAGATCATTAAAAAAGCCGGCACCATCGTGTGGAACGGACCGGTTGGTGTATTCGAGTTTGACCAGTTCGGCGAAGGCACTAAAGCGATTTCCATGGCTATCGCCGAGAGCCCGGCGTTTTCCATTGCCGGCGGCGGTGATACCCTGGCGGCGGTGGATAAATATGATATTGCGGACAAGGTTTCCTATATATCCACCGGTGGTGGCGCTTTCCTGGAGTTCCTGGAAGGTAAAACACTACCGGCCGTGGAGATCCTGGAGCAACGAGCTGCAGAATAAAGCTTAGGTTCTTTATAAAAAACAGTGTGAAAAATCAATGGGAGTAACTTGAGTTGCAAAGACGTACAAAAATTGTAGCCACCTTAGGCCCGGCCACGGACGATCCGAAAGTATTGGATAAAATCATCGAGGCTGGCGTTGATGTGGTGCGATTGAATTTCTCCCATGGCAATGCCGATCAACACCGCGAGCGCGCTGAAAAAGTGCGCAACCGGGCCCGTGCCCATGGCCGGCAAGTGGGCGTGTTGGTGGATCTGCAAGGTCCCAAGATACGCATTGGCGAATTCATTGACGGCGAAGTCGAGCTGAATGAGGGTGATCTTTTTATCCTGGATGCCGCCCTGGATGAATCTCAGGGCACCAAAGAACGCGTCGGTATTGCTTATAAAGAACTGGTAAACGATGTCAGCCGCGGCGACACTTTGTTACTGGACGACGGCCGCATGGAAATGTGGGTGGAAGAAGTCAAAGGCGCGGAAATCCACTGCCAGGTCAAAACCGGCGGCACGCTGTCCAACCGTAAAGGCATCAACCGCCAGGGAGGTGGTTTATCTGCTCAGGCACTCACCGACAAGGATCGCGAAGACATAAAAGTGGCCGCGGAAATTCAAGCGGATTATTTGGCGGTGTCATTTCCCCGCAACGGTGAAGACATCGAACAGGCGCGCCGCTTGTTACGCGATGCCGGCGGTCATGGCGGCATCGTGGCGAAAATCGAGCGCAGCGAAGCGTTACATGAAGTGGAAAACATCATTGCGGCGTCCGACGTGATTATGATCGCCCGGGGCGACCTGGGGGTTGAAATCGGCGATGCGGCATTACCGCCGGTGCAAAAAAACCTCATCAAAACCGCCCGGGAAATGAATCGCGTGGTCATCACCGCGACTCAGATGATGGAGTCCATGATCCAAAATCAGATCCCCACCCGTGCGGAAGTGTTTGACGTGGCCAACGCCGTGTTCGACGGCACTGACGCGGTGATGTTGTCCGCCGAAACTGCCGCGGGCGCCTATCCCGACAAAGCCATCGCCGCCATGGACCGCATTTGCCGGGTGGCGGAGCAACAGCCGGTGTCCATTCGCTCCGATCACCGCATTAACACCGCATTCGGGCGCATCGATGAAGCCATTGCCATGTCGTGCATGTACGTGGCTAACCATCTGGATGTGAAAGCCATTGCGGCGCTGACCGAGTCTGGATCCACACCTTTGTGGATGTCGCGTATCAGTTCCGCGATCCCTATTTACGCCATGACCCGGCATGTGGCCACGCGCCGTAAGGTTACCTTGTACCGCGGCGTGATTCCGGTCAGTTTCGATATCACCACTACGGATGTTGCCACCGCGAATAAAGAAATCATCGACGAACTCAAGCGCCGCGGCGTGGTGCGGGACGGCGATCTCGTGGTCATCACCAAAGGTGATTTGGCGGGCATACACGGCGGCACAAATTCCATAAAAATAGTGGAAGTTAGCGACGATCTGCTTCCAAAAGGGGTGGACGTATAATCCTTAAATAAATTTTTGTAGTACGATTCTATTCTCGGCACGGTCGTTTCTGACCCAGTCGTTACGGACAAGTGTTACGACCAAATTGTTACGGCCTTGTGGATAGAATCTGATCACTAACTGTGGTAATAAGATAGACCAATCAGGATTTTTTTACTTTTTGTTCATTTCAGATAACGGGAGATTACACCATGGCACTAATATCTTTACGCCAACTTCTTGATTATGCGGCAGAAAACAGTTTCGGTATGCCTGCCTTCAACGTCAATAACATGGAGCAAGTCCATGCCATCATGCAGGCGGCGGACGAATGCGACAGCCCTGTGATTATGCAGGGTTCTGCCGGGGCGCGCTCTTATGCTGGCGAACCTTTCCTGCGTCACTTGATTATTGCGGCCATTGAGCAATATCCACATATTCCTGTTGTCATGCACCAAGACCATGGTTCTGAACCCGCCGTGTGTTTGCGCTCCATTCAGTCCGGTTTCAGCTCGGTCATGATGGATGGCTCCTTAATGCCCGACATGAAAACCCCTTCATCTTATGAGTACAACGTCGATACCACCCGCAAGGTCGTGGAAATGGCCCACGCCGGTGGCGTGTCCGTGGAAGGTGAATTAGGGTGTTTGGGTTCTCTGGAAACCGGCATGGCTGCTGAAGAAGACGGTTCCGGCGCCGAAGGCAAATTAAGTCACGACCAGTTGCTGACTGACCCCAAGGAAGCCAAAGACTTCGTGGCTAAAACCGGTGTTGACGCCCTGGCCATTGCCATTGGTACCAGCCATGGCGCGTACAAATTTACTCGCCCTCCCACAGGTGACATTCTGGCCATTGAGCGCATTAAAGAAATCAATGCCGCGATTCCCAACACGCATCTTGTGATGCACGGCTCTTCCTCGGTTCCACAGGACTGGTTGAAGATCATCAACGAATACGGCGGCGACATGGGTGAGACCTATGGCGTGCCCGTGGAAGAAATTCAGGAAGGCATCAAGCACGGCGTACGTAAGGTCAACATCGACACTGACTTGCGCATGGCTTCCACCGGCGCGGTACGCAAATTCCTGCACGAAAATCCTTCGAACTTCGATCCACGCAAATTCCTGAAAGCCTCTACTGCGGCCATGAAAGACATTTGTAAGGCCCGCTACGAAGCGTTTGGTTGTGCCGGTCACGCTGCCAAGATCAAGCCCATCAGCCTGGAAAACATGGTCAAGTACTACAAATAAGCTTTATCCAATCTTTGAAGCGCAAAAGGGTGAGTTGGCAACAACTCACCCTTTTTTTATGATTGTCGGCAGCACGCTGTCGATTCATTCCTCAAAACCTCACCGTTATTTGTTGTAGATCAAGGCGTAAGCGACCTTTCCAAAATACGCTTTACATTCATCCAGATTCAGCAGGACAACGAAATAAACCAGTGTCCGTAGGCCCCTCCGCCTCAAGGGAGAGGGTTGGGGTGAGGGTGCGAGATAGGCTTAGGCTTAGAGTGACAAAGCTTCTGTAAAACCTGTCCTTCTCCATCGATCCTCCTCCCCACCTTTTCCTATCGAGCGCAGCAGGATGTTACATAACGGATACTTGCAATGAAAACAATAGGAGTGTCCCCATGGCTCTCACCCAAGACCAAAGGCAAATCATCGTCACCACCCCTTTGGAAAAAGATACCTTGCTGTTCTATAAGATGCACGGCAATGAAGAACTGGGGCGTTTGTCTAAGTATGAGCTGGATTTATTAAGCACCGACGCCAATATCAATCTTGATGATGTGCTCGGTAAACAGCTTACGGTGGAATTGGCGCAGGCGAACGACGAAAAACGCTATTTTAACGGCTACGCCAGCAGCTTCCGTTACATGGGCATGCAGGAAGAGTATCACCTCTATAAGGCCACGTTGCGTCCCTGGCTGTGGTTTCTTACTCGCTCGGCGGATTGCCGGATATTTCAGAATAAAACCGTTCCCGACATTATCAAAGAGGTGTTTCGCGACTTCGGTTATTCCGAATTTGAAGACCAGCTCAGCGGCGAATACCGGCAATGGGAATACTGCGTGCAGTACCGGGAGACCGCGTTTGCCTTTGTCAGCCGTCTCATGGAACAAGAAGGCATCTATTATTATTTCAAACAGGAACAGGACTCTCACACGCTGGTGCTGGCGGATTCCATCTCCGCGCATAACCGCATCAGTGGTTATGAACAAATACCCTATTATCCGCCGCAAAAAGAAGAGCGCCGTGAAGGGGAATACGTGGACGACTGGTTTGTGTCTAAAGGCATAGAGCCGCAGCGCTATACTTTGAGCGATTTCGATTTCACCAAACCCCGATCCAGTTTGGAAGCGCGTGAGTCCATAGAAGATGGTTACGGTGATTTTGAGGTTTTCGACTATCCCGGCGAATACACCGAACTGGAAGCCGGGCAGGCGGCGGCTAGAGCCCGCGCCGAACAGTTCGAGACCCATTACGAACGCGCCAATGCCAAAGGCAATCTGCGCGCTCTAAACGTTGGCAGTTTATTCGAGCTAACGAATTATCCCAGGTCCGATCAAAACAAGGAATATTTGTTACTGTCGGCGCGTTATTATCTGCATTCCGATCTATACCGAAGCTCTAAACAAGCGGAGTCTTTGCCGGACTACCGTATCGTGTTTACGGCCATGGACAGTATGCACCCTTTTCGCTCCGCGCAGATCACGCCGCAGCCAACGGTCAAGGGCCCGCAAACGGCCATCGTGGTGGGCCCGGGCGGCGAGAAAGTCTGGACCGATCAATACGGCCGGGTGAAAGTGCAGTTTCATTGGGACCGCTACGGCCAGCAAGACGAAAACAGCTCATGCTGGGTGCGGGTGTCGCAAAACTGGGCGGGCAAGAACTGGGGGGGTATGCACATCCCGCATATCGGCCAGGAAGTGATTGTGGATTTCCTGGAAGGCGACCCGGATCGGCCGTTAGTTACCGGGCGGGTATACAACGCCGATAACATGCCGCCCCTGGAATTGCCTGCGCACAAACACAAAAGTATCATCCGCGATGATTTCGGCAACGAAATCGTATTCAACGCCAATCCCGGCGATGAACACATCCAAATATTCAGCCCGCATCACAAATC
Source organism: Gammaproteobacteria bacterium (assembly GCA_022340845.1). GTDB lineage: Bacteria > Pseudomonadota > Gammaproteobacteria > SZUA-152 > SZUA-152 > JAJDNG01. The sequence continues at coordinate 8,846 of JAJDNG010000191.1, read as the reverse complement.
CATGTTCGAAGTGGGCAAGAGCATCGGCGGATATTCGGCGGACGAACACTGGGAATACGCCATAGGCAATGTGGCCGAATGCGGCATGGGCACCAAATCCGAAGCTTATTTTGGCAGCGCTTATGAAGCGTTTGTCGGAAACAAAACCGAAATCACTGCGGGCGTAATGTGCGAAACCAAAATCGGTGCGCAAATCGCCGTGGAAGTGGGGCCAAAAATCGAATGGAGTATGGCGCCGCAAATCAGCGACAGCGACGAGCAAATCGTGCATAACGCCGAGGAAGATATGATTCTCAACGGCGATAAAGGCGTGTGCATCAGCGGCGGTTGGAGCATACCCACAGAAGGTAATGATAAAAACTCCATCATCAACATGGATGAGAACCACATCGTATTATCCGTGGGGGATCAAAAAAATCCCAACGTCAATCACGGTTCGCCTATTGACCTTGCTGAAAAGAAACGCCGCGAGCGCCAGCAAATTATAATGACCATCATCGCCGCCGCGGGAGTACCGGCCGCCTTACAGGGTGCCCAAATCGGCTTGAACGAATTGGCAAGCTATGCCTATGACGGAGAAGATGCTTCGATATCTGCGTTTACTGGCGGAATCGCCACAGCGCAAGCGGCTATTTCCTTATATCAAATACTGTTGGCGTATGTGATCGTTAGCAGTCAGCAGAAGACCCAAAAATACAATAAAGTGAAGCACGACACGCCCAACACCAGTATCAAATTAAAAGAAGATGGATTCATTGAGGTTTTCGCGAAAAAAGGCCAGATTTTTATGGACGCTGACAAACCCCGCGCTGCTTCTCCCAGGATTATGCTGGATGGCCAGGAAGGTATGACCGGTATGGCGAAGTTGATTACAGAGAAAGCTTCGTTACTGGTGCAGGAAGACGGGTTGATTGAAATTATTTCAACCGGGGCAGGAAAAAATATCGTGATCGATCCCGGTAATGACAAGGTTAATATCGCGGGCTCAACATTTGAAAAAGGCGCGGCCGGGGCGACGATCGCAAAAAACCTAAAAGTACTGCCCTGAACATCAGTGATAATGTATACAGCCACCGATGTAATAAAGGTCCTGTGGTTCAGTAGGGTGTAATAAAAAGGGAAATTACTATGGATTGTAACGAAACAACTCGTGAAATATCGGTGACTACACCCTTACTAGACGGTGAATTGTGTTTTTATCGAATGACAGGCACCGAAGAATTGGGGCGCCTGTTTAAATACGATTTGGAACTGGTGAGTGACAATCCAAATATAGAACTGCATACAGTGCTTGGTAAAGCTATCACCGTAAAGCTTAAGCTGGCAAAATCAAAAAATACTTATCGTTATTTCAACGGCTATGTCAGCCATTTTCATTATCTGGGACAAAAAGGCGGCTATCACCTTTACCATGCGGTGCTTCGGCCTTGGTTGTGGTTTTTGACGCGCACCGGCAATTGCCGTGTATTCGAAAACAAAACGACGCCTGAGATAGTTAAAGCTGTATTCGATGATTACAGCTTTGCGGATTATGACATTGATCAACTCACCAATACGCAATATTACTTAGATCATCCGTGGGACTACTGCGTCCAATATCGCGAATCCGCATATAACTTTGTGAGCCGAATTATGGAACAAGCCGGCATTTACTACCATTTTGTACACAACAGTAATTCGCATAGGTTGACATTGGCTGATTCCATATCATCACACCAAGCATCTGATCTGGTTCTTGACTATTCCAAAGCGGGAGAGGTCTATGACTGGCATGTGTCGCAAAAAATTCAACCAGACTCAGTCACATTAGAGGATTATACTTTTACGATACCCCCTGGGGCTGCACACACACGGTTAAGTAAGAATCGTGGTGTTAGCACTCCATCACCGGATTTGGGTTTGGGTATTTACGATTACTCTGCTGGATACACTTCATTGCCGGATACCAGCTCAGTAGGTGCTGAATTTCCCGATCAGCAAACAGAACTCAATAACGCGGTAAATTTAAAAGCGGAAGAGTTTGAGGCTGAATATGCACGGGTGCATGCAAATTCTCTTGTGCGTGAGGTGAGTGTCGGTGGCTTGTTTGAGCTGGTTAATCACCCGCGCGGGGATCAAAACGATGAGTATTTAGCCGTCTCTGCTAAATACGAATTAGTCTCTAACCTTTACAAATCAATTGCAATAGATCCGCAAGTCAAGAAAAAGCCGATATATGTCTGTGAGTTCTCTGCTATGGCCACGGGTGTCCAAACGGATGGTAGTTACGCTTACACTTATCGCTCGGCGACTACTACGCCAAAACCCATTGTGTACGGACCGCAAGCTGCATTCGTTATCGACCATAACGGTAAGTTTGATGACCCAAGTACCGTGAATACTGTTGTTGCTGATGACTATGGTAGAGTGAGAGTGAGTTTCCCTTGGGGTTATGACAGACCTAATCCCAACTTTATTGATTCTACCGAAACGCCTAGTGAACCAGAAAATATCAATTATACCTCATGCTGGGTTCGAGTGTCGCAAGTATGGGCCGGCGCCGATTGGGGTGCTATGCACGCACCCCATGTTGGGCAGGAAGTCATTGTAGAGTTCTATGAAGGCGATCCGAACCGGCCAATTATCACAGGACGAATGTACAACGCCGATCATAAACCCTGGTCTGAATGGAAAAGTGATAAAGACAGCAGTTACATAAAAGACCATCATGGTAACTATATGTTGTATACCAAAGAAGGCAAGGTTGAGTTAACGGAAAGAGATAAAAGCAAATGGACAGTGGCAAATGAATACAAAGGAAATTGGGGTAATAAAGTAGATTTGGCAGCAGGATTTAAGCTAAGTGGAGTTGGCGGAGTTAAGGTTGATGTTAATGTTGGCGGAGTAGAAAAAGTCAGCGTCGCAAACATTAATGACTTTCTGATTGGCCTAAACAACAAATTTATTTTTGGAGGTTTGCATCAGTTTTTGTGGGGTTATGAGTTTAAATGGTATACGGACCAGAAGCTTGAAAAGTTGGATAAGGGAAAAAGCGTGCTTACCGGGGATGACCAAATTGTAAGCTCAGAAAAAACGCTTTGTTTAGTCGGTGCGGCTAAAGGTAAAGGTGAACCCGATAAAACATCGATAATAAACGCCAAGGGCGAAGGCATAAGATTAAGTGTGGGCAATCCAATTGAGGTCAGTGGAGTATCAAAGAAAAAGATTGAAAAAGTATTGCTCTCACGTATGGTTATCGAGGGCATTTTGGCGAGCGTAGCCTCTGTCGTTGCGGCTTCCGTACCAAATGCGGTTCCAAATAAAGCTGGGAGAGTTGTGACGGGAAGTGTAGCTCTTGGTACTACGTTAGGCACAATTGCAATATTTGATTTGGTCACAGCCATCTTGATTACACGTCAGTTAAATAAAATTACGAAGGCAGAGAAAGACATAAAAGCAATTGAACACAAAGATTCCGAAATCGACGCGAAGATAGAATTAAGCAAAGATGGTTCAATTTCCAGCTATGCGAAAAACAACATAAGCATGAATAATGATAAGTCTTTAATCGGGCTGGATAAAGACGGAAAAATTAACATTTCTGCTGATAAGGATGTGATTGTTGAATCTTATGGATTTATCGATTTAATATCGGATAAAAAAGTAAGGGCAAAAGGAACTGCCTTTGATGTGAGGGGAGCGATAAAACATAAGAACTTTGAAGTCTTAGCTAAGTAGATACTATGAAGGGGCAGTTGGTCAAACCTCCCCTGCATTGAAAGTGAAAACTTTAAATTAACTTAAGGAAACGGTTTTTGGAACTTATAAATAGCACCCCTTTCCAATTCGCTAATATAGTGGGACGAATGAATTTCCCGCATGACTCATTGACGTTGATTGTAAAAGCCACATTCGATCTCAAACCCAACCAACCAGCGCTGCCTTCGGACGATCAAGCATTTCCTTGCGGCGATCAATTTGCACCGCAAGACCAAGAGCAATCCAGTAGTGTGCAATACGAAAGCGATTTCGCCTATTTCAAGCCTTGTGCCGATTTGCTATTAGCGGGTAAGTGCTACGCACCCAATGGTCAGCCAGTGACGCAGTGCGACGTTGGTTTTCAAGTGGGGTCAAAAAGCCGCTTATTAAGAGTGTTTGGGAATCGTTATTGGGAGCATACTATTGGCGGCGGCTCCATTAGCGAACCAACCAAATTTGTCGAAATGCCCATTTGTTATGAAAACGCTTTCGGCGGAGAAGGTTATAAAAAAAATCCTGTCGGTAGAGGTATAGTCAAAGGCAAATTGCTGCCCAATATCGAAGACCCCAATCATTTGATTGGTTCTCCCAGTGACACTCCCGATCCCGCGGGGTTTGGGGCGTTGCATCGTATGTGGGAGTTGCGGTATTCCAAGCTTGGTACGTATAAAGGCGATTACTTACAAAAACGCTGGCCGTGGTTTCCGGATGATTTTCACTGGGGTCATTTTAACGCCGCACCCGCGGAAATGCAGGTGGAAGGTTATTTACGAGGCGATGAACCGTTGGTTCTGGAAAATCTCCATGCGGTTCACGCGAAATACGAGAGCCAACTGCCGGGAATGCGGGTTCGTTGTTTTACCAGGGTGATAGATCCGAAGACCAAACAACATGTTTTTGAAGAAGTTACCATGAACCTCGATACTTTGTGGGTAAACATGGATGAAGAAAAACTTGTTTTGTTGTGGCGAGGTTGGACTGGGGTGGCTTCTGACGAGTTTGAAGAAATCGAACACATTTTTATTATGTCAGAGCCTCTAGATCAAAAGCCGGCCACGGTCGACCAGGCGCACACGTTGTTTAAACAAAAACTAACGCAACTGGAAAAAGAATGGGGTACGGCGCCGGAAACGCCGGAAAAGATAATAGAAGATATTAAATCTGAAGCCGTTCATGAAGCAACAAAAAGCACCGCAGAGACGGCTTTGAAAAAAGTCATTGCTGAAGAAGTGGAAAAACCGTATGTCGATGCAAAGGCAGTGGAGGCTCAGGTTGACAAGATGCTTACCCAGTTAGGTGTCAATGTAGAAAGTCTACCGGCGGAAGCGAAACAACAAATGCAGGAACAGCAGGTAAAGCTTATCAATCGGATAACCGAAACCGATCCCGCCAAATTAGCAGAAATTAACAGCCAGGAACTGCATGCGCAACTAAAAGCTGAATTGGCCAAACTGGATGTTGATGTAGATAACCTACCGCCGATTAGCGAAAAAGCCCAGCAAGAGCAGCAGCGGTTTATGCAAGAGTTGGGTTTTGAAGAAGAAGCGCTGGTCGGTAGTGCAGAACTTAAACAACTTTGGGAGGTGGTTTCAGCGATTCTTCCCAAAATGGGCTTGGATCCGGAGGATCTAACACCGCTATTAGAACACGCCAAAAAACAAAAGGAAATAATCGACAAACAATCAGGTGTTAAGCTTGAAAGTGAAGAGGAACCAGAAGCTGAACTCGCCGCAAAAAAACTTAAAGAAATTCAATCCCGTGTGAAAAAAGGTGAGACATTTGTTGGTGAAGATTGCAGTGGAATGGACTTATCCGGCTTAGACTTGAGGGGTGTGGATTTTACCGGCGCAATATTAATCGGTGCTAACCTGCAGAACAGTGATTTGACCGGCGCCACGTTAAACGAAGCCAAATTGATCTATTCCAACCTAACCAATGCGAAGTTAAATCAGGTAAAAATGTCAGCAGCCGATTGTAGTTACGCGGATTTAAGTTGTGCGGAATGCGTGGCGACCAATCTGTCCGCTTCGGTATTCGTTAATGCCAAGATCATTGGCGCGGATCTGTCTGAGTGCGATTTGAGTCTGGCCAATTTAACCGGCAGTGATTTGAGCGGCACGAAATTCGAAAACGCGGATATGACGCTGGCGAATGCCAGCAAAGCGCAACTCGATAATGCTAATTTATTTGGGGCCGATTTGACCGATGCCCTATTTGAGTATGCGCAAATCACAAGCGCAAAGCTGGATCAAGTAACGGCTAAGGATGCGATATTTTCGGGCGCAAACCTCAGTAACAGCCGCTTTGTGGAAGCCAAATTGTCCGGCGCGGACTTTTCCGCAGGAGTGTTAAATGATGCAAACTTTCAAGGTGCCGATTTATCGGAAGCATCACTGGAAAAAGTGACCGCTAAAAATATTAATTTATCCCACGCTAATCTTGAAAAGCTGGGGGCGAGCGAAGCCAGCGATTTTTCCGGGGCCAACTTGGAACAAGCGCAAGGCAAGGAGTCCATTTGGCACGAAGCTAACCTAAACGGCGCCAATTTTACGTTTTCGAAAATGGAAGGCGCGGATTTTACCAAAGCATCGTTACAAAACGCACAATGTTACGGCGCTGACATGCGCTTTGCGCGATTTAGGAAGACTGACCTAACTTCCGCGCAAATGCTGGACATGAATTTGTTTAAAGGCAGCCTGGAAAAAGCCAACCTTACCGGTACCGTTTTTAATGGCTCAAATTTATACGCTGTGGAATTTCTTGACGCGCACTTGGAGAAAACCCAATTGGGCGGCGCCAATGTGAAAGCCACTAAGCTGCAAGAGGCGGTTTGACATGGATTTCGACGATTTCGATATCAACAATTTTAACATTAACGATTTTCTCAACGTCGGAAAACTGTTGTCGCAGCAGGATGTGCTCGACAAAGTGCAAGCCGGTGAGTCCATGGCAGGAACCAGTCTTTTCGGTCTTGATTTAAGTGGTATGAATTTGCAGGGCGTTAATTTGTTGGGTGCTAATGTGGTGAAAACCAATCTTAGCGGTGCCAATCTCATTGGCGTCAACTTGTCTAACGCCATCTTGAATGAAGTGAATTTAGCCGGCGCAGATTTGACACAAAGCGATCTTTCTTTTGCCAAGTTGATTAATACCCAATGTGAAGGCGCGATTTTTAAAAAGGCCACTCTTACCAGTGCCCAAATCCACGTTATGGAGCGCTTCACCAAAGACCCGGCTCAAATGAAGGTTTCGCCCAAGTTGCAGGAACTCATGAAACAGGATATGTCGAAGATCGAGTTAGAAACCGTCGATATTGATTTAGATGATCTGGGTATATCGGAAGATGATTTTGAATTGGGAGCTTCCTCGATGGCAGGCGCGGATTTTTCCGATACTCGTCTTGAAGGCGTAATTATCGAAAATACCAATCTTCAGAAATGCAACTTTTCACGCGCCACCATGGAAGACGTGAAATTTACGGGCTGTAAGCTTATGCAAAGTGAATTCAAAGCGACGAAAGTGTTGAAATCGCGCTTTGGCGACAGTGATCTTTCTGAATCCTTATGGAACGAAGCATTCATACAAGATACACGATTTATCCAGTGCCCGGTGAATAATGCGGTGTTCGAAGGGTCATCCATAGAGCGTATCAATGTTAGTGGATCGGATTTGTCTTTAACCGCTGGGTTTCCAAATGCTTTGGCAGGATCTATTTTTGAGAATTGCGTGTTTCCAGAGATGGAGTTCACAGGCCGTGATCTGAATGCGTTGAAATTGGTGGATTGTAAGTTGCCTAAGGCAAGCTTTGTGAAAGCTCAGTGGCATGGCGCAAAGATTCATGGAACAGAGTTTGTAGATGCGGATTTTACCCAGGCCATGCTGATAGATGCGCAAATCAGCAGGTCAAAGCTGTTGTCGGCCAATTTCAATAAAACAGAATTAAAAGGCTCGCAAATTACCGAGTCGGAAATTCAACAAGCGGATTTTTCCCAGTCCGATTTGTCAGATGTCGTTGTCGTCGACAGCCACTTCAAACAGGCAAAGTTCGCGCAAAGCGTATTAGTCAATGCGTTGTTCGCCCGTTGCGACATGGAAAGCGCCTCTTTTAGAACCGCTGATTTAATTCATGCTAAATTTATGGCGTGTAATTTGTCAGGCGCCGAGTTTTACGGATGTTCCTTAGATGAAACGAGCACAGTGCTTGAAAGCGAATCATTAGCTCAAGCGGGCAAAAAGCCGCCCAAACGCATCAATTTTGCCCAATCTCATCTGGCGGGTGTCGACTTTAGCACTTTGGATCTAAGCAATGCCGACTTCGCTGGCGCCGACTTAAAAAACGCAAAATTTGTGGCATGCAATTTAACAGACAGTGACTTTACTAAGGCGGACCTCAGTAGTGCTGATTTTAGACAAGCTGAACTGGACAGTACGTTGTTTACTGACGCCAGTCTGAATCACGCCGATTTCACCCAAACCCGTTTCGATTATTGCGAAATGTCAGGCTGTCAGTTGGATGGGGCCAACTTTCAGGAAGCGGTAATCGAAATGACGGATATGTCCAAAGTGGATTTCACGCGTATCAAAATAGTCAATACGGTTTTTCATTTATGCACTTTAAAAAGCACGACTTGGAACGAAATGGATTTGCAAGGCTGCCGCTTGGATGATTGCGATTTATCCGGTTCCTTTTTACAAAATGTAAAACTTGACAATGCCGGATTGAAGCAAGTGAATTTTACACAGGCGCAGTTAAATGGCGCTTCCTTGCAAGGCGCAGGCTGTGTGGCGGCCAATTTTACCGACGCACAATTGGAAAACTGTGACTTTCAGAAGGCCGACGTACGGTTCGCTAATTTTCAAAACGCCAACGTGGTGAAAGCAAATTTTAATCACGCTTACGTCGATCGAGCTTTGTTTGTGAACGCCAACTGTGAACACGCCCAGTTTAAAAGCGCTCAAATTCCTTTTACGGATTTCTCGCATGCAAATTTGACTAAGGCCAAATTTTCCAATGCCAACATGCAGCAATGCGTACTGCATTGTGTAAATGATAAAGGAACCGACTTTAAACATGCCAATTTAATTGACGCCCACTATACTGATGAAGA
>JAJDNG010000189.1 GCA_022340845.1 Gammaproteobacteria bacterium | reverse complement strand
CACCAGCTAGTTGGTGTTGGTACATTATCCAGCAATCGTATTTCAAGTAAACCACAAAAACGGTTATGAGAAGACAAGCAATGCCTGAAATGGCTGCAGAGAAAATCCAAATTAATAAAGTTTTCTCGGAAATGATTTCTTTCTTAAGAAACGACATGTCAATTTCTGTGTAAGAAAGGGGTAACCAGCTAATCAGACAGCTAGCCTTTCAGTTAGCTATTGACATTTTATGTTGTACAACTAAACCATAAATCATATTATATCTCGCGTGTACAATAGTGCGTAACTTAACGTATTACAAAATAGCAATACAAAATTATTATTTAATAGCTCAACAAGACAACGCTTATGCACAATACAAAACTGGAATACAATATTTACGGGGGGAAGGTATAAAAAAGGATCGCTGTGAGTCAACCTATTGGTTTGATAAATCTGCACGCGCTGGGAATGGAACCGCGCAATTTCAGCTTGCAAGATCGTACTACTACGGATACGGCATTGAGCAAGATATTGAGCTAGCCTATTTATGGGCTAGAACAGCGATTGAAAATGTACAAAACACAACAAACGAAATTGATAGGCTTAAATCCTTTTACATGGATGTACAAAATGAGCTAAAGAATGATAGCAAGCTAGATTCAGCAGATAAAAAATACCGGTTCTGGCAATACAAAAACCAGCAGCCGGTAAAAATAACCAAACTGAGAAAAATTCCAGTGTTCGATCAATTCCTGAGCGAGATGTTTAACACCCAACCGTGCAACTGATTCCATTACTAAATCTTAATTGGATGCAATGTAAATAACTATTTCAACGTTTATAGAATTCATCCTGTAATGCATTTGCTTCTAGGCTAGCTGATAGGTTGGAATTGTGTCAGCGTATTCCACAATACGATATTCAATCTTTACCCCGAAAATGAATACCTTAAAAACTCCAAATATTCCCAACTTTTAAAACGATACAGCAAAAAGCAAGTTTCGATACACCAAAGTTATCGTGTGGCAATGGAGAACTTGTTAAAACCTAACTTGATTTGTTTTCTAAAACGCGAAGGCCTTCGATACAGTGTCATCGCCGCGGTCATGGGCGGATCGGCGCTGGCATTTCAATTCATCATCGTTGCGATTGGAATTGCGGTGATTCTGGTGTTGATCGTCACCGTACTCAACAGATGAGTGCCAAGCAAGTAGGGTGCGCTGACGATTATATCGATGTAGATCGTAGGGCAGCAAAAGTAGGTACTATAGGCGTTTTAGTAGCAATTGCCGACGAAGCGCATCTTTCGATGACGCATGCAAAGCCAGGCTCTATGTTAGTCCAGCTTATCTTGGGATATTGATCAAATCCTCAAACCTGTCCTCGCAATCGCTGATTAACATTTCATAATCATTGATTTGCTCTTGAAGTGCATCATAATCTTCAGAATCGTCGTCCAATTCGTCGAGAGCGGGTTGGAGAGCATTGATTTTCTCTCGCGCGAGTTGGATGGTTAGCTTTAAATTTGCCTTCTCACGTCCCAGTTTATCCGGCTCGACTAATATAAAAACCTTATTGTCTTCTACATGGTAAATGGATTTGTCATTCATAATAAGCTACCGAATTAAGATGTCGATGTTTCTGTTTCAAACAATGGAACAATGAGTGGGTCTCTGGCCAAATCTTTTAACAACTGAATAAAGTCGTCAAGCGGCATTTTGTGCGCAGGAAAAATCGTGTAATGCGTCGCTTTACCAGGCTTCTTGCGAGAGTCATACAAACCAAGGCCATCTGGTAACTTGACGTTCTCAGGAATTTTATACCAGAACTTACCTGAAATGGGTGCGGTAGCAACGTCATCAAATAATGAAATTCCCCCCAACGGACCGCCTTTTACCCACGTGACCTCGCCGTGATGTCAGGGGATGGGTGATTTTGTTAGGGGGAGGGGTGATTGGCTCAGGGGGAGGGGTGATCAGGTCAGGGGGAAGGGTGACCTGGTCCGGGGGAGACCGCGTAGTCCGTAGATCCATATACGGCCCTACGGGCTGGATCAGTTGGGTGAAAAGTAATCAATTCAGTGGTGCGCCTCTGTGGTATGCTTTTAAGTGCTACGACAGCATCAAGGAAATCCTGTGATGGCACGCGTCGGGATTTCTATGTGTCGATTTTCACAAGTGCGAGGTCTGAGGTAATGCGTTTATATCAATTAGCTTTATTTACCACTGTTATCGCTGGAGTGATGGTGTCATGTGCTTTGCCGCCACCGGTACCCGATGCGGTGGTGACGGAAAAGTACTCCGGCGCCGCGGATGATGACTTAGTTCGAAAAGTCACCATCGAATACGCTGATGCAAAAATAGAGGGATTGGAGTATTTCGCTCCTGATCAATTTGCGCAAGGTAAATTCGCGTTGTCCAAAGCGACCAGGTTACGCAAATCGAAAGCCGATGAAATGGAGGTTCTTAAACAGTTATATATTGCGGAAAAACAACTCAATATATGCAGGCAAGTGAAAAGCGAGGCACAAAAGCAATTGCCCGAGGTTTTGGCGGGAATGCAAAAACTGTCAGAGCAAGCTGTGGAGCAGTCCTATCCCAGCGAATTTGATTCCTTGCGGTACAATACGTCCAGACTACTGCGCGATATTGAGGATGTCGTATTGGGTAAACCCGCCAAGGCAAACAACAAGTTAAATGCCGAAAAAGCCGAATTGATGAAAGAAATACGTGATCTGGAAATCCAGGTGGTGAAATTTAACACCTTAAACGAATCCAAAGTGGTATTTAAGGAAGTGGAATCCCTTGGTGGAAAACGACTTGCGCCCGAAACCTACCAACAAGCTAAACAAGCGTTGCAAGCGGCCAATGACGCTATCGAGAAGAATGTAAACGACAAGAAGGCGATAGAACAAGCCGGTAAAGATTATGAATTCGCTGTTTTTCACGCCCTGCATGTGGCTCGGGCCGTCGCTAAGCTGGAGTCTTTGAGTCGCTCTGACTACGAAGCGTATATTCTGGATATGGAAAACAAGCTTCATGTCACCGTTCAAGCGTTTGGGTATCGGGATATACGCAATCACTCGTTGCATGAACAAATTCAAGTGCTGTCCGGGCTGGCACAACGGCTGATTATGAAAAATGAACATCTGAGCCAGGCCCGCAATGCCGCCATGCCGGAAGAGATACAGCAACTTGGCAAGTTAAAGGAGGAGCACGACGCCGCTCAGCAAAAAATCCAGGAATTATCGAGCCAAGTCGCGCGCTTACAAAGCAACCCATCCTCGGATGACGCGGCGGTATCCGAGGCTGAACTACAAAAACTCCGGCAAAAAGCCGTTCTTTTGGAACAGCAGGTTTCCGAGTTGCTGCTGCAAAATAACGATCTAAAGACGCAGCGTGATTCTTTGCAAAATAAACTGAATGCGAAGCTGGGTCAAAAGTGAAGCAGTCAGTTGGGTTATCGAAGTGGTCCTCCCCCAGTAGGTCTTGTTATTCAAGTTTCCACGTACATTTTATTAATACACCATTTCAGTCAGTGAGAATTTATTTCACCATGCAGCACACGAAGATCACGAAGTAGACCTTTGAGTAAGATTGTGTTTACCGCAGTAATCTTCGTGAGTTTCATGACGTAACTATCTTTATTTACCCTCAACTTTATTTACCCTCAACTTTGCCTGCACTCAAGCCGGCGGCGGTCCATCCGGTGTGCCAAGCGTAAGCACATAACCGTCCGGGTCGCGAATGTAAAGCTCCCGCATGCCATACCACGAAGTTTCCGGTCCTTTGATGATCTCCACGCTATCGCCAAGTTGCTCCGCCAGTGTGTCAACCTCGGTTCCCCGGATATACAAGGTGAACGTTCCTCCGGGAGTGGCATCGGCGGAAAATACCGGTACATCCTGTGCCAGACTGTCGCGCCGCTGCAACATAAGTTCCCCGTCACCCAGTGTGAGCATGGCAAAAATCAAGTCTTCGCGGGGCTCTCCATCGGTAAAAGTCTGATGATCGGAATTAACGCCCATGTTGAGTGTAAATCCCAATTTATCGCAATAGAAAGCCAGGCTTTCCTGCATATTGCTTACCATGAGATTGGTTGCAATTTTCTCCACAATGAAATCCTCGTTAATGGTTTCTGTTTTGCTGGCGGCGTATGACGGGTTGATCATTTTGATTCGTTACGCGTAGTTGGTATTTATCTTCATAACCGTGCAACATATAACCGGTGACCAGTATGGTCCATAGACCGGTGGAGGGGTTGTCTACGCTTAGCCTTTCCGGGCTATCCAGCGTGGCGCCTTCAAAGTAAGGCACCCCGTCGGGATCGAACACTATCAAGTCGATATCGTGAGTGGGATAATGGCCCCAGTCTCCTTTCCATGCCAGCTCGAAATTAAGTTGTGTCGTGTGTTTGTCAATATCGATTGTATAATTGTCGATTTCCTCGTCTATCAGTTTACCTGAAGCAAATGGCCGGCTGAGTTTGCGCTGTTTTTCGCGCAAAGTGATTTTTGCCGACACCGCGCCGGCGTTGGTCCAATCGCCCAGCAACGCGATGCGTACGATGCCGCTCTGCGGCCGATCGATAGTTAATGCAGTGTCTTCGAGTATTCTTTCGTCGACCAACAGGTAGTTCACTGAGGTGGGCGCATCCACGATGTTCAGCAACAAGCCGTCGCCGAAATACACATTTTGTTGTTCCAGCGGCAGTTCGGCGGTTACCTCGCTAAGCTCAACACTGATCTGGTCGGTTCCCAGCGAGGTTTCGATGAAAAAGTGTTCCACTTCACCTGGCATCAACGTGACATCACGGCGCAGCTTCTTATGTTCTAACTCGATTACTTCGATACCCAATTCCTCAATATTGTCTTCCACCTCCGACGGCTTCCTGCGCACATTCGGCAGCTCAGGGATGTTGTGGGCAACATTGCCGGTTATTGCCGCATTGTAAGCGGATACCAGATCCGTAAATCCTTCGCCGCGGTCGATTGGCGTATCCGTTTGATTGCCTAACACCGAGAGATCGGCGTTGTGCACCAAAGCGTCTTTGATCTGTGCGGCGCTCAAATCAGGTGCCGCCTGCCACAGCAACGCGGCAGCACCAGCGACAGTCGGCGCCGAAAACGATGTCCCTGACACAAACACGAGGCCGCCATCCGCGCCCTGAGTAAACGCCGCGAAACCGTTGGCCATTAATTGCAGCCCGTAGCGACCGTCGGCGGTGGGACCTCTGGAGCTGAAATAAGCGGTTTGCAGACTATCGGTGGGCCGGAACAATTCGCCGGTACCCGGGCCGTACTGCAAATCCCGCAGAATGCGCTCGTGTGCCGCACTCATGGTGGCGCCCACGGTTAACGAGGCGACACTGGTGCCGGGGCTGCCGCCGGTAAATGCCGCAAATCCTTCGTTGCCAGCGGAACTGACCACAGTGACACCCTCTTTGAGCAATTCCAACACCAGAAGATCTTCCAGTTCCCGGCCGGCAAACAGCGTTAGGCCACCCAGGCTCATATTGACCACTTGGATATTTAACGAATCGTAAACATATGGATTATCTTCGCTGCCATCGCCGGACACCGGCGTGGAGGGTATACCGTTATTAAAGTTGCGTTTCAGGGTCAATACGCGGTCCAGCGCCGCGGCAACGATGGAAGAAGGCGTATCACCGCCGTCGGCGGGAAAGACTTTCATCGCGTATAAACTGGCGCCCGGTGCGCTACCCACCATAGGTATCAAAGACTCGCCATTTCCCAGGGGGATTACACTGTCCGGCGCGTGCTGGCTGATGGACTGTATCAACAAATCGTCATCCGGCAACACAACGCCAATGTGGGATGCAATCATACCCGCCACCCAGGTGCCGTGAGAGTCGTTGAGGGTGCTGGTGGCGGAAGGTTCCTCCGGCAGTTCCACGAAATTTTCCCCGCCGATGACATTACCGGCAATCGCAGGCACAACGGCCGAATTGTTGGCAGTGCCGCTGTCAATCACGGCGACAACGACACCGTCACCGAATATCTCTTGCTGGTGCAATTGTGCGGCACCGGTCATTACGTTGTTGAAACTGTAGTTTTGCGGTCGCTGTTGTGTGATGGTTTTTAGCTGATCCCGGGAAAGCGCCTGGGTGTTGGTAGCGGGTTTCCCCAGGGCAACCTTATGGGTGGGTTTGGGTAAGGAGACCAGCGCATCCTTGCTGATGGCAACGATGCCGGCGGCTTTGTCCAGTTGTTTGGCGGCTTGTTCGGGTAATACAGCCGCCAGCGCACCGATACTGCTGTACTCTCTGGATATTGTGCCGCCTAGCTCATTGATGCGTGCTTTCACTTGATCGCAAGCGCTATCACATTGGATCAAAAGATTGTTGTCTGAAGTGAAGCGTTGCTTGTCGCTGTCGGCCAGTGCTTTGCCTGACAATCCGTTGCTTAAAAACAATAGCAAGCCGATTGTTGTAGGCCATACCATTGTCGACAGCAAACTGGCCAGACGGCAGGTGAAGTAGTTACTCCGTTTGCGCATTGTGTCCCCCCTTATTATTGGTGTTGTTGTATGTGGCTATTGTATGTGGCTATTGTATGTGGCTGTTGTATGTTCCTGTTGTAAATTCTGTTCGAGTGTTCTTGTTATCGTCGCGCGCACCCCGGGTAATAATGAGAAAGACGCAAGGTAATGTCAATGTTTAACGAATAAAGTCCGTAAAAATTTGAGTGATAAACAACACTAAGATTTATACACTGTGGGCTATAGGGCAATGCCTACATGTAGAGGAGGTGCAGGGCGGCTTGTTGAGCTATTCGCAAAACAAAAAACTTAGCCAGGCTGTTCGGACAGTTGTTTCAGATTGTGAAGGCTTTCGGTGAGATCATTTTTTAACATGGGTTTAAATGCGAGGGTCATTAATCGCGCGATGAGGTTAGAACCGTTGTCACCCCACAATGTCCAGCTGACTGTGGTTGCAGTTAATCCACCTTGTTGTGTCTCACTCGTGCTGATCCGGCCGTTCATTAAAAACAGGCTTTGTCCCATGTTGAGTCTGTATTCCACTAGTTGTTCTGGTTTGCTGTTAACAATCTCCAAAATGCCCTGATCATCACCGTCGTGCCACAATTGAATGGCACCGGTTCCCGAGTCCGGACCTTCGTAGGTCATTTGCATATTAGGGTGATTGGTTTTGTTCCATACCGTCCATTCTGGCCACTTATTTAACGTATTAATGAGCGGAAATATTTCTGTAGCGGACACATTGATTTGTTGGGAGACTTGGATTTGCCATTTACCGCCGACGGACAACGCCGCGATGACCGCCGCGACCGCCAGTGTGGCAAGCAAAATTGTGATGAGCCGGATGATGCGCATTGTTTATTTTGCTGACTTAGGAATAGTCAATAGTACATAAAGGTAGTTGTATAGTAAACCACGTGTATTAACCACGAAATCGCCAACACTACGACGGTATATATCTGTCATTCCAGCAAGCCAAAGACTGTCGTAAGGCGTTCAACCCTTTTTACCTGCGGGTCCTTCCCGGGTTCGTGGCTAAAATAAGGATGTTTTAAAAAAACCACTCCACGTTTAGTTGCGCGTAGTCGTCTTTCCTGATGTCGTAAAGAGGATTAGCCGGATGGATATGGGTGAATATTCTAGCCTCCAGGCTCAATTTCCAGGCATCACCCAACCGGCGTTCGGCTTCCAGATTATAAAATCGATCGCCGTGATCCAGATCAACAATCAATCCGGCCAGCACCTCGGTGGATTGAACATCGTTAAATGCCAGCCTGGCTCCAAGCATTAAGTCGTTTTGAAATGGTGATGCCATAAAAGTGCCCGGGTCAGCATCGCCGCCTCGCTCATCGTAGAGATATTCACTGATGATCCCCAAGTCGGCGATGGATTGGAAAATGCCGACAATAGTATATTCAAAACCGCCGGTGGCTGCGGCATAGCGACCGTAGTCTTTGTCTTGTCCCCCGCGGCTGATGGCTTCCAGTTTCAGCAACCAGTTACTGATAATGGCTTGCACATCCAGACTGGTTTGGTTAATGAGGGGGTAAAATGGCTTGAGTACGATTTCACCTTGAGCGTTGATTGTCGGGCTCAGATTGGGGTCGCGGCTGGTTCCATTAAAATGACTGATGCCGAATTCCCAGGCACCGATGTAATGAAAATAGCGGGCCGCAAAATCAATGTGTTGTTGTTCCTCGGATGATTCGTATTCGGTCAGGTCTTTATCAACCACAAATTGGTTACGCGGGCGACCGTGTTTTCCCGCAAAGGTACGTTCGCGAAAACCGGGCAGCACAAATAAATCCACAGTCCCCCAGTCCTGGATTAACGCGGCATTAATCATTGGCTGGCCCAGTTTGTCTTCACCGTCGAGATTTTCCACCAGGTCGGTTTGATTGACGATGTCTACCAGATGCTGTGATTCGGTAACGCCCCAGAACACTTTGCGAATGCCCAGGCGCAGTTCGCCAAAATGGTATACCCCAAGCCAGGTGAGCTCACGAATATCGAAATGCGTACGTTCTTCATCGTGTTGATCAATGCGCACATATGGCGTGAATGCGATGAGTTGATCGCCATTGTCCCACTGATGAAAATACTCCGGTTGTGCCGATAAAGAAACATTGTTGTTGAATTGGTCGTCGTAACTGGCATCTTCAAAAAACTGCCGGTATTCGACGGCTACATTGCCCCTGAATTCATGTGACTGCGCGGGGAGAGGGGAGAGTGCGACAATGGCAATGGCTATTAGGTACGGTCGCATTTTTATTATCTGACACGTTTCAAACTGTTCCGGTCGAAATCCCGATCGGTGAATCCATTGCTGAATTTATAGTTGCTCCAGCGCAACGTCGTAGACTTGTTGGTTTGATGGTTAACCATTTCCATGCGGCTGGCACGCCAGTATTTATCCAAATACTGTTTGTATTCGTGACTGGTCAACGTCTTTAACAGTGAATCCTTGCGGTCGT
This sequence comes from Gammaproteobacteria bacterium, assembly GCA_022340845.1. Classification (GTDB taxonomy): domain Bacteria; phylum Pseudomonadota; class Gammaproteobacteria; order SZUA-152; family SZUA-152; genus JAJDNG01. The sequence continues at coordinate 12,949 of JAJDNG010000189.1, read as the reverse complement.
AAAATTCGATTTTCAATGGCTGGTAGATGTCTTTATCAATCCAGGCGATTTGTTTGGTATACCCGGAGTATTCATACGTGGGTATGCGTTCTATGACAAACGCGTCTTTGCCTTCGTATTGTTCGTCACGCAGCCATTTGTAAGTGAATTTCTCAACTTCCTGCGACGACAAGTCTTCATAGGCAAATTCGCTGCCCATGAAAGGCCCGGACTTGTTGTTGGAGGCAATGCGTTTGACCCGTTTTAATGCCGGCAAATACAACCATTGATCATCCGCCGTAGTGGCATGGGTAAAACTCAAAAACGCGGTGCCTTGCACGTCGCGGGGACTGTCGAAAATCGACATGCTTTTGTCGCCGTCGTTTTCCACTTCCATGGATTTGGTGCGAATTGCCCGTTCGGTGGATTGTCCATGGCGATTTTTTAAAATCATGGTCAAGTCGGCGCTTTGGTCTTTCCAGCCGGTATTGCGTTTGTCCGCCTCGACAGCAATGGCTAATCCTTTTTCCTCTGGCGTTTGCGCCAGGGCATTAAGAGGTAACAGTGCTAGGCACGCTAGCAACAGCTGTTTTTTCATCCTTATTCTCCTCAAGTTTCATTAATAGTGGCGGCAGGAACAAGAAGTCCGCCATTAAAGCGAAGGCGATGACAATTGATGTCAACAAGCCCATCCCGGAGTTCAGTTGAAAGCTGGATTGCGATAATACCAGGAATCCAACGACTAATACGATAGACGTGGTCAAAAGTGCCATACCGACAGTGGTAAATGCATAGCGTACCGCATCAGGCGCAGACAAGTGGCTTTCGCGCCGGGCCCGCAAGTACTTGCTTAGGAAATGCACTGTGTCGTCCACCACGATGCCCAGCGTCATACCCGCAACCACCGATAGACTCAACCCCACCTCTCCCACCAATAAGCCCCACAAGCCAAATCCCATGGCGGCGGGTACCAGGTTGGGTAACAGGCTGACTAAGCCGATTTTTATGGAACGCAAGGCGACGATTAAAATCATGGAAATCATGACCAGTGCCAGCGTGGTTCCCATTAACATGGTTTTGATATTGCGTTTGCCGATGTGGGCAAACATGATCGAACTGCCGCTGCCCTGGTCTTGTTTAAATGAAGTGGTGTTCTCATCCAGCCATTTTTGCGCCCTTTGTTCCAGTTCCAGCAATTGGTTGGTGGATATGGTTTTCAACGATACCGTAAACCGGGTTGCCGATTTATCGATATTAATTTGATTATTCAAGTCCAGACCATAGGGCAGCGACATTTCATAGAGTAACAGATACTGCGCCGCCAAATCTCTTTCTTGCGGTATACGATACCACTCAGCGGCATCGCCATGCATGTTTTTGTTCAATCGTTTCATGGTATCGGTTATGGAATTCACATGGATGGTTTCAGGCTGTTGGCGATACCATTGGGTGAATTTTTCCACATCTTGCAGGAATTTCGGTTCACTGATGCCCCCCGGTTCGCTGGCCTCCAGTGAATAGTCGATTAAATACAGGCCGCTGAGGTTATCCACGAAATAATCCGCGTCCTGGCGGAATTGAATGCTGTCGTCGAAATAATGGATAAAGATGTCATTCAATTCGTTGCGCGGTATGAAAGCGACGAGTAATACTATGAGTGTCAGCATGCCCCACATTAACGTTTTACGTCGTTGCACCACAAATTCGCCCAGTATGGTCATGGCGGTGTGGCTTTTGGAGTTGGGTTTGGGTTTGGCCCGAATCGGCAGATGGGTCACCATGGCGGGCAACAGGAACACCGAAAAAAAGAATGAAGAAATGACCCCGAAAGCCACCATATTGCCTAGATGAACAAACGGCGGCACTTCTGAAAAGTTCATGCTGAGAAAACCAATTGCAGTCGTGGCGCTGGCCAGGAAAACCGGTTGCATGTTGATGCGCAGGCTTTCCACCATAGAGTCTTTTTTAGCCATGCCGGTGCGCATTTTTTGTAAAAAAGTCACCAATATGTGCACTGCATTGGCGATGGCAATGGTCAGTACAATAATCGGCGTGGCAGCCGACGGTGGGGTGATTGGAAATCCGATAAACAGTCCGATCCCCAAGGCCATTATGATGGAAAAGATAATGACGAAAAAAGTGGCAACGGTACCGCTCACACTTTTAATGAGAATAGCCAGGGTCACCAGCATTAATACAAAACTGAGCAACACCAGGGTGCGCATGTCGTTTTGGGAAGCTTCCGAAAACGCGTTGTTCATTAATACCTGCCCGCTGAGGCGGATATCGATGTTGGGGTATTGCGCTTCCATGCGTTGTTCCAGTTCGCGCGCAAAAGCGGTCACCTCCGGCACTTCTTTGGTGTCGTCTACGCCGGGAAGCTGTACGGTAACGTTGACGCCGGTGACATGGCCTTCAGGCGAAACAATGCGGTTTACCAGCAAAGGTTCATTGACCGCGATGTCACGAATTTTTGCCACGGTCGAAGCCTCCAACTCTTGATCCTTAGGCACCAGATCTCCCACCATGAGATCATCACCTTGGGCCTCGGTATGCTGGAAGTTTGAAATTGAATCCACCCGGATGGAGTAGGGCGTCTGCCAGGCCTCATCGGTTAGTTTTTGGATAAAGCTCAGGGTTTCAGGTGTAAAAACATTTCCGTCCTTGGGGGTGACAATGAACATCACATTGTCGTTTTTGGTATATACTTTTTCCAGTTCATCGAAGGCCAGTAATTGCGGGTTGTCCGCACTAAAGAAAACACGATAATCCGTGGTAAATTTCATGTTCTGTATAATGCTGTATACGGCCGGTACGACCACCAGCAAGCTTATTAGTATGACTAACCAGGGGTGATTGACGATCCAGTTGCCGTATCGCACAACGAACTTGTGATTGTGCGCCTCTCTGTGAAGGTTGGTGTTGCCGTTTTGATCCGTTTTGTTTTCCATGACAGTACCTTCCTGTTTCGTTTTTGATGGTCGGAAGAAGAGAAGTCTCTTTGGTCTACTTTTTTAACAGTCCCTTCAGTAGTAATTCCGTTAAGCCGGCGGCTTTTTTCTCCAGCGTTTCAAGGCTGAATAAGGGGGTTAAGGTTGGCAAATTGAATATTATCGTGGCGGTTAGTATCGCTTCGGCAGTTTGCTCGGGACTGCTAACCGCAAACTCACCGCTGTCATTTCCTGCCTGTATCAGGGAAGTGAGTATTTGGATTTTGTGGTTCATGTGCTGTTCCACCAAATCCATGCGGCCTTGGCATATGGCATTGACCATTTCGCTAAGGTGCGGTGTTTCGGACGATCGCTTATGGTTGTAATACAACGTGGCGAATATGAAGTCTCTCAGCTTTTCGGCGGCGGATTTTTCGAAATTATCGATGACCTGACTGAGACTGGATTCTTCATCGGCCAGGCAAGAGCAGGTCATTGTCACAGCGATGTCCAGTTTATTGTCAAAAAATCGGTATAAGTTTGCGGCCGACATTTCGCAGTCTTTGGCGATTTCCGCCATGGTGGTTTTATTAAAGCCGTACACTAGAAACCGCTCTCTAGCGGCTTCGAGAATTTTTTCTCTGATTTCTTCCGGTAAATGGTCTTTGCTGGGCGTCATGGTCGGGAGTATAAGTAGTGAATTCTGAATATTCAAGATAATATTCAGAATTAAATATTTATTGTTCAATATTTAACACTTTTTGAGTCTGCGGATAACGCTTGCAGGGTCGGGGAGCAATGCTTGGAAAATAATTCCATGACGCCAATAAAAAAGCCCTCCTGGTTCCAGGAGGGCTTTGAAAATGCCTATCTTAGGCTAGGGGGGAAATCAGCTGGCGCCGATTTCGGGAGGTTGAGACCATGAAAAGTCTGGGATCTTTGTTGGAGGATTAGGGGGGGTAACCAACATCGATCCTTAATCTAAATATTAGTATATGCTGAAATAATGTCAAGGTAATACAAAAAATATTTTGGCGAGTGATAAGAATGGGTTTTACCCGCACACTAAAGTGGCTGAGGCTCTAGAAGAAAAAACGTCTGCCTTAACTGACATTGCGTATAAACCTGGAACCGGCTGGATACAGGGAACGTGTTTGAGGAGAAGATGGAGTTTCGTTCGATTGTTGGTGTTGTGCGGAGTTTTAACAATGAACGGCTTAATTCACTTAAGCAGAATCCTTTTGTCTAGTACATTTTTTCAATTGCGGTCACGGGGCAATGCGGCGCACGCACATTCCAGGCGTCGAAAGTGCTGTATTCCATATTAACGCATGAGCGGTGCAACGTCGGGCGTTCTTGGATGATTGTCGCACTTCGCCAGATTCACCGTTGTCGAGGCCGGCACTATAGCTTCGATATATATCTATCTATTTGAATTATATAGAGATATGATTTAATAATGTCAGCGTCATAGGGTGTCGGTAATCCTGTGAGCCGCCGTTGGACGGGCACCTGTTACTTGCCAATCATCCTAGGGTAAACCAAATGGTCAATAATCAACCAAATGTGGCGTGTTGTAAAAAGGATCTCGCAGGCGGTTTTTCTTTTCAGTTTAAACCCTATTTAAGAGGTGATGGTCTGGATTTGGTTCAACGTCCTAACGACTGGGCCGAAGGAAACTCTGGCGTTAAGCTTTACAAATCAAAGCCGATACAAAAAACAGTAGATAAGCCCCAATGATGCGTTAAGCTTATAAATAATAGCACGAGCAAATTTTCGGGTATGTGTATTGCTTGTATTTCCAAGAAGTTTAAAACGAGATTCTAATAACGGGTTTGTGCAAAGTTTTGTCAATTAATCGGCTAATCGTTTCGCCCTATGCTGGCATAGGGACACATCATTCATGATCGTGGAATTGAACTGCCGACAGACCAGCAACGAGCAACGCGCCAGTACAGGAAGACATGGGTTTATAAATTGGATGTACGATGAAACACTTACAAAATAACAGTTATTTATTCAGCATCAACGCTGGTTATATTGAAGAACTCTATGCGCTCTATCTAAAAAATCCCGCTTCGGTCAGCGAACAATGGCAACAGTATTTTTACAACCTGCAGGCTCAAGAAGGTGGCGTAACCGCAAAAGTCGATCAGGCCGCTGTTCGCGATGAGATCGCGCAATTAGGGAAAGAACGGCGTCGAACTCCGGCAGCGCCACGCCCGCTGTCCATCGAGGCTCAAAACAAGCAGATACAGGTTCTGCAACTTATCAACGCCTACCGCTTTCGGGGTCATCAGCAAGCCAGTTTTGATCCACTGCAATTAAATCCACAGGAACATGTACCGGAACTGGATCCGGCGTTCCACAATTTCACCGCCGAAGATATGCTCGTCGCTTTCAATACCGGGTCTTTAATGGGTCCGCGTCAAGCGACGTTGGAAGAAATTCTCAGCATATTAAAAAATACTTACTGCGGGGATATCGGTATTGAATATATGCATATTTCCAATACCGAAGAGAAACGCTGGATACAGCAACGGATCGAAAGCATCCAAACGCAACCCAGTTTCGACGCTGAGACCAAAAAGCGCTTTTTGGAAAGAGTCATTGCCGCTCATGAATTTGAAAAATATTTGCACACGCGGTATGTGGGTCAGAAACGCTTTTCTCTGGAAGGGGCGGAAAGTCTGATTCCATTGATGGATGAATTGATTCAGCGTGCCGGTCAGCACAAAGTGACCGAGACAGTGTTGGGTATGGCCCATCGTGGCCGCTTGAACGTGTTGACCAATATATTGGGCAAGACCCCCAGCTCGCTGTTTATGGAGTTCGAAGGCAAAGTCCACACGCATAACACCTCCGGTTCGGGCGATGTGAAATACCATCAGGGATTTTCTTCCGATATTCAAACCACCGGTGGCATTGTGCATTTAGCACTATCATTCAATCCATCCCATTTGGAAATCATTGGGCCGGTGGTGCAGGGCTCGGTGCGGGCCCGACAGAACCGGCGCAAGGATCAAATGGGTTCGACGGTGTTACCCATTCTCATCCATGGCGATGCGGCATTTGCAGGACAGGGAGTCGTCATGGAAAATTTCCAGATGTCTGAAGCCAGGGGATTTACCACCGGCGGTACGGTGCATGTCATCATCAACAATCAAATTGGCTTTACCACCAGTAATCCATTGGACGCCCGCTCCACGATTTATTGCACGGAAGTCGCTCGCATGGTGCAGGCGCCGATTTTTCATGTCAACGGCGACGATCCGGAAGCGGTGGTGTTCTGTGCCCAATTGGCATTGGACTACCGCATGCGGTTTCGCAAAGATGTCGTCATCGACATGGTATGTTATCGCCGTCACGGTCACAGCGAAGCCGATGAACCGTCGGCCACGCAACCGCTGATGTATAAAAAAATCAAAGCCCATCCACCGATCAGTCAGCTGTATGCGGAAAAACTGGCCAAGCAAGACCTGGTCAGCGTCGAACAAATCGACGACATCCGCAACGAATATCGCCAGGCGCTGGCCGCCGGCGATTGTGTTGCGCCCAATATAATGACCGAATCGTTCGAAAAACCGTATTGGGTGGATTGGATACCTTATATTAAGGCGTCCAAAGAAAAGGCCACGCAAGCTGATACCACCATTACCAGCCAGCAAGTCGTATTTTTGAATGCACGGTTGAGCGATGTGCCCGACAACATAACCTTGCATACCCAAGTCTCACGCATATTAAAAAGCCGCAAACACATGGCGTCCGGCGAAGAACCCATGGACTGGGGCTTTGCGGAAAACCTGGCTTACGCTTCGTTGGTGCAAACCGGTTATCCGGTGCGTATTTCCGGGCAAGACAGCGGTCGGGGCACGTTTTTTCATCGCCATGCCGTATTTCACGATCAAAAAGATGCGGTGACTTACATTCCGCTGCAACATATTTCCAAAGAACAAGCACCCTTTACGGTGATCGATTCGCTACTGTCCGAGGAAGCCGTGCTGGCGTTTGAATTCGGTTACAGCACGGCAGCCCCCTATGCGTTGGTGATTTGGGAGGCGCAATTCGGTGACTTTGCCAACGGCGCCCAGGTGGTTATCGATCAGTTTATTAGTTCCAGTGAATCAAAATGGGGGCGGTTGTGCGGATTGGTTATGCTGCTTCCGCATGGATTTGATGGGCAGGGTCCGGAGCATTCCTCCGCTCGTCTTGAACGCTATTTACAACTTTGCGCAGAAGACAATATCCAAGTCGTGGTGCCTACATTGCCGGCACAAATGTTTCATTTACTGCGTCGCCAGGTGATGCGCAACGTGCGCAAACCGTTGATTGTGATGTCGCCCAAGAGCCTGCTGCGGCACAAGCTGTCCACGTCCAGCCTGGGAGATATTTGTGAGCGGGGCTTTTTGCCTGTTATTGGCGAGATCGAAGACCTTAGCGAAAACCACGTGAGTAAAGTCATTCTATGCAGCGGTAAAGTCTATTTTGACTTAATAGAGGCACGCCAGGAACGTGGTGTCGAGCACACCGCTATTATCCGCTTGGAGCAGTTATATCCCTTTCCGCAGGAAGAACTAGTCCTGCAGCTGAGCAAATACGAGAATGCGCATCGCATAGTTTGGTGTCAAGAGGAACCACTCAACCAAGGAGCCTGGCAATACACACAAAACCGGATTCAATCAATATTGAAACCAAATCAAAAACTCAGCGTTGTAGCCCGTCCGGCATCCGCATCCCCGGCGGTTGGGTATTATCAAAAACACATTGAACAGCTGCATGAACTGCTTGACAACGCTTTTGCGGCGGATAATGTTGAGAAGTTGGCAGCAAGAAATTAAACCCAGGGAGCGAAACATGTTAGTGGAAGTCAAAGTGCCTGTATTAGCCGAGTCCATCTCCGAGGCGACCTTAGCCAACTGGCACAAGTCCGCCGGTGACTACGTGCGAGAAGAAGAAAACCTGGTGGACCTGGAAACCGACAAAGTCATGCTGGAAGTCGTCGCCCCTCATGGTGGGGTACTTAAGGAAATCAAAAAAGGTGATGGGACCAACGTTGTGAGTGATGAAGTGATTGCTGTCATCGACACGGCTGCATCCAATGCGGACGCAGCGGACAGGGAACATACAAATGCGAAACCCGCACCATTTCCGGAGCCTTATCAAGTCACTAAAATAAGCGAACATCCTAAACATCCCAAGCACGCATTAAGCCCTGCGGTGCGCAAACTCATTGCCGATAACCGTGTGGATGTCTCTAAAATTATTGGCACAGGCAAAGACGGCCGCATCACCAAAGCGGACGTATTAAAATACCTGGGCGACGAACCGGAAGCATCAGAAGAAGCCGACGCTGAGCCAGTACGCGCCGAGCGTGCGCCACCACAATCCATTCCCACTACTTCCACTGCCAAACCTGCTGCGTACATCGACGAAAATGAACGTCCGGAAAAACGCGTGCCCATGAGCCGGCTGCGCTCCCGGGTAGCCGAACGCCTGAAAGACGCGCAAAATACGGCCGCCATATTGACCACGTTCAACGAGGTGAATATGAAGCCGGTGATGGATTTACGCAATAAGTACAAGCAAACGTTTGAGAAACGTCACGGCGTCAAGCTGGGATTTATGTCCTTTTTTGTCAAAGCCGTGGTGGATGCGTTAAAACAATTCCCCATCGTCAATGCCTCTGTGGAGGCAACCGATATTATTTATCATGGTTACTTCGATGTCGGTATTGCCGTCAGTTCGCCGCGCGGCCTGGTAGTACCTATCTTGCGTGATGCTGACCAAATGAGTTTCGCCGACATCGAATCGGCTATTGCCGCTTACGGCGAAAAAGCCCGGGATAACAAACTGGAAATGGAAGACTTATTAGGCGGCACTTTCAGTATTTCCAATGGTGGTATATTTGGCTCTATGTTATCGACTCCCATATTGAATCCGCCGCAAAGCGCCATCTTGGGTATGCACAATATTAAAGAACGGCCTGTAGTGGAAAATGGCGAAATCGTGGTACGACCGATCATGTATCTGGCGTTGTCGTATGACCATCGCATTATCGATGGCCGGGACGCCGTATTGTTTTTGGTCAGCATAAAAGAAGCCTTGGAAGACCCGACGCGCATGTTGTTGGATGTATAGAGTTTTGTATTTACCAAACTGCCACGAAGAACAAGAATAACATCAAATAAACATCGTGTTCTTCGTGCCTTCGTGGTTAAACACACTTTTTGGGAGAGAGATATGGCGGATTATGATGTGATTGTCATTGGGGCCGGACCCGGCGGTTATGTTGCTGCAATTCGCTGTGCTCAATTGGGTTTTAAAACCGCGTGCGTGGATAACTGGATCAATGAGAAAGGGCAGGCCGCGTTGGGCGGCACTTGTCTTAACGTAGGCTGTATTCCGTCGAAAGCGTTATTGGAAAGTTCCCACCACTATTACGCGTTACAACATGAATTTAAAGATCACGGCATTAAAGTAAAAGGCTGCTCCATAGATCTGGCTAAAATGATGGAGAGAAAAAATCACATCGTGGCATCGCTTACCGGCGGTGTCTCTATGTTGTTTGCCAAAAACAAAGTGACTTGGATTAAAGGCCATGCGAAATTGCTTTCAAATAGCGTCGTTGAAGTTGAAAATCCAAATCAACCCGGCGAGAAAAACCAGCTCAATGCCGCCAACATCATTATCGCAACCGGCTCCAAGTCCGCGGGGATAAAGCTGGCGCCATTTGATGGTGAACGTATAGTGGATTCCACCGGCGCATTGTCATTTGACGAAGTTCCTAAACGCTTGGGAATCATTGGCGCTGGCATCATCGGTCTTGAAATGGGTAGCGTGTGGCACCGTCTGGGGGCGAAAACCGTGATCCTTAATCGCGGCGACAACTTTTTGAAAACCGTCGATCGGCAAATCGCCGATGCAGCGTTGAAGGAATTTCAAACTCAAGGTCTGGACATCCGTCTGGGTGCTAAACTCAAGGAAGTGAATCAACAATCTGACAGCATCCGCTTAGTGTATGAAGATGCTAAAGGCCAAGCCAGCGTGGAAGTGGACAAACTGTTGATTGCCACCGGGCGCAAACCCAATACCGCGAAGCTAAACGCCGATGCTGTGGGGCTGCACATCAACCAGCGCGGATTTATCGAAGTCGATCAGGAGTGTCGCACCAATTTGCAAGGGATATACGCCATTGGCGATTGCGTACGCGGTCCCATGCTGGCGCATAAGGCGTCAGATGAAGGCATGGCCGTTGCCGAGCGCATTGCCGGGCAATCCCCGGAAATCGATTTTACTAAGGTGCCATGGGTCATTTATACCTCACCAGAAATTGCCTGGGTGGGACGTACAAGTGAACAGTTAAAAGACCGCGGTATCCAATTTAATACCGGCGTGTTCCCGTTTCTTGCCAACGGCAGATCCCTGGCCTTAGGATCCAACAAAGGCATGGTAAAATTATTAAGCGATGCCGCGTCCGATCAAATCCTGGGTGTGCACATCTTCGGGCCTTACGCTTCGGAATTAATCGCCGAGGCCGTCGTGGCCATGGAATTTACCGCTTCAGCGGAAGATTTGGCGCGCACCATTCACGCTCATCCTACATTGTCCGAGTCATTGCACGAAGCGGCTCTGGCGGCGGATGGTCGTGCCATTCACATATAGCATTCAATATTAATTTTACTTAAACACTCTTTCTTTATCCGTTAACAGGAAATTGTTAACGAATCGTTATATTGATATCTTATATGTCCTTCTTTGTTCTGTAGAAATACTTTGATTCTTCCTATAAATCATTAGCACAAACCAGCTCCCTTGGTTAGAATATGTGCGAGAAAAATAATGATATTGATTTGGGGAAGTTTTTATGGGTTTTTGTAAGCTGTATTCGCATAAGTTTAAATTACGATTAACAATAATAATATTTTTTATATTATTTGCCCCCAACGCTTTTGCTCAAGGGTCGTTTTCCAGAGGATTGTATCTCGGGGGTAGTTTTACCAGGCATAGTTTAAAAGATGTTGAATTTGACGGATCTTTAAATGGTGCAGTTTTCAAAATTGGTTACGATATCGCAAGTTTTTTTGCAATAGAAGGCCAAATCGGCGGTACAATTCCTGAAGACTATGTGATTATAAATGAACAAGGCCAGATAGCCGGCGACTATGATGTACGTTCAGAACATGCAGGCATTTTTTTACGTGGGAATTGGCGCCTTAGAAACGTGACCTTATATGGATTGTTAGGCTATGGGTATTACAATTTGATTGAAAGTGAAAAGATAGACGGCCAAAGCGATGTAACTTATTTTACCGAGGAAAGCGGCTTGTCTTATGGGATTGGAGTGGATTTGTTTGGCAGCCGAAGGACGGCGCTGTCGCTCAATTGGATGCAATTAATCAAGGAAGAAACCGAATTTGATTTTACTTTAGATGTGAGTTCGATTTACCTTGGTATTACCTATTATTTCAAGCCCCAGAAAACCACGCATGCACTTGAATAAACGCATTTGCCAAAATGTAACTTGGTTTATCCAGTTCATGGCTGCATACTCGTGTTGTCCAACCGAACCCCCAGCGGCCCGCAAGGCACAAACACTCGTTGCCTTTTACCTTCGCGTTCCAACTCCACTTCAATCATGGAATCGGTTGTGCATTGGGTGGTGGCGTTACGCAAGTCTGCCCAAGTGTAGATACGGATATTGTTGTAGCGGATCACACTGTCACCGGTTCTAATGCCCGCATCGCGTGCCGGTGATGTTCTTAATGTACTTTCGATCAAGACTCGATTTGGGCGTCCGGTGGCAAACAGATACGCGTCGTATTCTTTATCGGATAATTCATCGCGCAGGGACTCCAAACGGGCATCCAATTGTTCGCGCTCCTGACGATAGCGATCGTCGCCAATCCAGCCTTCGCGAACCGCCCGATCCCGTAAATACAGTCGCTCCATTTCCACTTGTTCATATACATCACGGATTTTATTGGCTTGGAATTCATCCAGCCCGGCATCGACTAACGCTTGCGTGTTTATCCACCCCGGGCGGCTTACCCCTTGCCGGTTATTGGTGGTTCGAACCACAGTAGTGCCGGAGGATTGGGTATCCTCCGTTGCCGCCGCCTGGCTGTTTTCCAATGATTCCAAACGCTCGGTGACTTCGGTTAATTGCATTTGCAATTGTTTGCGTGCCTGCACTTCCTGTTGCACTAATTGGCGCAAAGCGGTGAGTTCGTAGATATCGCCTTTTGATTCATCCGCTTCGGCGATTGCCATAGATTGTGGTTGAGACTCCGGCTCTGCGGATGGCGACGGTTGAGTTTCGGCGGCGGTTATTTCGGTTGCGGAATTGCCGGTGTCATCACCGGACCTTTGCAACAACAATCCTATAATGATGCCGACACCGGCGATAACAATCATTAAAGGAATTTGGGTTTTCATAAGCGTTAAATGGCTGAGGGTTTGCTAACGATCAATACTTATCGACTTTGCGAACTATAAAAAGTTCACAGCATGATTGATGCCAGCCAATATTGATGTCAACCAGAACCAATGCCAAGCAGTACTAATGCCAGTCACCCTCGCGGATACGATTGATTGCGGCTGCGATTTCGTGCAACCTGGGGAGCGCCAAATTGCCCACTTTATAAGGACTTATCACATCCAACCCGTTTTCATTGATATCAGCCAACACATTGCGTAAGCCTTCTATTAGGACTTCATGCCGATTGGCATAGCGGGTGGCGTAATAGTGAATGATTAAACCGATGGAACGGGTCTGGCCGACATCGATGAGTTGTTCAACCAGCGACAAATCGATGTGATGTTCGCCATATAAAATAGTGTGTATTCCTTTGGTGTCAATTTTTACATCCCGGTTGCGCCGCGAAGGGTCCAAAGCTTTTGTTCCTGGCCTGCGTTTGGTGTTGCGCTCGAATTGCGGCAAGTCATTGAGTTTATCGTGATACGTATCGTTTGGGTTTCTTGCCAGCGCTTTCGCCTGCGCAGTGACGTCTGTGGGTTCGTAACAATCCATCATGATGACG
>JAJDNG010000182.1 GCA_022340845.1 Gammaproteobacteria bacterium | reverse complement strand
TATTTCAATCGCAATCGGCTAATGGGTTCCTGGCGGTGGAATTGGATGGCATGGCCCACTTCGTGGGCGGCGACAGCAATGGCCGTGAGTGATTTGCCATGATAGTTGTCCGGGCTTAAACGCACCGCTTTATCCTGCGGGTCGTAATGATCGCGCATGGGATCGGTTTCTTCGACTTTGACGTTTTCAAGCTGATAGCGCTGTACCAGATGATCAGCCAATTGGCCACCGGTGCCGGGGATTTCTGCGAGATCTTTCGAATAATGGCGCATCACCCACTGCACCCACCATTGCGGGCCGTAAATGGCTAGTAATAGAATCACGCCCAGTACTGCATAAATCATTGTGTATATTCAATAGTAAGGAATGCAACGAACATAGCGACAAACTCTCGCGGTATCAAGGATACCCCGCTGTGATGTTGCTGTATACCTTCCGGCAAAGGTCTGTGATTAAAGCAGAAGGGTATTAGCACTATAAAGGCAGTGTCATAATAACCCGCAAACCACCGCCTTGTCTGCCGGTTAATACAATGTCACCGCCGTGCTGGCGGATTACGGTACGGGTGACTGCCAGTCCCAGTCCGGTGCCTCCGGTTTCGCGGCTGCGGGATTTCTCCAGGCGGAAAAACGGGGAGAATACTTGTTCGCGTTTATCCTGTGGAATACCAGGACCGCGGTCGGCAATCTCTATTGAGATGCTGTCGCGAGAGTGTTTCAGTGCCACTTCAGCGCTATGGCCATATTGTATGGCGTTATTGATCACATTGGACAACGCCCGGCGAATGGACACTGGCGCGCAATTATACGTTAGATGTTCGGGACCCTGATAATTGACCTCGTGACCGGTATCAGCCGTGTCATCACACAGGCTTTGTACCAGCACCGCCAAATCCACCTGGGCGCGTGCCTCATTATTATTTTGTTCCCGGGCAAAGGACAGCGTGGAGTCCAGGATGACTTGCATTTCTTTCAAATCTTCCAACGCCTTGTTGCGTTGGATTTCGTCCTCTATGAATTCGGTACGCAGTTGCAAGCGGGTTAGGGGGGTTTTGATATCATGGGAAATGGCGGCAATCATTTGCATACGTTCCTGCACGAACATGCGAATGCGTTGCTGCATTTGATTAAACGCTTGGGCGGCGCGTTTGATTTCACTGGGGCCGGATTCATCCAAAGGCGGTGAGTCCACATTGATACCGAAGCGCTGCGCCGCTTCCGCAAACGTCTCCAGGGGTTTTATGATTTTACGGGTCGTCAGCACCGCTAATACGGTGATTCCGCCGCCGAACACGATAAGTCCGGTGATTAGCCGCAGCAGCCAGCTGCGATTGATTTGCTCACGCTGCGCTGAAAACAACAACCAGGAACGATCACTCAGTTGCAGGGCGATGGCCGGTGGGCCATTGGCCTTGGACGGTTCGTCGGATTTTTTACCGGAAGCTATTGTTCCAGGTGTCAAATGTCCGGTGCTTATATCGAGTAATTCCAGGTCGGACAGCCGATTGGAAAGAAATGTCTCATAACGCCTGGCGCCCCAATCTTGCAGGAGATGCTCAGGCGATGCGGAGGCATTGAACCATTGCACGCGCATGTTTTCATCAGAGAGCTGTTGCGCCAATGCCTCGCGTTGTGAGGTTGGAATTTTTGAAAGTACCTGAGTGACTACATGCACCCGTTCGATAAACTGCCAGCGATTCGGCAAGTCATGGTTACCCTGGGCCACCAGGTGTGCAACGGCTGCACTCAGCACCATGACCAGCAGGAGTCCGGCAATCAACACGACAGTGGTTCGGTTGGCAATGCTCTTTGGCAGCAGGCGCATCAGTATGGGTCCACGTTAGCCGTAAATATATAACCTCCACTACGTACCGTTTTGATGAGTGCCGGGTGTTTGGGGTCTTGTTCGATTTTCCGGCGCAAGCGGCTGATTTGCACATCGATGCTGCGGTCAAATGGCATCAGAGGCCGGCCTTTGGATAAATCCAGCAACTGATCGCGGTTTAAAACTTGTTGCGGATTCTCTAAAAAGGCGAGCAGCAATTCGTATTCACCAGCGGTCAACGGTACCAACACTTGGTCTGCGCGGTACAATTCCCGTTTGGTTAGGTTGAGTGTCCAGCCTTCGAAACCTAACGATGTGATATTGTGTGGCGTAAGCTTGGATTCAGAAGAGGAAGCGCGGCGCAAAACGGCTTTTATTCTCGCAAGCAGCTCGCGTTGGTTAAACGGTTTGGGTAAGTAATCATCGGCGCCCATTTCCAAACCAACAATGCGGTCGGTGTCCTCGCCTAAAGCGGTCAGCATGATAATGGGTATGTTATTGTGGTTGCGTAACTTGCGGCACAAGGTCAAACCGTCTTCGCCCGGCAGCATCAGATCCAAAACGATTAAATCGATATTTTGCCCGTCCAAAACAGCCCACATCTGCGACCCACCCGCGGCGACACTGACGCGATACTCGTGCTTTTGTAAAAACTGGGAAAGCAAGCTGCGTATTTCACTGTCGTCGTCGACAATCAGTACGTGCGGCTTATCGCTGTGGTTTTCCATGCCTCGATTATACAAAGCATTGGCGCCCCATGGCAGGCGGATTTGTAACAAACTGTAACAGCCCGCAAGGCTGGTTAGCTACTGGCTTTTGGGTGATTTACCGCCGTAGACGATATCGCGCAGGCGTTTGAGTTCCCGCTGTTCCTCTTCCGGTATTTCCGTGCCCAATGAGCCGGAGTAACTGAAGGTGATATATTCGTTATATTCATCGAAACATTGTTTGGCCATGTAGTTCTCGGTGTGTTTTAACATGCATTCCTTGAGATATAAATCCGCCAGGGAATAATAAAAACTGTAATTTGTGGCTCTATCGTTAATGGACAACCAATACAGCAGCAATGGTACGGTTTGCGGGGAAGGTTCGCTGGAAAAATAACGGTACAACAACCCCTGCAACCATAGATGGTAAACTTTTTGTTTTTTGGTGGGCACGATGGCTGAACCGGGTGAATTCAACGGACCAAGGTATTGGTGTACATACTTATCCAACTCTTCGAAACTGGGATCGGTCACTTTCGACGCCTGGTCGGCCTGGAGTTGCTCTAATCCTTTGATCCACTCTGTCACATTTTTTTCCACCAACGGTGGCAGGCGTCCGCTTTGTATCAGTTTGTTAAAATGCGCCGCGCCGCGCCCCGGTTCGTTTAACACTTGCGCGTAAATGGTCAGTAATTTTTTAACGGAAGTGAGAATGACGCGTTCGGGTTTTAGGCTGTATGGCGATTTCAAGTAGCGGTCATAATAGTCGATGGCGGTTTCGTAGTTGCGGGTCAAGAAATTAAATTCCGCGTATTCAAAATCACTGCTAAAAGCATCGCGGCGTTTGCCATGAAACAAGGTACGTTGTTTGTCATCCTGGGTATGACAAGACGTGCAGATAGACACCACTTCGATCAATAGATTCTGAGCATAATGCCGGTTGCCGGCTTGTATGGCCCGTTGGGTTTCCCGCAGGTTTTCCGCTAGGATGTCGTATGAAATCTGTGAAGGCTTGGAGCGCTGATTAAAATGGGGGCCGGCCGTCTTGATCAGGGACACAATGCGCTCAATGCCCTCATCGATGATTTTTTCGTTTTCGGGATTGTCAAAACTGATTTCGTTAAGAAATACCGGAAATAAACCTGAAATTGTATTGCCCAGTTGAGTCATAGTGGCATTCAGGCGCAGAGTTTGGTCGCTATCCGCGGCAGGGGCCGCGGAGGCGCACATTGCTAGGCACAATGTCAAACACAACGCCAAACGCGACGCCAAGCACCGTATCAATTCGCGGTACTGCAGGTTTTTATTTGTTTTCACAAGAAACATTTGTAGATTTGGCATAATTAAGATCAAATTGATGGGTTTTATGGAAATTGTTAGCGGTTATTCCAGGGTTATCCAGGCGTAAAAGAATAGCAGATAAAATGGCGATAACATATTGTTAAATAGAGTAATTTTAAATGACGTGGTTGGAGATTTTAGATTACAAAAACCACTGGGTGTAATGCAATAAACATACAATGTTTGCGCTATATTCCCCGATAATTGAGTTGCATGCCTCATGCGTATTGAATGAACAAGGAATCCCTATGAGTAAAAAGAAGAAACCCGTGATTGGTGTGGCACTCGGCAGTGGCGCCGCGCGCGGCTGGGCGCATATCGGCGTGCTCAATGAACTGCGCAACCGGGGTATTGAACCCGCTGTGGTTTGCGGTACGTCCATCGGCGCATTTGTGGGCGCCGCCTACGTGGCGGGGTATCTGGAACAATTACACGAGTGGGTGTGCAGCCTGACGCGCCGGGATATTATCCGTTACATGGATGTGCAGTTGTTCGCCGGGGGGTTTATTACCGGCGCATCACAAAAGAAAATGATCCGGGAGAAACTGGGGGATGTAAAGATTGAGTCCCTGGATATCCCGTTTGCCGCCGTGGCCACCAATTTGAAAACCGGCCGGGAAGTCTGGTTTCAGCAAGGCAGCCTAGTGGATGCAGTGCATGCTTCCATCGCGCTGCCGGGATTATTTTCACCCGTGCACATAAAAGAACAATGGCTGGTGGACGGTGGTTTGGTGAATCCAGTACCGGTTTCGGTGTGCCGGGCGTTGGGCGCCGAGGTGGTGATCGCCGTCAATCTGAACAGTGATATTGTAGGGAAGCATTTGAAAGAGTTTAATTTCGAAGAAGAAGAGGAAGAAAAAAAGCTCGACATCGGCAATCTCTCCATTATGAGTTTTATGGATCAACTGAAAAACAATTTGTTCAAAGACGAAGAATCTTTTGTTAGCCGGCTTTGGACCAAACAACAGGAAAAACCCGGCGTACTCGACGTTTTGGTGGGCTCTATTAACATCATGCAAGATCGCATTACCCGCAGCCGCCTGGCCGGCGATCCGCCGGATTTGGTGTTGTCCCCAAGAATCAGCAATCTGGCGCTCCTGGACTTCGATAAGGCCGAACAAGCTATAGAAGAGGGCAGGGCATGCGTGGAGCGCATGGCAACGTCATTGGATTTTATACTACAGCAATGATGGTTACTTGTTTCGAGACCGTTATTCTCCATCCAGATTCAACAATGCCGCATTGCCACCAATTGCTGATGTATTGATACTAACGGTTTGCTCGGCAACCAAACGCCGCAGATAATTGGGCCCGCCGGCTTTGGGTCCGGTTCCCGACAATCCTTCACCACCGAAAGGCTGCACCCCTACCACTGCGCCAATCATGTTGCGGTTTACATACACATTTCCTACGCGGGCACGTTGCGCTATGTAGTTTGCTTTTTCCTCAATGCGGCTGTGTATGCCCAAGGTCAATCCATATTGAGTGGCGTTGATGGCATCAATCACCCGGTCAAGTTCGTCGGCCTTATAGCGAATGATGTGCAGTACGGGGCCAAACACTTCTTCTTTTAACTGTGAAAGCGAATCAATTTCGAACACAGTAGGCGCAACATAGTGGTGTTTCAGTAATTCATCATTCACAGTGGCCTGGCAGACCCACTTGCAGGTTTTGCGCAACCTGTTGATATGAGACATCACTTTGGTTTTACTGTCGGCGTCGATCAACGGACCTACATCGGTGGCAAGCAACAAAGGATCGCCAATAGTCAACTGTGCGATGGCACCGGATAACACGTCGATCACCCGCGGTGCAATGTCTTGCTGTAAAAACAACACCCGCAATGCCGAACATCGTTGTCCAGCACTATTAAACGCCGATGTGATCACATCGCTAACGACTTGTTCGGGCAGCGCGGAGCTGTCGACAATCATGGCGTTCTGTCCGCCGGTTTCGGCTATCAGGGTAGCGACGGGGCCGGGCCGCGAAGCCAATGTCTGGTTAATGGTTCTGGCCGCTGCTGTGGAGCCTGTAAAAATGACGCCGGCGACGCGTTCATCATTTAACAGCGGCTCGCTGATTACCGTGCTTTTACCGGGCAATAGACTAAGCGCCTGTTTCGAAATACCGGCCTCATGCAACAGTTGCACGACACGCATGGCGGTCAATGGCGTCTGATGTGCCGGTTTTGCGATCACCGTATTGCCTGTTACCAGCGCCGCGATGATCTGCCCTGTAAAAATGGCCACGGGAAAATTCCATGGACTGATACAAACCATCACTCCGCGGCCGTGCAAACTAAGGGTATTGGATTCCCCCGTTGGTCCCGGTAATTCCAGCGGCGTCAATATCTGGCGGGCCTGCTGAGCATAATAACGGCAACCGTCTATGGCCTCGCGCACTTCGGCAACGGCATCTTTGATACAGCGTCCGCCTTCACGCACGCACAAATACGCCAACTCTTCCAAATGTGCTTCCAATAAAACCGCCGCCCGATCGGCACTGTCCGCCCTGGATTCTATGGATCGCTGTGTCCACTCTTGGCGATAGCGATAGGCAATGTTTAACGCGCCAGCAACATCTTCCCGAGTGGATTCAACCGCGTGACCCACCGCTGCGTCGGGATGTTGGGGAGTAATCACAGGATTGGTTTTGCCACTACCCGGTTTGCCGTTGATGATCGGTGCGGCCCTCCATACGCGTTTGGAGAACTCTGCAATCGAATGTTCCAGTGATCGCAAGCTAATGCTGTCATTGAAATTCAGACCTTTGGAGTTCAAGCGCGCATCCCCGAATAAACGCCTTGGCAAGGGTATGGCCAGGTTTGGAATGCTCTGTAAAGAATTAACGCTGCTGACGGGATTGCGTATCAAGTCGTCGATGGGCAACTTGTCGTTTTCGATCCGATTAACAAACGAGGTGTTGGCGCCATTTTCCAACAGTCTGCGCACCAGATAGGGTAACAAGTCGGAGTGGCTGCCCACAGGGGCGTAAACACGGCAGTCAACAGATGGATCCGATTGCCTGACTTCGCGGTAAACCGCTTGTCCCATGCCGTGCAGGCGCTGGAATTCATAGACTTGTCCCGGTTTTAACAACGCTTGCGCTATCGTTTGCACCATCGCGATGGTATACGCGTTATGGGTGGCAAACTGCGGATAAAAACAATCGCCAGCGGCTAAGATCTGCTGCGCGCACGCTTGATAGGATACATCGGTGAGTACTTTGCGAGTAAAAACCGGATAACCATCCAAGCCTTGTTCCTGGGCGCGTTTTATTTCCGTGTCCCAATAAGCCCCTTTGACAAGCCGTAGCATGATACGCCGCCGACCAGCCTCAGCCAAAGCCTGTAGCCAGTGAATTACCGGCAACGCCCGCTTTTGGTACGCCTGGACCGCAAGACCCAATCCTTCCCAACCACCCAGGGAAGCATCCGCGTAGACCGCTTCAAATACATCTAGAGTCACGTCCAAGCGGTCGGCTTCTTCCGCATCGATGGTAATACTGATACCGGCATCGCGGGCGCGCCGCGCAATGGATAATACATTCGGCACCAGCTCTTTAATGACGCGCTCACGCTGGGCAAACTCAAAACGCGGGTGCAGGGCTGACAGCTTTATTGAAATCCCTGGCGCTTGCCTTGGGTTGTTCGCAGCATGCGCCGACTGCGAGAGTGCATCAATGGCGTGCAAATAACGCTGCAGATATTGTTGCGCATCTTCTAATGTGAGGGCGGCTTCTCCCAACATGTCAAAGGAAAACAAATAATCCCGGTTGGCAGCATCCGCGCTGCGTTTGATAGCGCTTTCAATGGTTTCACCCAACACAAACTGTTTGCCAATGATCCCCATGGCTTCTTGGATTGCCAGGCGAATCAGCGGCTCGCTGCTGCGGGCCAACAAACGGTTCAGCACGCTTGTCATGGACTCCTGTTCATAGCCGATGAGCTTACCAGTCAACATCAATCCCCAGGTCGAGGCATTGACGAATAGGGAATGGCTTTGTCCCAGGTGTTTCTCCCAATCGGCTTTATTCAGTTTGTCCTTGATCAAGCGATCGGCGGTGCCGGCATCCGGAACCCGCAACAATGCCTCCGCCAGGCACATTAACGCCACCCCTTCCCGAGAAGACAAATCATATTCTCGCAGTAAGGCTTCGATGCCCCCGGTTTCTTTAGACCACTCCCGGGTTTTGGCGATCAGATGGCGCGCTTTGTCCGCGATTTCGGAAGTTTGAACAGGTTCAAGCGCGGCCAGCTTCAGCAGGGGCTGAACCGAAGATGTCTCGTCGCTGAGATAAGCATCCGAAATCGCTTTTCGTAATGGATGCGAATCGTTTTTCGCAATGAAGTGAATCATGATGTCCCCGCAGGTTTTGCTATACAGCAATTATAGCGTTGAATTTGCAGCGGTTCTGGTTGGCAAAGACAGCCGAGAGGTTTTTCGTAAAATGGTTGCTACTGGAAATATTCTTCCGCGAACAATTGTGAAAATAGACCGCGTTATTGGATGGTAACGATGTAAAAAGCTCAAAGGCTTAATGACTGGATTTCAGTTTAGAATAGAAAAGATGTCTACCCGTTAATTTTATGTTGCTATGAGGAGTTAACGTTATTGGCAGAACTAAATGCAACTCAGTACACCGAATCGTAGGAGGCGTAGAGCCATCCTACGAACGGTTTTTATGATAACTAGCTTTTATCTTTCACTAAATCAGCCATCTCTTCCACCAGGTTTTTCGCTTTGGATTTGTTCAACGTAAATACCCAAGGTGAAAGTTGTTGGTTGAGTTGGGTGACTTCTTGTTGCACGAGCGCGGCGTCTTTCACCGGAGGTGGCGTGGCTGCGTGCGGGGCAGGTTGTTCGGCCGCTTGTTTTTGTTCATCCCCTTCTTTGCCAGCGTCTTCCTGTGTGGCTTCTGGTGTGGCCTCTGGTTTAGTTTCTTCGGCCGGACGTAACGACGGATCGAAACGGGCGCTGAAGTTGGTGAGGTAGGCACCCGCTTGTTTGACCGTTTTAGCGGTAATCACCAGACCGTCGAAGGTCTGCAGTTCCGTCGTCATGGTTTTATCTTCCGGGAATTCGAAGCCCTCGGCTTTTTCCACATCGACCAAGCGCAGCGTTTGCATGGCGCGCGCAACCTGGGTCAAATCGGATTGCGATTTTGCTTCTTTGCCTTTCGGTAGATTGGCGATGATAAAATCACCTTCGCCGGGTTTTTCTTTTTCGATGATCACGGTATCTCCGCCTTTATGGGTGATTTCCACTTTTTTCACCCGTGAGACATCGATGTTCAAGATTTCCTCGGTGACCCAGTCACTGGGTTCCTCGTCCACAACCAGCCCGCCTTTGACTAACCATACCTGCTCGTCATTGGCTTTGCGTACATAGGTTTTATCCTGACCCACGGTGGAAAAACCGCCGGCTTCCATACGCCCCACAATGACCGATGCCAATTCGTTGTCCGCGTCGTCTTTTAAACTGACTTGAACGGCTTTTGTGTCCTCCTGGGTGGGATCTTCCACGTTGAGTTTGGCATAGTTTTCCGGGATCTTGGTTTTGGCTTCAATGGTGGTGAAGGCGGCGATTTTCATTACTACCTCTTTGACTTTGGTGAAGTCTGCCGGGTAGTTATCCTTTTCGACAATTTTCCAGTTGTTGTCAGTGCGTTGAATGGTGACGTGGTCTTCGCCTTTGACGACTTCGACTTTTGCCACGTCATTGACTTTGGTTTCCAGGCCGGGGAACAGATATTCCCCGGCTTGTTGGTTAACGACGGCACGTTGTTGTTGGTTGACGGCCACCACGGCGGCGATTACCACAACGATCGTTACCGCGAGAAAAATACCAATTTGCTTATTGTTCATATGAATCTTCTCCTAATTCCATTAACTGGTTTAGTCCGCCAGTTTTTCCATCTGCTTGTGGCGGTATGCCGTTAGCCCGATGGCAAACAGAATAATCAGAATGGGTATGAGCCCGATGTTAAGGAATTTGAGCTTGGCGCCCAGTGATTCAATGTTCTTCTGCAACTCATGTTGCACGCTGCGCAGTTCCTTGCGGGTCTGTACCCGTTGTTCGCGGAATTTTTGAATTTCCTCAGCTTGTTCCGGACTTAATATCATGGATTGGTCCGAGGCTTTTTGCCGCTGCAACTCGGATATTTTCTGCTCGGTTTCGCGCAGTTTCTGCTGCAGTTGCTTTTCTTTGTCGCGGAAACGTTGTTCAGCTTCACGCTGAATTTCTTTGACTTTTAAGAATGGCCGCGAGAAATTACCGCGACTGCGTAGACTGATGAGGTCATTACTGCCGCTTAAGTTTTCGATGGAGTTAATAACAAACGCGCCGTTGTTCGCCCTAGGGACAGCGATTCGCTGGCCGAAAAAGTTTTGTACATTGACCCAGAAGCGATCTTCCAGCATGTCAGCGTCCGCGACGACAATAACGTTGATGTCTTCCTTGGATTCTTTCAACCAATCGCCTTTTTCACCATCCGGAGGTCCATCGGGAAAAGCGGTTTTAACCGGGCCGGTGACTCTTGCAGCCAGGGTAAGTTTTTTCCCACCGGGACGGTAACTGTTGAGTAAGCCGACCGGATCAAGACGGAATTGCACCCTCGCCACCGGTACGCTCATGGCTTTTTCACTGGTTTGCAGAAGCGGTGTGAATTGAGTTTGAGCACCGGCTTTGGGGGTCAAATAGCCGGGAGTAGCCAGGGTGAGCTGATCAAGATCGCCGGTGACGAAATCATTTTGAGCAATGTTGTTTTTCTGAAGCTGCAGCCACAAGACATAATCAATAGCCTGCGGGCGTGCGCCTTGCGACATGCTGACCCGGGAGGCGGCTTCGATGTCGCCGGCTAACTGACCTTTGGCCAATTCAATGCCCCATTGATCGAACAGCTTGGGCAGGTCGGAACTTTTTTCCGTCATTGCCATGGGATTTTGCGGATTATGTGGAATTTGTTCGGTTTCTGCATGTGGATCCACAAACACCAGTACCCGGCCGCCGCCCAACACATACTGGTCGATGGCGAACAGCGTTTTGTCGCTCAATCCTTTGGGGTGCACCAGCATCAATACGTCGACTTCGTCGGGAACCTTTGCCAGTTCTTTGTTCAGAGACCGGACCTCGAACAATTGTTTGAGCTGGGAAACTACCATCCATTCCGGATCGCCTTGCATGCCCAGCATCGGATTGGCGGGACCGCTGCCTTCTATGGGTAAGGTGCTAAGCAATCCGACTACTTGCTTCTTGTTGTTGCTTAGCTTGTATACTAAGCGGGTGATGTCATACTCCAAAGAAGCTTCTTTTTCCATTTGGAAAAAAGGTATCACTTCTTTGTCGTCCGTGGCGTTAGTGCCCACCAAGCCGAAATAAGCGGTACTGCCTACGTTATCAATGGGGACGCCCTGCAGGCCATTTTCCACCGCCTGGTCTTCTGTTTCGGAAAACGGCTCGGGATCCAGGACGATCAAGTTCACTTTTCCGCCAGACTCTGATACGTACTCTTCCAGTAACTCACGTACTTGCCGGCCGTAATTCATCAAGGCTGGAACGCTGCTGGCGAGTTTCTCGGAAAAATAAAACCGTAGCGTGACCGGTTCCTGCAATCCCTTAACGATATTCTCCGTGCCTTGCGATAAGGTGTATAAATTATCTTCAGTCAAATCCAGGCGTGCGGATTTAAAAATCACATTAACCAAGATGTTGACCGTGATTAAGAGCACGACCGCTAGGGCAATTCCACCGAAGGATATTAGCTTTATATTTTTCATTGACGAAATCCCTCTTAATCTGCTTTTTTCATTTCAATAACAACAACGTTGACGTACAACCAAAAGGCGATAAACGAGGCGAAATAGAAAATGTCCCGGAAATCAAAAATGCCTTTTTCGATGTTGTTGAAATGGGTTAAGAAGCTCAGTGAGGCGATGGCGTTTACCAATGCCTGTGGCGCCCAATCGGTGAAGAAATTAGTCACCACGGGAAATCCCGCCAATATGAACAGGAAGCACACCACCACCGCGATAACAAACGCGATGACCTGGTTTTTTGTAATCGCGGATATGGCTGAGCCCACCGCAAGGTATGCGCCGGCCATCAACAAGCTGCCTACGTAGCTGGCGAAAATCACTGCGTTGTCGGGATCGCCCAGATAATTTACCGTGATCCACATGGGAAAGGTAAACAGTAGGGCAATGGCGGTGAATATCCACGCAGCCAGAAACTTGCCGACCACAGCGCTGATTAACGGTGTGGGCAAGGTCAGCAGCAGCTCAAGGCTGCCGGATTTACGTTCTTCCGCCCACAAGCGCATAGACAGGGCAGGGATGAGGAATAAATACAACCAGGGCTGGTAAATAAAAAACGGGCGTAAATCGGCCTGACCTCTTTCGAAAAAGCCGCCGATGTAAAAAGTGAACACACCGGTCAATGCCAGAAATATGACCATAAACACATAGGCCACAGGTGTGCCGAAATAGTTGCCTAACTCCCGTTTGCATATGGAAATCATGGCATTCATGTGCGCACCTCCTTAACGGATTCACCGCCGGTAGTGACCATGCGGAACACCTCGTCCAGACGTACCGGTTCGACATGCATTTCGTCCACGGTCCAGTTTTCGTCTTTGGCCAGGTGGGCGATGTCTTTGATGATGGATTTGCCGTCTTTGGGTACGATATGGTAGCGCACATCATCGCCTTGTTTGTGAGTGATGACGTTTTTCACCGAGGCCAGTCTTTCCAGTTTGCTTGTGGCGCTGCCGGCGTCGGCTCCTTCCAGGGTTAACATTACGGCATTGCGTTCCGGTGCCATGGCTTCCAATTCACCCGGCGAGCCGTCAAATAATATTTTGCCTTGGGATATGATAATGGCCCGTGTGCAGACGGCATCGACTTCTTCCAAGATGTGGGTGGAAATTACAATGGCTTTGTCTTTGGCCATTTCCTTCAATAAGGCGCGTACTTCGTGTTTTTGATTGGGATCCAGGCCGTCGGTGGGTTCGTCCAGCACCAGAATTTCCGGATCATGCAGTATGGCTTGGGCTAAACCAACGCGGCGTTTGAATCCTTTGGACAGGGTTTCTATGGGTTTGTGAAACACCGCTTCCAAATGGGTTTTGGCGGCGGCTTCCTGCACTCGCTTTCGTTTTTCGTCACCGGAGAATCCGCGAATTTCGGC
Organism: Gammaproteobacteria bacterium; assembly: GCA_022340845.1. Lineage (GTDB taxonomy): Bacteria > Pseudomonadota > Gammaproteobacteria > SZUA-152 > SZUA-152 > JAJDNG01. The sequence goes on along the minus strand of JAJDNG010000182.1, from coordinate 15,840 downwards.
GATAAATTCCAAAAACGACTTTGGCGTCATGTCCCCATAAGCGGGGGCTCCTTCGGGAAGATAGCCAATTGCGGATTTCACTTTCAGCGGCTCTTCCGTCACATCATGACCGTTAACCACGACCTTGCCGCCAGATGGCGTTAAAAAGCCGGTGATCATTTTCATGGCAGTGGATTTACCGGCGCCATTGGGCCCTAAAAATCCCAGTACCTCGCCGCGGTTCAGTTTAAACGTGATATCCGATACCGCGACGAAGGAGCCAAAGGTCTTACGTAGGTTTTGAACGTCAATCATTGCTTCCATAGACACTCTCTGACCTCTCTACTCGTTTTATGTCAGTTTTTTTATTATGCAGTGTCACCCTTAATGAGCATTGACATTTGGCTCATCAGTACCAATCAATAGGTAGGCGAAGTAATAAATAAGGAAAAGTCCTAGGACTGCCTACTCTACAACCGCCGGCAATGGCTAAGCACTTTACTCAGTAAGGTGGTCACTGCGCGAATATAGTGTTAATAGCATTGTTCTAATATTTGAAAGGCACGAATTTTATTATTCATTTTGCCAATCAGCAAGCTCAGACTGGTTTTTTCAGGTTTGGTTCAAAAAAATCAATCCTGGCCTTTCTCAAGGCGAGACCCAGTGAATACCAAAGCAAACTCTCCTCGCTGCGTGAATAAACCCTTTGTACGTCAAACTATTCCGCTTATCCTGTTAGGGCATCGCCAAGGCCTTGGGTTTCTCCAACACAAATCCCCAAACGTTTTTTGCATAAATTGCTGCCTACTTCGCGAGACCGCATAAAAATATCGTGCAAAAACAAGAAGTAACATAAGCATTGCCACCTGATGGTGCAAAAAATGCCGCTTGCTTTGAGCCGTTTATAGGCCAGCTTCAATTTGTTGACCTGGAATGTGCTGTGTAAAATGCATGTGTTTTCATCAGCACGCGTCGCGTTGATGGTTTGGGAGAGATATACAAATGAGTTCACTGACACATAAATTCATGGGGCATGCGGAAAACCTCAAAAAACGCATTGAACACCCCGGCGGGTTCAATAATGGTGCGGATACGGGGTACACCACATTTTTGCACGATGGCCATGAATATACGGTAACCGTCACATCCAACACCAAAACACTGACTGCTTCACTATGGAAAGACAGTAAGTGCCTGGATACCGTGATAGGAAAAGATGGAGTACTTTTCGTGGAATCCGTCAAATAAGGCAACCACACACTTTAGTTAATTAGTAAAAACTAATATACTGTGTAGCCAGATTCCCGCTAATCGATTCCTGTCAAAATACTAATCACCCCACCAATGGCCATATTTGATCTATTTAAATCCGCTAATACGGAAGACGAGTTTGTTACTCTGTTGCGGCCGTATGTGGAGGGCATGTACCGTTTGGCGTACCGATTTTGCGGTTCCCGAGAAGACGCTGAGGATTTGGTGCAGGATCTTCTCGTAAAGCTTTTTCCTCGAATCAATGAGCTTCGCAGCATCGATAATTTGCAGTCCTGGCTGGCGACGGTGTTATATCGGCAGTTTGTCGACCGTACCAGGCATCGTAACCGTTCACCGGTACAATTGACGGAGGATGGTGAGACTTTTCCCGTGACAAAGGATTATATGGCGCTGCAACCGGAGATGCAGATTTTGAACGATGAAGCTGTTGACCAAGTCCAGCAAGCATTGTTGCGGCTGAACGAGGATCAACGAATCCTCGTCATATTGCACGATGTGGAAGGGTACAAGCTGACGGAAATCCAAGATATGCTTGATATCCCCATTGGTACGCTTAAATCCCGACTGTATCGGGCGCGCGAACAACTTAAAAAACTATTATGCTGAAAATGCGGTTTTCAGGGTGAGCTTACGCTCAATTTGGGAACCTTTTACTGGTTTGGGACGTGTTTTATCGATAGAAAGCGGGTATTAGGCCAAAGAATCAAAGTGGGTTAGTATTACTGGTTATTATTAGAAGTAATCCGGAATAAACAAAAGTAATAATAAAATATTGAACGTAAGTGGAATTACTAAATTACTAAATTACTAAAGTGCGAAAGTGAACTTGTAAAGGGCTATTAAAAGGCAATCAAAATGCAGTGCCACGAAGTGCAAACTCACATTGACGACTACCTGGACGGGCTGTTGAACTCAACCGAGGTTGAGAAATTTACAGCGCATTACCGCCGGTGTGATCAATGCGCCGATGCGGTTGCCCAGGCACAAAAATTCCGACAGTTATTGAAAAATTCATCGTTTCCTCCGCCATCGGCGGGCTTCGTGGATAGGGCATTACGCACGGCTGTGAAACAAGGGCGGGCGACTCACCATGACACCCATGGCCATTTATACACACTCTCCCACCGAAAAGGATTTATTAGAGGCTTCGGATCCGCCGTAGCCGCGGGTTTGGCATTGTGGGTGGTGGTGAGTTTGTATCCGGCGCAACAAACTTCATCGCAACAATCCTTATCGCAACAATCCTTATCGACTCAGACGGTGGAGCGAGTGGCTGCAACTATTCAGGATCCGATGGCAAGCACCATGAGCATTTCCCTGTATGAACCCACTAACATCACACTGGCGTTTCACGCTGTGAAAGCCGTCCAAGGCGCAACCATTACCATTAGATTATCAGACAACCTGGAACTGGCGGGTTATCAAAACCGACAGACGCTGAAATGGGAAACTGATTTGTTAGCGGGTGATAACGTATTGACCTTGCCTATTAAAGCGTTGAATCCGCAACAAGGCAAAATAATTGCGCAGGTAAGCCATAGCAATTTAATGAAATCCATTGAGTTGCAATTGAATGTCCAAGCTGCCAGCGGTGCGACAAAACCGGTTTCTGAATTTAAACTAATTGCGACTCCTTTAGCATAAAAATATAAATACAAATATAAATACATAAAAAACGGGCAACCGTACGAAGTAGTAAGTAGGAGTATCTCAATGCGAAACAATTTTCTAATGGCTGTGGTTGCGTTGTGCGCTGCATGTACAACCCATATTGCCGTGGCCATAGAAATGAATGATTTGGAAGTCACCATCAGGGTAATTGAGTCTGATCGGAATGATTCTGGTGACAAGCCGGATCGATCGGAAATTGGTCACAAGCTTGAACTGCCCGAATTTAAAGATGCAGATGAACACGATGCAAAACGCCAATTTGGTGACCGCGATTTAGATGAATATCGTGATCGCAATGAGCGTATTCAAGAACGGGATGATGGCAGTGAAAACAGGGAACTGAGCGACGAGGATAGAGAAGAGGCGAAAAAAGCACAAGACGAAGCCAGGGAAGACCGCGACGAAGCCAGAGATGAACACAGCGAAGCCAGGGATGATCTCGATGAGGCCAGGGATGACCACGATGAGGCCAGGGAAGATCACGACGACGCAACAGAAGACAGAGAAGATTCACGAGATTGATGGATAACGAAAACTGTTGATTTGATAGAAACTTGCTAAAAATCGGTGCAGCCAAACGCCACGCAATGAAACATGTAATGCCACATTATAAATAGTTCTTCTCAGCGCATAAGCTGAACAAACTACACAGGTTTATTTCTCCCTCCCTTCCCATGAATAAATTGTGGGAGGGGATTTTTTTTGTGCCCGCTTTTTTACCCGTGCAAAGTGAAACGGCATTAATACATTGGATTAACAGTGGCATTAAGATGACAAAACGGACTATGATTACGATTTGTTTGGGCGTGATGTAAAGTTGAGCCGCATTTTATGGATAAAAAAACAAGACGTAGAAAATACCATTTGGCGGGTTGTTTTATTATAGGGTTGTTTTCATACGCCACTGCTGTCACGGCGGAAACAGCTGCTGAATACTACGACATGGGAGTAAGCGCCGCGCAGCGGCAACAGTACCCAGCGGCTTTGGAAGCCCTGTTGCAGGCTAAATCCGCCGGAATGGATTCGCCGGATTTGAATTACAATTTGGGAGTGGTGTATTACCAGCTGGCACGCTATGAGGAAGCTGAGGAGCGGTTCCAATTGTTAATTGATATTCCCAAGTACACTGCAGTGGCGTATTACAATTTGGGGTTGCTCGCTTTAAAACGCGAAGACAATCAAGCTGCCAAAGACAACTTCTCAGTTGCCCACTCCCTGGCTGTGGACGAGAACTTGAAAGCGCTCAGTGAGCGGGCATTGCAGCTTTTAAATGCAGATCCTCCAGCCAAGAATTCACCGTTTAGTGGTTGGGGAGGGTTTGTATCTTTAAACGGTGGTTATGATGATAATGTATCATTGATTGATGAAGATATTAGCCAGGTCGACGGCCTTGCGGATTACAGTTCAGAATTATTTATTTCTGCAAGTGGCAGGTTAGTGGGAAACAACAATAACGGTCTGTATTTCGACGCCAATGGGGATGTGTTAAAACAGCAAAAAGAGCATGATTATGACTATTCTCAATGGCACTTGGGATTAGGCCACCTGGTTCGCAACGATCGTTGGGAGACCCGTGCCAGAGCCGCTATTGACCAAACTGAGTTCGGTAACGTCGATTTTCAGAAATTGCTGAGTTTGGAACTGCGCGGCAGGCATTATGTAAACACAAAAAATTCATTGGAACTGCGGTATAAATATGTAGACATCAAAGACAAAAGTCCCGATGGCGTTTATGATTATTTGGCCGGTAACCGCCAGCAATTGCGATTGCGGCTACTGAACGGTCACGACGCCATTAGTTTCAAATTTTCCTATGAATTGCAGGTAAATGATAGAAATGATTTCAGTTCCCAGTCTACCAATCTTGCCGGTGATACAGTCATAACAACCAGGAGTTATTCACCCATACGCCACAGCCTGGAAGTATCGGCCGGTGTGCCCTGGGGGAAATCGCTAACCGTCAATATGGAAGCAGAATACCGCTACAGTGAATATAGGGATCCAGACACAGAAACCACTATAAGCGAATCCGATGGTTCCAGCTCAACATCATTGTATCGAAAAGATCATCGTTATAAACTGAAACTTGGGTTTGCCTATAGTATTACTCCTTTCATGGAATTGTTCACCGATTATGGGTATACCAAAAACGTTTCCAATCGCGAGGGTTCAGGCTATAACCACAACTTAATCCGCCTGGGTGTGACGTGGTTTTATTAAACTTTTCAGCGAATCGATCTAACGTGGCTACAGGTCAAATTTAATACCTTGCGCCAACGGCAACTCATTTCCCCAGTTAATAGTGTTGGTCTGGCGGCGCATGTACGCTTTCCAGCTGTCCGACCCCGCCTCGCGGCCGCCGCCGGTTTGTTTTTCCCCGCCAAAGGCGCCGCCGATTTCCGCCCCGGAAGTGCCAATGTTCACATTAGCGATGCCGCAATCGCTGCCTGTCGAAGACAAAAACTGTTCGGCGTGTTGTACCTGATTGGTGAAAATGGCGGAGGATAATCCTTGCGGCACATCGTTGTGCGCTTGAATGGCCTTGTCCATCGTCGAGTAGCGCATCACATAAAGAATCGGGGCGAAAGTTTCTTCCTTGACCACATCCGTTTGTGTATCCATTTCAATTATCGTGGGTTCAACAAATTGTCCCGCTTGATTCAGAACCTTGCCGCCGGTCAACACTTTCCCCCCTTGTTGTTGCGCACGTTCGACGGCATGAATAAAATCCTGTACGGCCTGCTGATCGATCAGTGGCCCCATTAAGACATTGCTGTCCAATGGATCGCCTATGCGTACTTGCTGATAGCCGTGCACCAGCCGCGTGACAAGGTCTTGGTAGATACTGTCATGGACAAACAACCGTCGCGTGGTGGTGCAGCGTTGTCCGGCGGTGCCCACCGCGCCGAAAACCACCGCCGGTACGGCGAGGTCCAGGTTAGCCGTTTCGTCCACGATAATGGCGTTGTTGCCGCTGCACTCCAAAATGGTTTTTCCCATGCGTTTGGCAACGGTTTCGGCAACGTAATGCCCCACCTGGCTGGAGCCGGTGAACGACATCAGGGGGATGCGTTCATCTTCAACGAAAGCTTGCGCAGTGGTTTTCTCCTGGGGAACAAGCAGCGAGAACACGCCGGGATGACCCGCCTCTTCGAGCACGGTATTACAAATGTGCTGCACGGCAATCGCACACAATGGGACCTTGGAGGACGGTTTCCAAATGACCGTATTGCCACACACTGCGGCGATAAACGCATTCCACGACCATACGGCGACGGGAAAATTAAACGCACTGATGACGCCGACCACGCCCAAAGGATGCCATTGTTCATACATGCGATGTTGAGTTCGTTCCGAATGCATGGTCTTGCCGTATAACATCCTGGATTGGCCCACGGCCAGGTCGGCAATGTCAATCATCTCTTGTACTTCGCCATCGCCTTCTTGTTTGATTTTACCCATTTCCATCGCCACCAGACTGCCCAAAGCGTCTTTGTGCTGGCGCAATGCGTTAGCGATTTGGCGGACGATGTCACCGCGTTTGGGCGCGGGAACCGTGCGCCATTTTTCAAAAACCTCGCGACTGGATTGAATCACGCGTTCATAATCATTCGCAGAACAAGTGGATACCTGGGCGATTACTTGTCCGGTTGCCGGATTCACACTGTCCAACAACCGTTGTTCATCGATGGCATGCCATCCTAATGCCGCAGAAAACGTTCCTGAGTTGATTGATTGTAAATTCAATTCCTGTAATACAGTCATGGTTCGCTCCTGTTAGGCGAAATATTTCCCGAACCGGTTGTGGATAACGCTGTCCAGTTCAATGGATTCCTGGGTAACAAAGCCATGATACGCGCCGCTGTCTTGCATGATGATATCGAACACACTGCACACGCCTGCGGCGGTGGTGACTTGTATGGATGACCAGAGGGTGTCGCGGATGCTGGCCGGGTAAACTTTTTTAACATAGTTTTCTTCAAATAAGTCACCATGCTTGAGGCCGTTGACCGCAACATAAATCAGCACCACATCCTGCAATGTTTTGGGAATGGCGTTTTCCAGTATGCGTTTTAAGGTGTCCCTGTCCTGGTTGAGCTTTAAGTCTTCCATCAATAATTTTATTTGCTTGCAATGGCCGGGATAGCGCATGGTTTTATAGTTCATGTCTTGTACCTTGCCGGCGTAGGTATCCGCCAAAGTCCCCAGGCCGCCGGAGGTATTAAAGGCTTCATACAACACGCCGTCCAGGGTAATGGTTTCATAACCTTCCAGAGGCAATAATGTGGTGAGTTCACCGTCTTTGATGCCATAACACAAATTGCCATATTCGTTGATCAATCCGTCGGTGGACCAGGTCAATGAGTACTTCAGTGCATTGTTGGGATTGACCGGCAACGCACCAACCCGCATTTTCACGGTATGAATCTGTTCGAAATTTTCCATGACGGCATGGGCGGCGATGCTGATAAATCCCGGCGCCAAGCCGCATTGCGGCATGAATACATTGGATTTGTTTTGACTGACTTTTTTCACATGTTCGGTGACCGCAACGTCTTCGGTTAAATCGAAATAATGCACGCCTTGACGGGCGGCAATATCCGCCACCAGGGGATTGCAATAAAAGGGCAGGCTGGAAATGATAGCCTGGGCGCCGCTGGTAGCGATTGCCTTGAGCAATTGGGCTTCGTTTTGTGCGTCCACGGGCAAGGTGGTGACATTGGCAAGGTGTAGTGTTTTAACCAGCGTATCGGCCGCGTCGATGTTGAGATTACCTAAATACACGTCATAGTCATCACAATCGGCCAATAAGCAAGTGATTAATGAACCGATTTTGCCCGCACCCAACACCAAAACAGATTGCTTCGCCAAGGGTTTTATCTCCTCTAGAGTGTTTTGCCAGAAGGTGGAATTTAGCAAGTTGGCTATACTTACACAGTATAGATACAGTATAGATAGCTTTAGCCTATTTTTAATACGAAAGTGTAATTTAAAAATTGATTAAAAAGCTTAAGCGAGAGATTTCGTGTCAGGATCATGCTGAAAATATTTGTATTGATGATACGCAAATGTACGAACCAAGAGAGCCATTTCCATGAGCGCGCCCCATGAACAATTTGGTAAGCAATTAGCTGAGTTTCTACTATCCACGGATGGTTTTACGCCCGCGGAGGATAGCGAGCGAAAAGTGCAAATCCTCAAATCCAATAACGACATCGCGGTATTGGACCTCACACCTTTTGTGGCGCAGCCTGCTGAAGCGGACGCCGGGGAATATTTTGACCGGGTTGGCAATGCTGTTGAATTGGAGCAGGCGTACCACCAAATTAAAACGCGTTATCCATTTGAAGAACAACTGCCGGATGCCATGGGTGAAGTATCCGATTACGCCCGGCAATTTATCAGTGAAATGTTTTACAACGCCCGCGAGAACCTAAGTGATGTCCAGGCCCAGATTATCGCCGATTTTGTAAAACCACTGGATGCTTATACTGCAGTGAAATGCACAGAGTCGTTGCTATATAGTAAAGCCGACTTGAAACTGTTGGAAATTGCCGCTGAGCTGGGCTGGCATGTGCATTACGATCATATGGCCATTCGTTGCGGCACCCAGCGGCGCCACGATGCGGAGCGGGTGGCACAGTTACTAAAAACCGAACACGGTTACGTGGCATCGCAAATTCCCAGTGAAGAATTTTATCAATTCCCAGACGGTTGGAATGCCTATCCTTTGTATAAAATCCTGAATAATGGCCAAATACTAAGACTGTTTATCGATCAGTCCGACGGCAGCAGCGATCAACAAATCATTCAGCATTGGAACCGCGTGTATGGTTATACACCCCATCATCTGGGTATTAGCGCTTTATCGGTAAAAGGCGGCGAAAAATGGGCGGTGCCCTTGCCGGAGGTGATCGAAGTGCTTGCCAAGCATGGTGTGCAGGCTATGGAACCGACGGGTATGTATACCAAAGGTTTATTGCAGCAGGTATTTACCAAGCCGGAGAAAAACCAGTCTATTCCCCAGGCGTTAAAAACCCAAATTGCCGGCATTGATAAACAATTGGCGGTGACGGTGGAAAACGCCAAACTGCTGGAAATCGTCTCTCGCAAAGAAATGCCGCTGGCGATGGCCAAAGAATTTTTTGCTTTGTATGGTTTGAGTTTCGACGTCAGCAATCCTTTGCACAGTGCGCCGATCTATCAGTATTTTCTGCCGGCGCAGGCGGCGCATGTGATCAAGACCTCCACGCACATCGAACCTGTGGGTTAATCCACTATCAGTTGTTGGCGCAGAATTTCTGCCGGATGATAGGCTTTGATGTTTAAAAAGTCTTGAATTTGCTGGCGGCAACTGGCGCCGGTGGCTACGACCCTGGTGTCGTGCGGCAACTGCCGGATAGACGGTAACAGCACCAGTTCGGCGATTTGCCGGGATACGTCATAGTTCGCTTGTTGATAGCCAAACAGACCCGCCATGCCGCAACAACCCGAGGCGAGGGTGTGTATCTTCGCATGGGTTGTTATTTGCAGCGCGCTAATGCATTTGTCCGCATCGCTCAATGATTTTTGATGGCAATGGACGTGAACCGCTAGGTTTAAAGGGTTCTCATTATGCACGTCATCTTTGCAAAATGACGCGTGGTGGTCACTGACAAATTCATCGAATAACTGGAACCGATGTTGATGGTCATGCAAAAACCGGATTTGAGCAGGTTCCACCAGCAATGCCCGGGCTTCGTCTCTATAAGTCAATAGCTCGGACGGCTCAAGGCCAATGACCTGGGTGGCTTCGTTTACCCGGGAATCCAACCAGTGCACGGTGGCGGTCAGGGTGTTTCGTGCTTGTTGCAACATGCCCAGGCTGATGCACAGCCGGGCGGAGGCAAAGCAAGGTGATAAAACAATGCTGAAACCCCAATATTCTAACAAATCAACAGCGCAGCGGCCGACCGCCGGCTCATAAAATTCGCTGAATACGTCGTTCAGTAATAAGACTTGCCCACGGCGGCCGGCATTTTTATGGACCGTGTGATGCGCGAACCATTGACTGAATCGAACCGCGGCCAGTTTTGGCAGCTGGCGCCGCGGGCTGAATCCCAGCAAGCGATTGACGATTGGAAGGCCAAGCAGTGCATTACTCAGCGACGGCGCGCCACTTGCCAGCCGGCTGATGGTATCCAATTGGGACAATAGCCGGGTACGCAACGCCGTTCCCTGCAGTTGCTGGGATTGGTACAGACATTCGGCTTTGAGTTTCGCCATGTCCACGTTAGCCGGGCACTCAGAACGGCAACCCTTGCAGCTTAAACAAAATCGCATGGCGTTATTAATACTCGCCAATGCCTCGTGGTTAAGTGCCTGATGTTGCTGCAATGTCTGACGCAGCGTGTTGGCGCGCCCACGGGTGGAGTGCAGTTCTTCCAAGGTGGCCATATAAGAAGGGCACATGGTGCCGTTGCCGGCCTGCTTGCGGCAGGCGCCTGCGCCGTTGCATTGTTCCACCGCAGCCAGCAATCCGTCCGGTTGCCAGCTAAAACCGGTGGTGAGGTTTGCCAGTGGTACGGACTGGTAGCGTAGGTTTTGGTCCACCGGACCGGGGTCGACAATCTTGTGGGGGTTTAACACGTTGTCGGGGTCAAAAGCCGATTTGATGGTGTGCAAGCACTGGCTAATGGTGGCCCCAAAAAATGGTTCGATAAACGGACTGCGCACAATACCGTCGCCGTGTTTGGCGGACATGGTGCCGTTATAACGGATTAACAACTGCGCCACTTCACCGGCCAATAGTGTAAAGGTCTGCTTATCCTGGGTGTTATTTAAATCCAATAGCGGCCGCAAGTGTATTAATCCCATGGACACCGAGCCGTAATACACGCACGGCGTTGCGTGTTGGCGCATCAGCGCTTGTACCTGCGCCACGAAAGCCGGTAGATGTTTTACCGGTACTGCGCTGTCTTCAATAAATGACACGGCTTTTTTGGACCCTGGCATTCCCATTAGCAGTCCCAGTGCCGCGCGGCGCAGGGACCAGGCTTGCGGCGCTCTGACGGTATCGATGATGGGAAAAGCATAAGCTGATTGTTGTGCGCGGTATTCTTCAATCAGCTGCTGAATACGGTCGTTTAACGCCTGTGCATTGTCGCCATAGAACTCGACGAGCAATACCGCTTCGGGCTGGCCGTGAACCCAATAGCGGTGTTTCGCCTGTTCCGGGTTGTGTAGTGTCAGATTCAATAAATAGTCATCCAGTAATTCCACTGCGCACGCACCCAGCGCCAACGCCGGCGACACCGCATGTAACGCGGCATCGATGCTGTGGAAATGCGCAGCCATGATGACTGAATGTTTTGGTAATGGGACTAATTTTAGTTTGGCCTTAGTGACCAGGCCTAAGGTGCCTTCGCTACCGCATAACAGCGCCGAAAGATTAAACTTCGGACCTTGGCGGTTCCATGGGCGCATAGCCGCCAGTTCATGCAGTGCGTAACCGGCATTGCATATTAAGTCTTGTCGGTCGGGGTAGCGGTTCGCAATCAAGGCTTGATGTTCTCGGATAATCGCATCGATGCTGCGGTAAATATCACCTTCCTTGCCGGGCAGAGTGAGTTTGCCGGTAAAAACGTCATCATCCAGGGGAGCGGTGTGTATCAGATCACCATTGGGTAACACCATTTCGGTTTCCAGCAGATGGTCTCGGGTAGAGCCGTACGCGGGTGCATGCGCGCCCCAGGCATTGTTGCCGATCACACCGGAGACGGTGCAGCGGTTTAAGGTGGATGGGTCCGGGGCAAACTTGAGCCCCATCGGTTTAACGGTTTGGTTCAGGCTTTGCACAATCACCCCGGGTTGTACCAGGGCCGTTTGTTCCTCCTTATTGACGGCGATGATGTCGGTCATGTAGCGGGATACATCAATAATCATTGCTTCACCGACCACCTGGCCAGCCAGGCTGGTGCCGCCGGCGCGGGGAATTACTGCTATTTTATGTTGTTGTGCGAATTCCAATAACTTGATGCAGTCTTCAGGACCGGCTGGCCTGGCAACCGCCAGCGGTGATTGCTGGTAAATGGAAGCATCGGTTGAATACAATAGTCGATCAGTCTCAGCCACACTCACATCGCCTTTCAGACGTTGATTCAATCTGGCGAGCTCGCTAACAAAGCTGGGATTCAATGCCATGGGACCTTACAGAAATAGTTGTTGTAAGTTGCTAGTCGATGTTTTTACAAATTGAGCGTGCTAGGTGAATTATAGTGTAAAACGGTTGGACGCTCCTTTTATTAGAGCAAAGTTGGAGTGGATAGGTAAATTGATATTATTGTGCCGGGTAACGGCGAAGACAGGATTCGAATTGGAGCGTAACAGGATCGCTCTACGCCGTGCCGGTTATCACAGGATTGTGGTCAGTCGGCGGGTCGCTTGCCACGCAATTACGGCCGTTGTGTTTGGCGGCATACAGCGCGTTGTCAGCCGCATGGATCAGTTCGGCCAAGTTCAAAACGGCATCGCTGTGGGTCGTTGCAACACCTAGGCTTACCGATACGCGTTGGTCGATTTTCGATGATTCGTGGATTATATTTAAATCCCAAATAGCCAGGCGGATGTTTTCTGCCCGTTCCGCCGCCGCTTCTTTATCCAACAGGGGCAATATGATGGCAAACTCCTCACCACCGTATCGGGCCACTAATTCTCCGGCGCGTTGAAAACCGCTTTCAATGGTTTTGGCCACTTTCTGCAGGCAACGGTCACCGGCCAAATGGCCGTAGGTATCATTGTAATTTTTAAAATAATCGATATCGCAGATGATCAGCGAGAGCGGTTTTTTATTGCGTTTCGCGCGGCGGATTTCCTGCGTTAATACCTCGTCAAACACGCGACGGTTTGCAATGCCGGTTAAGGCATCTTCTCTGGCAAGTTGCTCCAGCTTGCGGTTCGCCCTCGCCAATGCTTGGGTGCGTTGGGCAACCTGATGCTCCAGGTCTTCACGGTATCTTTTTAGTTCTTCTTCATTGCGCCTGCGTTCGGTAATGTCGCGTATGATGCCGGTGAAAATGACTTGCTCGGCAATGTTTGCCTTGCCCAAAGAAATTTCAACGGGAAATTCACTGCCGTCTTTGCGTCGACCATAGACTTCCCGGGAGACGCCTATGATTCGGTTTTCAGCGGTGCTTTCCTGCTTATTCATTATTTGTTTATGAGCGCGACGATACTGGGCGGGCATTAGCTTATTGACATTGGCACCAATGATTTCACTGGCAGCATAACCGAACATTTTTTCCGCGCTGGTGTTCACAGAAAGAATCTTTCCGGCGGCATCTGTTGTGATGATGCTGTCCACGACGGTATTCAATATGGTGTTCAGTTGGGATTCCGTTTTTTCCACGGAATAGATTAATGGGCTGCTGATTCTGCGGAACATCCAAGTCCCCACTAATATCACCAACAATCCAAATACCGCCGAATGAATGCCCGCGCGAATAAATGGGGCTTCCAGTTCCGAATAATCGATTTTGGCGACCAGCCCCCAGCCAAACACCCCTACCGGTTCATAGGCTGCCAATACTTTCACGCCCCGGTAATCTTTGCCCGCCATAATGCCCGATCGGCCTTGCAAAGCGCGTTGCATGGGCGTGGCTTGTGGGGAATCCAGGGAGCCTGTATCGGCGTTGGATAAATTGGCCATTCGGCCATTCAATACGTAGATAATGCGCTGGTGGTCAACTTTTGCCAAGGTGATTTCCCCGGTATCACCTAGGCCGATGAATCCTTCATGGGCTTGTTTGACTTGCTCAAGTGTAGCGGAATAGGCGATGCCGGGATCGTGAGGGTTTAATCGTAAGTTGTATTGAGCAATGGCTTCAATGTAACGGGCTTTGGTTTGGGCGATTTCCTGTAAACGTTTGTGTTGCTCCCGATAAGCCGTTTTATACAAAACTGCCAGGGTAATTCCAGCCACGCCAACAGCGATAACCGCCATTAAACCGATTAGGAGCGCAAACTTGTTGCGATTGCTGAGTTGTTGAATTCCCATAAGAATTTTGGATAAAGCCGACTTGATCAATTGAGTAATGCGAAAACCATACCGTTTCGCGGGTTGGATGGGACATTGCTCTGTGGCAATGTAACAATTTAGTGAATTAACAAGGAGTGGGCAGGTTGATTTTGAAAAATACCATGCAAGATAAGCGCCGCTGCAGCCAGCGAGAAATCATTAAAAAAACAGTTAACTCATTGTAAATTAAATAATTACTTATATGTGAAGGGGTTGAGTGAGCCACGGCTATGGTACGCAACGCTGGCATCTCCCATGGCGGTAAAAAAATGTTTTAACGGACACCTCTCTTGAGATATGGTGCACGTGTGTAAATTTGCGCACTCTGTATGAGTTTGTCCTCTGTGCACATAATCATTGCACTTCGGACATAATTCGATCGGCGGTAAAGACATGACTTATTCCTCAATCAAGAATAGAATGTCGGACTGAAACGCTGAGATGAATTCACGCGTTTTCAGCCGGATTGTTATACAATTTGTGCGTATTATGCGGAAGTAGAATAGAGTAATTTTTGCAACATAATATTGATTAAACTCAATAATCCTATGATAAGCTTGGTTGACCTAATTCATTGTCATGGATGGTAATAATAAGAATTATTTATTGGTAAAAAATTATTGAGATGGCATCGGACAAAATTATTTCTATATCGAATATCAAAGTGGCTTGCGGTGATTGCAGCCTGAAAAGCCTGTGTCTTCCCTTAGGGTTAAACCGGGAAGAAATGCACCGCCTGGATCAGATTATTAAACGGCCCAGACCACTCCAACGTGAACAATTCCTTTACCGGGCCGGCGACACGTTCCGCTCAATTTATGTGGTTCGTTCCGGATCCATCAAAACCTATACCACCACCAAATCCGGCGAACAACAAATTACCGGATTTCATTTGCCGGGCGAAATCGTCGGTTTGGACGGCGTGAGTGTGGATATCTACAGTTGTAATGCGCAGGCCCTGGAAATGACCAGCATTTGCCAAGTACCGTTTAACCGGCTGGAAGAATTAGCGTCCAGTCTGCCAGGCTTGCAACATCAACTGCACCGATTGATGAGCAAAGAATTATTGGCGGACCATGAAGTCTTGCTGCAGCTGGGTAAAATGTCCGCCGAAGAGCGTTTGGCAGCCTTTTTGGTAAATTTGTCCAACCGTTCCGCGCAACGCGGTTATTCTCCCCATGAGTTCAATATCAGCATGACCCGCACTGATATCGGCAACTATTTAGGCCTGGCGGTGGAGACCATCAGCCGGCAGTTTACCCATTTTCAAGAGGTCGGATTGTTGGAGGCCGCCAGAAAACATATTCGCATTATAGACTTACCAAAACTACGATCCTTGGCGGGCGGCGAAGCGCCGTGTGAATCCAACTCCAACCCCAAGGTGCAAGCCTAGCGGGCCCGGGCCACCCCATTTACTTCTGCGATATCGGCCCAGTCAACAGCCCCAGTCAACCAACTCAAAAGGCGTTTTGCCCTCCTTGTTGATTATTGTCAAACTTTTCACTTACCCTATTGGTATACTGTTGTTCACAAACTAGCAATTTAGTGGGGAATCTGGTGGTTGAAAAAGTCATTTTCGATGAAAAACTCATTCGCGCCTACGACAAATCGGGGCCGCGCTATACTTCATATCCCACTGCAGTTCAGTTTCATGAAGGTTTCGGTGAACAGGAGTACAAAAGCTGGGCGGAAAAAACCAATGAAATAAGCCAACAGCGTTCGAATCCAACACCACTTTCATTGTATTTCCACATACCGTTTTGCGACACCGTGTGTTTTTATTGCGGCTGTAACAAGGTCGCCACCAAAGACCGAACTAGCCCGGCGCCTTATTTGCAACGTGTCCATAAAGAAATCGCTAT
>JAJDNG010000163.1 GCA_022340845.1 Gammaproteobacteria bacterium | reverse complement strand
ACATTTTGTATCCCTTCGAAGACATCTTCCGGCGTGGCGGCATCGATTTTGAAAATGGTTTTTATACTGGTGGCGAACACTTCCTGGTCCACCATCCCCCGGCGCGCTATTTGTTGCACCAGGCGCGCGGCTTGAAATATGCCGGCTAAGGCGAGGGTTTTATCACGGTTGTTATACGGCAAAATAGGTCTCCACGGGATGGTGCGAACGAGTCTGTATTCAGAGGTTCATTAATTATATATTGTCATCGTACCGTACTATCAATGCGTGGTGCTATTAATGTGCGGTACTATCTACGTGCAATACTATCAACGTGCAATACTATCAATAATCCCGCCGCCTAAGCATTCCTCGCCCTGATAAAACACCACCGATTGACCCGGTGTCACCGCCCGTTGTGGTGAGTCAAATATCACTTCACACACATCGTTGTCATTGCGGATGATTTGGCAGGGTTGATCGCTCTGGCGATAGCGGGTTTTGGCGTGACATGCAAATGGCAGGGGCGAAGGCGTTTGGCTAATCCAGTTAAGGTTTTTTGCCGTCAAACGCTGGCTGAACAACCATGGATGGTCATGGCCTTGAGCGACGATCAAGGTATTGCTGGATAAGTCTTTGCCAACCACAAACCAGGGTTGGCCATTGCTGTCCACACGGCCGCCTATGCCTAATCCCTGGCGCTGGCCGAGAGTGTAGTACATCAGTCCGTCGTGTTTGCCGATTATTTCGCCTTCCGGCGTGCGCATGTCGCCCGGTTTGGCCGGTAAATAACGTTTGAGAAAGTCCTTGAAATTGCGCTCACCGATAAAACAAATTCCGGTACTGTCTTTTTTTGAAAAATTCGCAAAATTCTGCTGCTCTGCAATGATACGCACTTGAGTTTTATCCAGCTCACCCAAGGGGAATAGCGCTTTGCTCAATTGTCGCTGGTTGAGGGCGTAAAGAAAATACGACTGGTCTTTATTTTTATCCTTGCCTTTTAGCAAATGTACACAGCCGCCAAAGTGCTCTGTCCGGGCATAATGGCCCGTGGCGATAAATTCGGCACCCAATTCAATGGCGTGGTCCAGAAAGGTCTTGAACTTGATTTCCTTATTGCATATGACATCCGGATTTGGCGTTCTACCGAACTGATATTCCTTCAAAAAATACTCAAACACCCGGTCCCAGTATTCCGCGGAAAAATTCCTGGTCAGCAAAGGGATGTCCAGTTGCTGGGCGACTTGTTGTGCATCTTCCAAATCTTCGGCGGCGGAACAATAGCGCTCACTGTCGTCTTCTTCCCAGTTCTTCATGAACAACCCTTGCACGCTGTGGCCTTGTTGCAGCAGCAAATAGGCGGCCACGGAAGAATCCACCCCGCCGGACATACCGACAATGATATTGTGGGCGGAAAATTTATCGGATTGTGTGACGGCTGAGTTCATCGTTTCGCAATGGTGTTTGAAAAACAAGGGAAAAACCAAAACCTATTTTATATGATTTGCCGGCTTGGATTTGCGTTTTTGTGGCCATCGGCTGGTTTTCTTTTTCCTCGCAACGTGGTTTGCGGGCGTTGTACTCAGGAAAGTGCGCCAGTAATCGGGCAATACCGCAAAATCCAACTCGAGTTGTTGGTATTCTCCGGGTTGTAGATCATTGAGGACCCATGGGCCGATGGCAACCCGGATCAACCGTAACGTCGGGTGACCCACTGCGGCTGTCATGCGCCGCACCTGGCGGTTGCGGCCTTCGCGTAGCGAGATTTCCAGCCAAGTCGTAGGTATATTGGCGCGATAGCGAATAGGCGGTATTCGCGGCCACAACTCGGGTGGTTTTACGGTTTTGACCTGGGCAGGCGCGGTAATTCCGTCTTTCAATACCACCCCCTGGCGTAACGTCGATAAGGCTAGGGTATCGGGAATACCTTCCACTTGCACCCAATAGCGTTTTTCGAGCTTGTGTTTTGGATGGCTGATCAAGTGCTGCAAACGGCCGTCATCGGTGAGCACCACCAGTCCTTCGCTATCCCTGTCTAACCGGCCGCTGGGATATAAATTGCTGATACTAATATAATTTTTCAATGTCGCCAGCCCGTTTTGCGGGCTAAACTGGCATAAAACGTTAAACGGTTTGTTCAATAGAACGATCATCTCAACGGCGAAATTTCTGATATGGAATTAAATTTATATCAAATTTAATTATTTGGACTATGCTTAACATAACCGATTGATCCCAATATGAGAATTAGTTTGCTATATGGTAGATACCGGTCAGAATAACAAGCACACAATTAAAACAAAAACCGTAGTCCTTGCGCAGCCATCGACGTTTATCGCGAAAATCAAGCGATATCGCGTCAGCAGCTTACGTGGGCGGTTTGTCATGTCCGCGGTCATTCTGTCGATGGTATTGCTGCCGGCTGTCTATCATACCAAAACACTGGTTCGCAATGCGGCGGATGCTTCCGCTACAATCGGTCGTCAGTTAGACAGTTTTCAATCCACGATTAATTCTCTTCAACGTTCCCTGCAATCGGCGGAAAGTTCCATTTACCACTACACCTTGTTATTGGACGAGGAAGTTCGCGAGGAAGCGACTTTCGAAGTCGAACAAGCAAAATCCTACACCGACGATTTGCTGGACCACCAATTCACGCGCGAGCATCCTGCAATACTGTCTTGGGTGAATAAGCTGAATGAAAACACACTGAACCTTGGAAAAGAAACTCAATATTTGTTGAGTGTGGTGAGCAAAGTGGAAACCCGATATCCCGCCGCCCCCATACTATTGGAGCGCTTGCAACCCACCAGCGCCGAATTTATTGCGGCGTTAGACCTGGCCATTGATGAAACCAAGGATATGATCAACGAGCCGCAACAGAAAAATATTATGAATCTGTTTCGGGAAATCCGCTATGCCTGGTCGCAACAGATCGGTGCCGTCAGGGTATTTATAGCCAACCGCTCCGGGGTGTTCGGCACTCCAGAGCTAAACATGGCAAGGAACGCCACCAACAGGCAAATTTTCGCCGACCAAGTCGTCAGCTTATTGAAAAGTCTGCAACGGTACGAAGAAACCGGGCTTATGGGATTTCAGCAAACCGTGTCATTGTCCAGAATGATCAAAGCCGTCAAGCAATATGAAAAGGATTTTCAAGTGGCCGCTGAGATTTACAATTCCGAAAACTGGCGTGCCGATGTGCCCTTGTTAAATAAGAAAATCCGGCCACTGTTCCGCGAAACCTGGAACAACCTGGATTCACTGGAAGCCGAATTGAAATCACTGTTCCGTGGCAATCTGAACGCGTCCTTAAAAGTGTCCGACTCCCTGGCGGACATAATTTTGTGGTTGATGGTGTTTGTCGGTGTGGCCATGTTGTTCGGATTTTTATTGATCGAGTATGTCATTCGCCGGCCTATCGTGGAAGTGACCAAGGCCCTGGAAGCTGAAGCCAGAGGCGAATTTTATTTGCCTCATTTATCGGCGTACACCACCAAGGAAACCGATGTGATGGTGCAGGCATTCAATAATATGCGCGGACAAGTTCGCTCCAGACAAAGTCGGTTGGAACTGATTTTGGACAATGCCGGGGAAGGCATCATCACGATTGACTCCGACGGTTTCATAGAAACATTCAATACCGCGGCTCAGCAGTTGTTCGGTTTTTCAGCCGAAGAAGCCCTGGGCGCCTACAGCGGCCACATCGTCAAATTATCGGAGTCCCGGGTTCATGGTGATTTTCTGGAATTTTGCAAGCACCACTCGCCTATGGGTACTAACCGCATTAATGAAACCGTATTAACCGTACGCCACAAAGATGGCACAACTTTCCCCATGTCCATCAATGTGAGTGACTTGTGGGTGGAGGGGCGCCAGCTTTTTATCGCCATTGTCGAAGACATCAGCGAACGCATGGCGCTGATGGATAACCTACGGACCATGGCCGAACACGACTCCCTGACCGGGTTGTACAACCGCGACTATTTCATGACGGAACTGGACCGCGTAGTGGAAAACATCAAACGCGGTGTGCGCAATGATTTGGCTTTGTTGTACCTCGATCTGGATAACTTTAAGTTTGTCAACGATACCATGGGGCATTTAGCGGGTGACCAGCTATTGGTGGAAGTCACCGATATGCTCAGTCGGCGTACGCGTAAAAGTGACCTGCTGGCACGCCTGGGCGGTGATGAGTTTGCGCTGCTCATCTATGGTACCAATGAAGAGCAAGTCGCGGCGGCGGCTGAATCCTATCGTAAGCTGCTTGCTGACTATGTATTCAAATACGATGGCAAGATCGTCAATATTGGGTGTTCCATCGGTGTGACATTGTTTGGCCAGGAGCCGCAAATCAAAGAGGACATCCTGGTGGAAGCCGATATTGCGTGTCACATCGCCAAACGCAACGGGCGTAACCGGACTCACATTTATAAATCGAACGATAAAGAAAACATGGCGGCGATGTCCGCAGACATGGGTTGGGCGGCGCGCATTAAAAATGCTATTGCACAAAACCAGTTCATCATTACCTGTCAGCCGATTGTTGACGTGAAAACCAAAAAAGTGTCTCGCCAGGAAGTACTCCTGCGTTTGCGCAGTGACGACGGGACGATCATCCATCCATCAGGATTTCTACCTTCGGCGGAGCGTTTTGGGCTAATGCGGGCCATTGATAAGTGGGTTATCGAAAACGCTATTGAAATATTAGGAAACCAACTCAAGCACAAGCCCGATACCCGTTTCTCCATCAACATTTCAGCCAAAACCCTGGAAGACGCCACGATGTTCGAGGTGATCACTCAGGCGTTTAAACAATATTCGGTCAATCCCAAGTACGTTACCTTTGAAATTACCGAAAATACGGCGATTTCAACCATGGGTTCGGCGGTTGAATTTTTAAACAAAGTGCGTGACCTCGGCTGCCAGACGGCTCTGGATGATTTCGGTGTGGGTTATTCCTCGTTCGCATATTTGAAAGACCTACCGGTGGATTTAGTGAAAATCGACGGATCGTTTGTGCGCAACATGCAAAAAGACGCGCTTCAATTCGCTATGGTACGTTCCATGAATGACGTAGCGCATGCTTTGGGAAAACAAACCGTGGCGGAATATGTCGAAAACGCGGATTGCCTGGAAAAGTTGCAGGAAATCGGTGTGGATTATGTGCAAGGGTATTTCATCGGCAAACCGGGTGTGGTTCCTTTTGCACGAACCAAGATGGCGCAAAATCCACACATCAAACTGGTGTCCGGCTAGTCGAAAATGATAATCGCCAAGCATGTCAAAGTGTTAAACGAACAAAACGTCGCGTCTGTGCGGTTTTCAATGCTTATAAAGGTGTTAACTCAGTGAAAAAAAAATCCACGCGCATGCAGCCCTTAAAACGAGTGGCCGAGTCCAAAGAGCATCGCGCAGCCACTGAACTCGGCATGGCACAACAGCAACTGCAAACGCAAGTTAATCGATTGGCTGAGTTGGAAAATTATCGAAACGAATATTTTAGCCGGTTCCGGCAAACCGGCCAGAACGGCGTTGCCGTGGAAACACTACAAAGTTTCCGCCATTTTCTGGATAAGCTGGAAACCGCCGTGGAACAACAAAAGCTGGCTGTAAGATCGGCCGGTGAACTGGTGGATCAATGCAAACGCCGATGGTTCACCAGCCGAGACAATGTAAAAATATACTCCAACGTGATTAACCGATTTTTCGACCAGGAACATAAACAGGAAGAAAAACACGAACAAAAAGAATCGGATGACAGGGCGCAACGCTCATCTTAATCCGTCGAGTATTACTCAATCCTTCTCTACAGTGGCGAATTTAACGCCGTTCCCCCGATCTCTGGCACATTTTCTGCTCCAATAGGTTTGTTGCATTGTCGCGTCTGCGGCTTCCTTCATTATCAACGGATTGACTAACACCATGGCCAACCAGAGCGAAGCATTACAGGCTGGATTATTTACGCCTAAGGATTTTAATGTCTCCACGCCCGCGCGTTTTGATCCGGCCCGCTTTGGCACTAATCGCACGCAACAGAGTCGATATGATAATGGAAATAGTACGAATAAACAGGAGTTTGCCAAGGTTTATTCGCAGTCCCTGCAAAAACAAAGCAAAACGGCGGAGCATCATGCCAGCAACGCCCATCACGAACCCAAGCGTTTTTCTCCAGTAAAATCCGATCAGGCGCAATCCGCCAGGCAGCAGTCAACTCAACCAAACAACCAGAGCAAACCGAACACTGCCTCGTCCGGCTCAAAATCAGAAAGCGGCAGCAACTTGCCGTACAAGCCCGATACGCGCGAGGAACGGCAAGATCAACTGGATGCCGGTTCAGGAGGGGACAAACTGGTAGCCGCCGCGCCGCCGCAGTCCGTTTCAACTGAACCGCGAGAAGCGCAGTTTCAGGATGGCGATAATAAATTACTCATTCAAGAAGTTGGTAATGTGTTTCAACCTGAGGTACAACGGCAAGCGGCGGCGTTTGATGTCACCAGCCAGATGGCGTTGAAGGATAATCCTGGACTCGGTGCAGGTGGGTCCGAGGCAAA
Organism: Gammaproteobacteria bacterium; assembly: GCA_022340845.1. Taxonomy (GTDB): domain Bacteria; phylum Pseudomonadota; class Gammaproteobacteria; order SZUA-152; family SZUA-152; genus JAJDNG01. The sequence goes on along the minus strand of JAJDNG010000163.1, from coordinate 6,528 downwards.
TGCTTCCACGCAACCTCTGGCCGCGAATCTAGACGGTCTTTCCGGCAATGTTTCGACCACGCTCGGCGACGGCACTCAATGGTTGTCTCCACAAACGAGCAATGCAATGGCGGGACAGGGTGACAGTTTTACCGCATCCACACAAAATTCGTCCGCAACGACGCAGTCACCACTGCACAATGGCATCGCAGGCGCACAAGCGGCTGCGCCCGGTGAAGCACTTACTCCTATGCAGCAAGCCACCGATGTTGAGCTTACCAATGCTGTGACACCGGAAGACAATACCGAATCGACAAAAATATCGGGACCGTTACCTACCCTGGTTAGGGCTGTCGTTGAAAAAGTGCCCACCAATGGTTCGGTGATTAGCTCCGAAAGAGCAAATCATGGTGTGACAAATTCTGCTCTGGCAATGACAGAGACTTTAGGCAATCCTAACCAGGGATCCACTGGCGAGCAAGGGAATGCTGATGGTGAATCGCTATCACAGCGCGACACAAGCTTATTCAGAGACCGCTTGTATGCGCTCGCCCAGCAAAACAGTTCACCAAGCCATGAACCGGGCAACGAACTTAAGGATTTGCTGGCACGCCATACCGCGCAGCTATCTAACGGGACCAGCGATTCCTTATCAAACGATATAAACATTCCCGCTGCCAGAGAGCCTAGCGTATCCACCCGCATGCCGGGTAGCCCCTTACCAGGGTTATCTCCAGTGCTACACATGTCCACTTCCCCGGACCATAAAGGTTGGTCAAATGAGATAGGCCAGCGGGTCATGTGGATGCTCAATACGGACCTGCAACAAGCCCAGCTACAACTGAATCCAAAACACCTGGGTCGGTTAGAGATCAAGATTTCCATGACGTCCGACCAGCAAATCAATGTTAGTTTCCTCACTCACAATACCAACGCAAAAGATGCTTTGGATCAGGCGCTGCCGAGATTGCGGGAAGGCTTCGATCAAAGTGGACTGAATCTCAATGATGTGACCGTGCAGCAAGAATCGCGAAATCAAAACCGAGAACAGCATCACAGCGCGGGTCAAACGCCTATGGAAGATTCGCGGCTGGCCGAAAACATGCCTGAAGATGGCCAAATGGCACAAATCTTTCACAGTCAGTCGATATCTTCCAGTATCGTGGATTTCTATGCTTAGCGACCGGCGAGACAGATATACAGTACTCTCGCGCAAAATACACTTGGCCGCTAGGGGCGGCGAGATTAAAGAATAGCACGCTAAATCCGATAATTAAGTGTCGTGTAACCATGTCGTGGTTCATGGTGTGGGTAAAGCTTCGATGCAACTGCACCGAAAAGTGGTACGCGGTAGATCCAACAAACAAGGAGTTAACATGGCCAAAAAACGTGGAGTTGTTTCCGCTTCAAATCCACAGAAGAACGCAGCCGAGATGGCCACCCCTGTTCACGCAAAACTTGTGTTGGAGGGGGCGTTGGATATTGCCGGGGCCGCGGAGTTGCGTGAGCGATTGTTGCAGGCGTTGGATGGGAAACAATCTGTGGTAGTTGATGCGGCCAATGTGGAAAGAGTGGACACCGCTGCATTACAGGTTTTAACCGCATTTTTTAAAGATGCGGTGGCGCAAAATATGGATGTACGGTGGCAGGAATGCTCCCAGGTGTTTAAGGACGCTGCACGATTACTGGGATTACACGATACATTAGCGATCCATTGATAAAAATCCATTGATGCTTTGTCCATCAAGTGGAGTTGTGTCTATCAATTGAAACAGCAACCGGGTTGAAAAATCGATGTTGATAAAACGCAACTCAATAGAATAGGAATAGATTCAGGAGAAATAGCTATGGCACAAATACTTGCGGTCGATGATTCAGCCTCCATGCGGCAAATGGTGGCTTTCACTTTGAAAGGTGCCGGTCATGACGTCACCGAAGCGTCCGATGGCACACAAGCATTAACGCTGGCCAAATCCAAGAAGTTCGATCTGGTTTTGTCGGATGTCAATATGCCGAATATGGATGGCATTGCTTTGACGAAGGAATTGCGGACGTTACCAGACTTTAAATTTACTCCGATTTTAATTCTGACTACCGAAGCCGGTGCCGACAAAAAGCAAGACGGTAAGGCGGCGGGTGCAACCGGATGGATCGTAAAACCGTTTAATCCCGATCAATTGTTGGCTACAGTGAAAAAAGTATTAGGGTAGTAGAAATACAAAAGTAAGTTGCAGAATCTTTCTAATAATATCCCAGCAGTAAACACTATAGTGAAAACCTTTGCAAACAAAATGGCGGATACTTTTAAAAAAAATATTCAAAAGAAGTAGTAAAAAATAGAACCGTGATATTAGGATAAAAATAATGGCAATAGACATGGAACAGTTCAAGGTAACCTATATAGAAGAGAGCCTTGAGGGTTTGGATAACATGGAATCACACCTGCTCAACCTTGAGCCGGGATCCAGGGATGAAGATGCTATCAATACCATATTCCGAGCCGCCCATTCCATCAAAGGCGGGGGAGCTACGTTTGGGTTCTCCAATATATCAGAATTCACCCATGTCGTTGAAACTCTGCTGGACCAAATTCGAAATGGCGAAAGGGAGGTCACCCAACAAGCAATCGATCTGTTTTTAGAGTCTGTAGATTGTGTTCGCGACATGCTGGCGACGGCTCAAGGCGGCGGGCAAAGCGATGCCTCGCGAAGCACCGAGTTAAAAGCTCAATTGGATGCTTTGTTGGTGTCCGATGAAAATTTCCAACCCGACGCGCACCCAATGCCAGGTGACTCGCAAGCCAGTCCTGACGAACAATCTATAGCATCTGAATGGAACATCAGATTCAAACCCTTTCCCGGCATGCTCGCGACCGGCAATGACGTAGTGCGTATGTTCCGTGAGCTGGCGGAGTTGGGAGAGTTACACACAAAAGTGAATTTTGCCGAGTTACCGGCTTTAACCGACTTAGGTGTTGAAGACTGCTATTTGAGTTGGGAGGCGACTCTAAAGGGGCAGTGCACTCTGGAAGATATCAAGGAAATATTCGTTTGGGTGGAAGATGAGTGTGAGCTGGTTATAACCGCCGCGCCGAGTCTAGAGTCGTCCGATAGCATCGATTCGAAGGATAGGTCAACCGATGACAAACCGGTGAGCGGGATTAACGGCGCTTCCGACCACGGGGTTAATGTCACCACTGCCGCCGCGAGACCATCATCACTGCCCTCTGAGAACAAGAGCAAACCGCAAAATAAAACCACCGCGGAACGACGCGCGAATGCGGAGAGTTCTTCCATTCGTGTGGACATCGATAAGATTGACTCTTTGATAAATATGGTCGGTGAGCTGGTCATCACCCAATCCATGTTGAGCCAGTTAGGCGAGGAGTTTGATATCGAACGCTTGGAAAAACTGCGCGACGGATTAGGGCAGTTGGAACGCAACACCCGTGAGTTACAGGAAAGTGTCATGCGTATTCGCATGATCCCCATCAGTTTCGCCTTCAACCGCTTTCCGCGCATGATTCATGATTTATGCAATAAATTCGGCAAGAAAGTCCAATTGAAACTATCCGGTGAATCCACGGAACTGGACAAAACGGTAATGGAAAAAATTGGCGATCCGCTGGTGCACTTGGTGCGTAATGCCATGGATCACGGTATCGAAACGCCGGACAAACGGGCCGAAGCCGGTAAACCGGAAACCGGAACTGTACACCTGAACGCGTTTCATCAAGGTGGAAACATTGTCATCGAAATCACGGACGATGGCGCTGGCATCAATGCCGATAAGATTCTCAAAAAAGCAATCCAACGGGGTCTAGTGGAAGAAGGCATCGAACTATCACAAGCCAGGATACATGACTTGTTATTTCAGCCTGGCTTTTCCACCGCAGACGAAATTACAGATGTATCAGGTCGTGGTGTAGGCATGGATGTGGTGCGTAAAAATATCCAGGCCTTGGGTGGCACGGTGGATGTGCAATCCACGATCGGTAAAGGATCAAAGTTTACCGTCCGACTGCCGTTGACACTGGCCATATTGGACGGGCAATTGGTACGGGTGGGCGATCATACTTATATTATTCCCCTGGTATCCATTGTGGAATCACTGCAAGTACACAATAAGAATGTGAACGCGATTGCGGGAAAAGCGGAGTTATACAAGCTGCGTGATGAATATATTCCGATTGTCAGGTTGTATGAAGCATTTCATATTGAGCCGGATTCCCGGTCCCTGGAAAACGGATTATTGGTCGTTGTTGAAGGTGACGGTCAAAAGGCCGGATTGTTAGTCGACGATTTGCTCGCACAGCAACAAGTCGTCATTAAAAGTCTGGAAACAAACTTTCGCCGCGTCGATGGATTGTCCGGCGCAACTATATTAGGTGATGGCACGGTTGCATTGATATTGGACGTTGCCGGTGTAATACGGGTATCGCAAGGACGGATCAGCCATCATGATTCGATAAACGCAAACGGTGTGGCCGCTTAAGGAGGCATTCAGTGGACTTGGCACAACAAATAGAAAGCGACATGCAAAATGGCGTGCAAGCGGATAACCAGTTCGGCAAGAACAGCGAACAGTTGTTGACATTTATTTTAGCCGGTGAAGAGTACGGCGTTGATATATTGCGAGTACAGGAAATTAAAGGCTGGGACTCTGTCACGCCTATTCCCAATACGCCCAAACACATACTTGGTGTAATTAACTTACGCGGCACGATTGTACCCATTGTCGATTTACGCCTGCGTTTTAATCTGGACAGCATAGTCTATGGTCCCACGACGGTCGTGATCATGTTAAAGGTTAAATCTGAAGATCGTACACGGACCATGGGTATTGTCGTCGATGGGGTATCGGATGTTTATAACCTGGCGCAGGATGCGATGAAACCCCCGCCGGATTTTGGCAGTGTCATATCAGTGGATTTTGTTAAAGGCCTGGCCACTGTAGGCGAGCATATGGTGATCGTATTGGATATCGATCACTTGTTGAACGCCGGAGAACTGGCGATGCTGGAAGAGGCCGCCACAGGGTGAGCCGTTGCACATGCGGAGCACGCTAATTCAATTTATTTAATTTAATCAGAGTACCTACAATGCCAGCAAGAAAAAAATCGGCAGTGACGAACGGTAAATCCAGCGGTAAAACGACAGTGAAAAAACGTACCAAAAAGCCCACGGCCAACAAAGCGTCGGCAGGAAAACTAGCGGTGGCGCCGCCGCCCACCGAGCGACGCAAGGCGACACGCAGACCATACCAGAGTCCGCTGGGGTTGGACGTGCAAACACTGGAGCAAACATACAAGCTGCTACAACCCAATTTGCAAGATGTGGTTCAGAGTTTTTACGATCGTTTGTTTGCCCGTTACCCCAACGTTAAACCTTTGTTTAGCGGAACGACTCAGGCCGCCCAGGAGAAGAAACTCCTGACCGCTCTCAATGTAGTGGTCAAAAACCTGCGCAAGCCTGAAACGCTGGTCAACACCTTATTAACACTTGGGGAAAGGCACAAGGTCTATGGTGCCATGCCCGAGCACTATGCAGCAGTGGCATCGGTGCTATTGGACGTTTTTAAAGATTTCACGGGTGATGTTTGGACACCAAAAGTGCAGGACGCCTGGGGAACAGCTTTGGAGACTATTGCGGCGACTATGTTGAAAGCCCATGGGTCGAACGCTCATGAAACAACGGAGGAAATGGATATGGCAACAAGTAAAAAGGCAGTGGAAGAATCGATACGTGGAAGCTTGAGCGTGGTGGATGATTTGCGGATGATGCAGGATATTCTGGAGCATGCTCCTGTCAATGTCATGATTGCCGATGCCGAACATAACATAGTTTTTGTCAATAAGCGCGCGCGGGACGTCTTCGAGCAACTCGAAAGTGAACTGGCCACCTACCTGCCAAATTTCAATGCAAGTTCAATTGTCGGCGGTAGCATTCATCGCTACCACAAGGATGCCAACGCCATAAAAAATATCCTCGCCGGCTTGGGCCCCAATGGTGTGCACAAAGGAGAGATTACTCCCGGCCGATTCATATTTGAGCATGAAACCAGAGGGCTGTACGATGCGGCCGGCACCTTAAAAGGGTACGTGGTTCAATGGCAGGATGTCACCGATAAACGCAGAAATGAAGAGCAAGCCCAACGCTTGCAGGCTGCAGTGGACGGTGCGCAAACCGCGATGATGATGATAGACAGGGACTTGGTGGTGAATTATGTCAATGAAACCACCAAACATCTGCTTAGAAACAACGAAGCTACGTTAAAATCCTTATTTCCGGGATTTTCCGCGGATAAAATAGTCGGCACCTGCATAGACATATTTCACAAGAATCCGGACCATCAGCGGCGATTACTGGCAGATCCCAGGAACTTGCCTTATGAGACCGACATCACCGTTGGACCGATGATATTCCATATTAGAGCTTCGGCAATATATGATTTGCAAAGTAACTATGTTGGAACCACGCTGGAATGGAGCGACGTGACCGAGTTGCGAAAAAGCGAGCGGGAAGTGGCGCGTTTGAAATCCGCAGTGGA
>JAJDNG010000142.1 GCA_022340845.1 Gammaproteobacteria bacterium | reverse complement strand
GCATTGCCGGAAAAGGAGCTGTTCGATATTGAATATTGGGAGCTGGAACAAGCCAAATTAAAGAAAAAATCCGCGACACCCCCATTACAAGGTCAAATTGCTCTGGTCACCGGCGCGGCCAGCGGCATAGGCAAAGCCTGTGTGAGCCGCTTACGCCAACAAGGTGCTGCCGTCATTGCACTGGACATCGATGACGATATTCAAAACTTATTTCCGGGAAAAGATGTCCTGGGTGTGAAATGCGATATCACACAAGCTCAATCCATCGATGCAGCGCTCACTGCAGGCGTTAGCGCTTTTGGCGGCTTGGACATATTAGTGAACAACGCGGGGATATTCCCGGTCAGCGAAGACCTGGAAGTTCTCAAGCCCGCCACATGGGAACGCAGTCTTAATATCAATCTCACCGGCCACCAACTGATGTTAACCCACTGCATTCCTTTTTTGCGCCGCGGTATTCATCCCAGCGTAATCATGATTGCATCGAAAAATGTGCCTGCACCGGGCCCTGGTGCCGCCGCCTATTCCGTTGCCAAGGCCGGTTTTACCCAACTGGCGCGGGTTGCCGCGCTGGAACTGGCAAAACACGGCATACGCGTGAATATCATCCATCCCGACGCGGTATTCGACACCGGCATCTGGACCGACGAAGTGCTGCAAAAACGCGCCCAACACTACGGCATGAGCGTACAACAATACAAAACCAAAAACCTGCTGCAGGTGGAAATCACCTCCGGCGACGTCGCAGAGCTGGTGTGCGCCATGGCCGGACCAGCATTCAGCAAAACCACCGGCGCCCAGGTGCCCATAGACGGGGGCAACGAACGGGTAATTTAATCCACCTCCATTGAAAAATGTTAATGGCCCCTGTCGGATGCGGGAGTAATATCTCGACGATAATAATTTATTATGTCATTCAACCCTTGATCGTTACGATCTCATGTACTTAAATCATCTACCATGACCCAAACTTCAGTCATTTACCGCATTGATGCAAATAACCAGCTAATTGACGTCGATGAAAACTGGGACCGGTTTGCGCTTGCCAATGATTCACCTCAGCTGGTTCGCGCCTTGGTGGTGCGTAAACCCTTATTTGAATTGATCTCGGATCCACTGAGCGGCCACTTATACAAATTGTTGATAGAGCGGGTTAAACACACCGGCAAAACGATATCATTCAAATTCCGTTGCGACTCACCAGCCATGCGCCGTTATATGCATATGGAAATGGTCCGCCAGGTAGAAAATGACGGGGTGTGCTTTAAAAGCACCACTGAACGAGAAGAACCCAGGGAGCCGGTTGAATTACTGGCCCCTCACGCTAAACGATCCGATGATTTAGTCATTATCTGCAGTTGGTGCAAGCGAGTGAAAGTCAGCGAAGATCAGTGGCTGGACATCGAACAAGGCATACAACGCTTGGGGCTGTTTGATGCCGAGGTTTTACCCCAATTGTCTCATGGCATGTGTCCGGATTGTAATAAAAGTATTTGGAGTAATCTTATCCAATAAGCCAGTATCCCTTCATTGATACCCTCAGGATAATGCCTCGCAATACACCAGCGCCTCCAGTTGAGCCCGGTTGATATCGGCAAGAGTCAATCCCAGAGGTTTCGCTGCGTTGCGTATATCGTTTACATCGTCCCGTTCGATGCTCAACGCCAGGTTGAAAAACGGCCAATAGCGTCCGTCTTGTTCAAGGAGGGCATGTTTGATCGGCGCGGGCATGGAAATGTCTTTTAAAATTGATTCCATGTCCCGATTCAACAATGCTTCGAGATACGAAAAAGTACCCAGGACAAATAATTCGTTGGGATTTTCCAGATCGGTATATTCGGAAAATAATTCCAATAAGCGCCCGCGGTAAAGCGCTGCATTCAGCAAAGCATCCGTTTGGTTCAGACCATCGTCCTTGCTGGTATATAACATCAGCGATAACCACCGATACAATTGGTTGCGCCCTAACATGCTTAACGCTTGTTTTACCGTGCGCAATTCCCGACCACAACTCAATCCGGCCGAATTTACAAATTGCAACAGCTTGTAACTCAATGATACCTCATGACTGATCGCGCGCTCCAAAAAAGCAATATCAGCGTCGGCCACTATATTATTCATAATATCCAAGATTCGCAGCGTACTGGCGGGAATATCGGACTGAATCAATTTCACCGGTTTGGCGAAGAACCCCCCCTGGAATAAATTGCAGCCTAACGACTCACATAAAGTGAATTGTTCCGCAGTGTTCACCTGTTTCGCCAATATTTGTTTACCCTGGGTGCTAAGGCGTTGCGTGTGTTGCACGAAGGCCGCTGGACTCAGAACTGAAACATCAAGTTTCACAATATCGCAAAGAACCAGTAATGGCTCTTTGCCAGCCTCGTTATCAAAATCATTCAATGCGATACAGTAACCGTGGGACTTAAGGTTTTTAAGCCGTTCCAGCAATGGATCATCCACTGTACTGATTTCCACTGTTTCCAAAACAAAACGCTTGGCGGGCAGAAGGTCGACAAAATCCTCCCGCAGGGATTTCGCATCCAAATTAACGTACGCTTTTTTGTTGCCCAGTGCCGACTGGATGTCAATGCTGGCGAACGCGCTGTTGATGATCGAAAGCATGGAGGGTTTTACATCCGGTGCATTGGCCACATCCTCGACCACTGGCCGGAACAACAGCTCATAGGCCACCACATTGCATTGTTTGTCCAAAATGGGCTGGCAGGCGATATAAACATCGTTTAAATCGGTATCAAAAGACCGACTGGTTGCCAATGACGCAGCGTTCATGCTAAAAAACCTTTTATTTTGTATTGTTAAAGCGGCGAATTCTGTTGTATCTATAGTTGTAATATCGTTGTCGCGAGGGTTTTCTTGACAGGTAAAAATTCACAGGGGGAACGATCAAAGCACGAGAATGGGAACCAATGTGGTGAGGGATTATATGGGACAAAACAAGAGGCTAAAAAGAAAAAAGGCGCTTGTTAGCGCCTTTTGAAATTGTCGTTATGCGGGAGAACCCCTATTTATCTTCCCCCCGACGAAACCGGTGATAACCATTACCCATGCCCGATAATGCTATCACCACCCCCCTTTCGGTCGATTTCTTGATTTTTTGTCGAGTCCGCTCAGTTATTACCGGCTTCCAGGCCTTGCTTCCTGCGACGCCACCCTAGCATTCTTGTCTTGAAAACTCTTGTCTTGAAAATTCTTGTCTTGAAAACTGTCTTTATCGCTATCGAGAATTCGTAAGTGCGATTTCACCGATCAGGATACCGAATTTCGGGCCGCTTGGTTATTCAAAGCTTATGCCTGTAATCCGGATCGGAAACTGCAGTCAGTCTAGCAATGACAATTAACTCACGTCAAGAAATTCTAAATCTGTCCATAATTACAACTTTATATTGTTACTTATTAATTTTTATAATAATTATGAAAATTTACGATAATTTTAATAGGAATAATATGATCTATTTTTCCAGGAAATCCGAGATTTTTTAGCGACTCATTCTAATGTGGCGTAAAAATCGATATTTTAGCAAACCAAAAAAAAGCCCCGCCATTAGCGGGGCTTTTTGAGTCGTGATGGAACGAACCTTACATCATGCCGCCCATGCCACCCATGCCGCCCATATCCGGCATTGCTGGGCCTTCTTCCTTAGGCATTTCCGCGACCATGGCTTCGGTGGTAATCATTAAGCCAGCCACTGACGCGGCGTTTTGCAGCGCGGTGCGGGTCACTTTGGTGGGATCGAGAATACCCATGGCCACCATATCACCGTATTCATCGGTGGAGGCATTAAAACCAAAGTTGCCTTTGCCTTCGGCCACTTTGTTCAATATCACCGATGGCTCACCGCCGGCATTGGCCACGATTTGGCGCAATGGCTCTTCCATGGCGCGGCGGGCAATATTCACACCCACATCTTGATCGTGGTTATCGGATTTGATGTCTTTAATGGCTTGTAGTGCTCTGATCAAGGCGACACCACCACCGGGGACAACACCCTCTTCCACCGCGGCGCGGGTGGCGTGCAAGGCGTCTTCCACGCGAGCTTTCTTCTCTTTCATTTCCATTTCGGTAGCCGCGCCGACTTTGATGACAGCCACACCGCCCGCCAGTTTGGCAACACGCTCTTGCAGCTTTTCTTTGTCATAATCCGAAGTGGCTTCTTCGATCTGAGCACGAACTTGATTCACCCGAGCCTGGATATCCGCAGACTGACCTGCACCGTCGATAACGGTGGTGTTTTCTTTAGTGATGCTAATGCGTTTTGCATTACCCAAGTCATCTAGCGTGGCTTTTTCCAGAGACAGGCCGACTTCTTCGGAAATCACCGTGCCGCCGGTCAGAATCGCAATGTCTTCCAACATGGCTTTGCGACGGTCGCCAAAACCGGGGGCTTTAACCGCAGCAACTTTGACAATACCGCGCATGTTATTCACCACCAAGGTCGCCAGGGCTTCGCCCTCGACATCTTCGGCAATAATCAATAACGGTTTGCCGGATTTGGCCACACCTTCGAGCACCGGTAACAAATCACGAATATTGGAGATTTTTTTATCGTGGATCAGGATAAAAGGATCGTCCAGTTCCGCGCTCATGCTTTCCTGGTTGTTAATGAAATATGGAGAAAGATAACCGCGGTCGAACTGCATACCTTCCACTACATCCAGTTCATTTTCTAAACCGGAGCCTTCTTCTACGGTGATGACGCCTTCTTTGCCCACTTTGCTCATGGCATCGGCAATGATGCGACCAATGCTTTCATCGGAGTTAGCGGAAATGGTGCCTACTTGGGCAATAGCTTTGTCGTCTTCGCAGGGTTTGGACAGGCTTTTCAATGCTTCAACCGCTGCGAGCACGGCTTTATCCACGCCGCGTTTCAGATCCATGGGATTCATGCCCGCGGCCACGGCTTTCATGCCCTCGGCCAATATGGATTGGGCCAATACGGTCGCTGTGGTGGTACCGTCGCCGGCGACGTCAGAAGTTTGAGAAGAGACTTCCTTAACCATTTGTGCGCCCATGTTTTCGAATTTGTCTTCCAATTCGATTTCTTTGGCGACGGATACGCCGTCTTTGGTGATGGTGGGAGCACCGAAGCTCTTTTCAAGAACCACGTTGCGGCCTTTAGGGCCCAAGGTGACTTTCACGGCGTTGGCTAAAATGTTAACCCCGGCCACCATGCGATGGCGGGCATCATCGCTGAATTTAACTTCTTTTGCAGTCATAGTGTGTTTCCTCTTTCTTTATTTACGTTTGTTCTGTATCGATTGTAAAAACCTGGGGTGGGCAAATTAACCTTCGATGACACCGGTGATATCGTCTTCGCGTAACACCAACAGCTCTTCACCTTCGATTTTCACTTCGGTTCCGCCGTACTTGCTGAACAAAATTTTGTCACCCACTTTCACTTCCAACGGGCGCACTTCACCATTGTCCAAAACCTTGCCGTTACCAACGGCGACGACTTCCCCTTGAATGGGCTTTTCCGCAGCGCTGTCAGGAATCACGATGCCTCCGGGGGATTTTGTTTCTTCTGCCATACGTCGAACAATCACACGATCGTGTAAAGGACGGATATTCATTAATGATCTCCTCGATATTTATTATTCATCAACGGGTTATATTTGAATCTGTGGCTTGTGCGGTAATTCACGCGGCCACTTTTTAGCACTCAATTTAATTGAGTGCTAATAATAGTGCCGTTCAGCACAAATTCAAGGGCGTTGTGCAATTTATCCCCTCTATACAGCAAGGTCTCGCAAAATGTCAGTCCGCAGGCCCTTGAACACATGACCAAGCACACTTGACCAGCCGGGACCAACAAATCAGCGCCCTGGCCTGCGGGTGATGCGCATCGGAATCAATCGAAAAGCCAAGTGATTTGTTCAAGCAGAAAAAGGGATGATTCGAAGGCGATTAAACGGATTATTCGTCTTCGCGGGTGTACTCACCTTCTATCGTATGCGTCTGATGGGGATGATTGGGGCGTGGTGGGGGTTGATCATCAACATAGGGGGGATGCCCTGGTT
>JAJDNG010000140.1 GCA_022340845.1 Gammaproteobacteria bacterium | reverse complement strand
AAGTGGGTGCCAAATCTCCGCCAGCGATGGATCCTTCTAATTTCCTAAACCGACTCACCCGTTACAGATCGCGGCAAGTATAACATTTATCCGCGCGATATTCTTAACTAAATAATCATTTGTGCTCAGGCGCCACGAATACCGGCTTAATCCGTTATCGGCCAAATTTCTCAGGTCTGTACCTATAGAAGTTTCTAATGCCGCATTTTATTTTCTGTACCATTCAAATAGTATGTATAATATTTGTATAATTTAATTCTTGATATATGGCGGATTTGTAGCTATTATTATACACACCTTATACAAATGTATAAGGTGTGTATAGGAATCTTGTCTCCCACTAAACAAGAAGAGCAAACTTATGAAATCTATCATGAAAATCGCCGTCACAGGTCTGGCTGTTGGCGTGATTACCCTGACCGGGTGTGCGTCCACTAGCACCGCCACGAACCCCGCCACGAGTCAGGTCATCCGTTGGGATCAAGTGGTTGTCCAAGATCAATTGCGTATTCAATTGGATTGGAGCAAACCCATGACGCCAGGGCCTCATCCCACAATTATCCTGCATCCGGGATTGGACAGCGACGAGCACCAAATCCGAGGTGTCGCTGATGATTTGGTAAACGAAGGGTATTTAGTCGTTGCAGTGCGCTACAAACGAAAAATCAACGACTATTTCCAAACCACATTGCTGCCTTTGCGAGAAACATCCGATTTTACCGCAGCTTTGGATGCCATTCGGCAAAACCCCCTCGTCGATCAAGACAAAATCGCGGCGTTGGGATTCTCATTGGGCGGCGCGCATAGCTTTCTGATGGCGGCCAAATCCCCGTATATAAAAGCCGTTGCAACCTACTACCCCATGGCGAACTTCACAAAGTGGGCCGCCGAAAAGCAGGAATCACTGATTGGCAGAATCATCATCCGGTTTGTGCGCTGGAACTTCAACGCCGAAGCAGACCATCACAACGACAGCTATCATTTGAAATTGTTACAGCGCTATTCTCCGGTCAACCATACCGACTCCATCAAAGTACCGGTGTTGATCGTTCACGGTGAAAATGACAGGATAGCCCCGCTGGATCACTCCAAAGAATTGCACCAACTTCTATTAAATAATACCCACACTAACATTCGCTTTATGGTGGTGGAAAACGCCCCCCATGCGTTCCGGTTTGACTATTCGGCTACCGCCACACAGTCCTGGCGAATAACCAAGACCTGGTTGCAGGACAACTTATTTCCCAGGACGCTGGCGCAGAACGCCTCGGATTCCAATGGCGGTTAGGCTTTACCACGAAGAACACGAAAAGTTAAATAAGTGCTTGGACGTAGAAGTGTTCTTCCTGCCTGCGTGGCAAATAACCTCACCCAGACTTAGCGCCACAACGCAATATCGTGAACCTATCGTGTACTGACGGGTGAAGATTTCCCCTGGAACGCCGATATAGCGTCAATGGACCTTTTCGATGACACAAAGCCGCCATGCACCGAATTTTAGTTTTCAATAGCAAAGGGGGCAGCGGTAAATCCACTATTGCCACCAATTTGGCGGGGTATTTTGCCAGCCGTGGGCGCAGTACGGCGCTATTGGATTACGACCCGCAAGGATCGGCCATGCGCTGGTTGAGCCAACGGCCCAAAGACAAACCGAAAATTTACGGCATTGCGGCATTTAAAAATCGCATGGATTTGACGCGTTCATGGCAATTGCACATTCCCTCACAAGCGGATTGGGTGATTATCGATGCTCCGGCCGGTGTGACCGGCTTTCGCCTGGCGGATTATGTACAACGGGTGGATACCATCATCATCCCGGTGTTGCCCTCCCCCATCGACATCCACGCGGCTGCCAACTTTATTAAAGATTTGTTGTTGGTGGGTAAATCACGGCAGTTTGGGACCAATATCGCCGTGGTGGCTAACCGGGTGAAGGAGAATACCCGGGTGTATAAACAGTTACGCCGGTTTCTCGCCAGCTTGGAACTGCCCTATGTGGCGACTTTCCGTGAAAGTCAGAATTACATTCGCGCTGCGGAACAAGGACTGAGCATACACGAACTCATCAAACCCCGGGCGACCGCAAGCTGCGAACAGTGGAATCCATTACTGGCCTGGCTGGAAGTCATGCCGCAACGCCGATTTAACGAACCATTACATAATATTTTTCCTTTATGGGCTAAAGGCTGAGGCATTGCCCCCCGTAAAGGTCACTTAGAACCCGGCATTGCGTAACGCTTACACTGCACATCGCGGATTAAACTGCTCTACATCGCAATTCGTAAAACCACCCCACCCATTAGATCTCCCACCTGGAAATCCCGCTTCGGGCTGTCGTCATGCCGATTGTGACATTCGACACAGGCCGGGGAAATGGCATGATCCGGGTACACAGCCATGAAGTATTTGACACCATCTTTCTCCATGGTGGTGTAATAATTCTTCCCCGGATTATTCAGCACGTAAATCAGCCCTTCACGCTCTTTGTTGGATTGGGGGAAATTATTTTCGTTGATTGCCCACAATGACTGCAAGCTGTAACTCAAGTCAGCCGCGCCACTCGCCAGTTCGGCCGAACTCAACTGAAATATCTGTGCCGGCAACGGTAGCGCCTTGTCCTCCACCCAATGCTCGCTAGCCTTGATAACATGATCTTCACGGCTTAACCGTTCGATAATGTATTTCGAATAGGTCTCCCGGTTTGCTTGTAACACAGCGTGCACCATGTCCGCGGTTTTCTGGATATTGTCACTGTCTTTGGACTGCTGCATACCCACACCCATGAAATAAGGCACGAACATCAGCACCAATATAGGCAACAGATATGCAATCGTTTTTGTGGTTTTCGTCATTATTTTGCCCCCCATCCCTTTTTCTCTTCTATAAAAATCTAAGAACAGACGCTTAGATTTTACCTCCAGCTTATGGAAGCCAACACAAGCTCCATAGCTACCGGCGACGATCCAGCAGCATGGATCGTCGCGAGTGTTCGGCTCTGAAATGAATTGTTTTTTTGGGGAAACACGGCCTGCGCGGCACAAATCTGGCCACG
>JAJDNG010000131.1 GCA_022340845.1 Gammaproteobacteria bacterium | reverse complement strand
CGCTGGTTGAATGCGATTCTGGATACCCAATGTCGCAAATGCACTGGCTTTGGCAGAAGGATCCGCAAAACCCAGCAACATACTGCGTCCCGGGGCACCGCCCAAAGCTTCCATACCCACCGAAGCGGCGCGCTGTGCCAGCGAAACCTGACTTTGTTTACTATTTAGTGGTCCACTTTGCTCCGACTCTTTAAAATCAACAATGAGTTCATATGGGACAAAATCCTGCTGCGCACTCCAGCCGTTGCTTTGCGCAGACGCCGCCGAACCAACCGTTAACACGTAACTATAAGCTGAATTATCACCAGCCAGAATATTAATAAGGTAATGGCCGTCGGCAGGGGGCGGTGGAATACTATTGGCAACCGGCGCAGTGAGGATTATCGCCCCACTACTGCTCCGTGGCTCATAATCATATCGAACATAGTCAGCGGCGGAGGTGTAGTCATTGGTAAGCCATGCTTCAATCGTTGGTTGGGTATCTGAAGTGGAATAACTTTCCCCTAAATATATGGTTACCACTTGACCTGGCGCCAAATTAACGTGATAAACATCTTCAGCGTCTACCGCGCCGCCGTTGTTACTGCTACCAACAGGTCCCACGCCTTCGCGGTGCACGTATCCGCCCAACGTCACTGGATTGGGGATATGCTGGGATTTTTCATAAGGATTATTCGCCACCGGCGTAGTGCCTTCGGCATTGGTGTCGCTATCGATCAAGGTGGCGTTGGCGGAAGTGATGGTACCGCTTAACGTAGCCAGGGGATGGACGGTGACCACTACGGTGTCGGTGCCGGTGTCTCCGGCATCGTCGGTGACAGTCAAAGTAAATGTCAGCGTAGTGGATTCACTGACTGCAGGGGCAGTGAACGTTACGGTTTGCAGTTGCGGATCCGCTAAGCTGATCACCGGCTCCTGATTTTGTCCGGGACTATGCGCCCACAAGTACCCGGTGATCGAGCCATCGCTGTCTTCACCCGCTCCGGATAATGTAATCACATCGCCGGGGTTCACGGCCTGATCCTCACCGGCCAGGGCAATCGGTGGCTGGTTGGGTGGCAAGGGATTCACCGTCACGATCACCGTATCACTGGCGGTGGCGCCGTCGTTGTCGGTGACCGTTAATTGAAACCTGAGTTCCGTAGCCTGAGTGACGTCGGGGGTGATGAATTCCGCGCTTGGCCTATCGGCGTTGATCAATGGCACCTGAGGTGTGCCGGTCTGTGTCCATAGGTAGGTTGTGACATTGCCATCGGTATCACTGCCATTGCCGGTGAGCGTCACTGAGCTGCCTGCCTCCGCTTGTTGATCGGCGCCGGCATCGGCATGCGGTGGCGCGTTAATGGTGACCATGACATCGTCGCTGGCAACGACGCCTTGATCATCGGTCACGGTAACCCGCAGTGTGAGTACGGTACGTTGGTTGACTTGCGGGGCGGTAAACGACACATTAGCCGTCTGCTCGCCGCTCAAGCTTATCGCCGGCCCGTTGACGGTTTCATCGCTCCACAAATACGCGGCGATGGATCCGTCATCGGTGGCAACGGCGCTCAATGTGACGGGATCACCCCCGTTGACCAACTGATCGTCATCGGCGGTCACCGTGGGCGGCTGATTACTGTTGACGGGCAAAATTGTAATGATCACATCATCACTGGCATCAACTCCGTCATTATCAGTTACTGTCAACCGCAGCGTGAGGTTATCATTTACGCTAACGGTGGGCGCGGTAAAACTGACTGTCGGCGTGGCAGAGCCTAGTAACGTCACCGAAGGGCCTGAGACCCGACTCCACGCATACGAATCGATGCTACCATCTGTGTCTGATGCTATCGCAGTGATTTGCACCGAACTGCCGGAGACGACGCTTCTGTCGCCGCCGGCATTGACCACGGGCGAGGCATTGGGATTGGGATTGACTGTTACGGTGACAGTATCACTGACGGTTTCCGTTTCGTCACTGATGGTAACACTCGCGGTAACGTCAAATCGTATGTTGGTCGTTACGGAAACCGATGGCGCCGAAAAATGCAAATCCTCGGTAGTGGTTCCACTCATGTCGGTGACCACTGTATCCGTAACTTTTTGCCACACAATAGTCTTTTGTACAGCAGGATCGGGAAAGCCGACATCGGCGTGCAGCGTCACCTCATCGCCGCTGTTCACTGAGATATTGTCGCCTGCACTTATGATAAGTTGCGGCTTGGGTACAGTGACGACAACGTCATCGAAACTGCTCCCGCCGTCTTTATCAGTGGCGGTGAGACGGAAGGTAAACTGTCCGGGAGATTGGGTGAAAACCCCTGTTTTTACTTGTGTCGTCGGCTGGCTGGGGGCCATTATGGTCACCGAATCCGGACCACTGACCTGGCTCCATAGGACACTGACAGTACTGCCGTCTTCCTCGTCCCAGGCGTTGCCGTCTAAGGTGAATTCGGATAGATATTCCGCAGGGGTAAAATCTTCGCCGGCGGAAACATCTGGTAAATTATTACCGACTTTATTCTGACCGCCATCATCGGAGGGAGGATTTTCGTCAATGTTTGAACAGGCGGAGGCCGCCATCACACTCATTAAGAACAGCAACCTACACTGCAACGCCCCCCATCGCGAACCGCGCACCATCCATGACCATGGACTCTTCGCTTGCTTCATATGCCCCCCCTTCTGCAGATCCCTTGTTTTCCCTAGTTTGTAGTTACCCTATACTCAATCTCTCACTTTTTAAGATTTTTGTTTTTGTATTATGACTTGCTCATTTACCGGGAAAAGTACTACACTTCCCAGCTAAACTTGCATTGTTTATCGGAGACCTCAGCAAGCATATCCGACGTTTACAGCGATTCCAAGCTTTAGTCATGAAGATTGCCTCTTTCTTAATCTTCTCCCTGGCGGGTTTGACTGCGAACAGTTGACCGCCGCATTGCCGATATGCAAATAAACCCTGCAAAAAGATAAAGTTACATAACCACACTTTTTATAATTAAATCTAAAAGGACATATTGTGAATATTAAATCCAAACTAGCCCATGCCTTGTGCGCCAGTGTTTTATTGGTGGCGACACCGACTTTTGCCGCCGACAACTTGAAAACCGATGACCAAAAATTCGGTTACGCCATAGGTTTTCAAATTGCGCAAAATTTAAAAAACCAAGGCCTGAGCGATATCGACGTAACCGCGCTGAGCCAAGCCATCGGCGATGTGTTGCAAGGTAAAGACTTACAGCTGAGCATGGAACAAATGCAGGAGGCGGTTAAGGCTAAACAAGAAAAATTGATGGCCGAACGCAACGCTCAAGGCGGTAAAGCCAAAGAGGCCGGTGAAAAATTCCTGGCGGAAAATAAAAGCAAACCCGGCGTCAAAACTCTGGACAATGGCATTCAATATAAAGTGATTACCGAAGGGAAAGGCGAAAAACCAACGCTTGAGTCTTCCGTCGTCGCCCATTACCGTGGCACCTTAATCGATGGCACCGAATTTGATAGTTCGTACAAGCGCGGTGAACCCGCCACGTTTCCGCTAAACGGCGTCATTAAGGGGTGGCAGGAAGTGCTGCCGATGATGGCGGTAGGCTCCAAATGGCAAGTGTATATTCCTTCGGATCTGGCCTATGGCGAACGTGGCGCCGGCGCCAATATCGGACCCAATGAGACCTTGATATTCGATATCGAATTGGTCGAAGTGAAAAAATCAGCGCAACCGTAAAACGGTCCATTAAAACCATTCATTAAAACAACCCGTTCCACGCAATTCATTCCACACCCATCACCGGTTACGGTGATGGGTGTTTTAGTTTGCGCTTTGAAATGCCTGACTGGCCTGCTTAACTGTGGAACTACTTCCTACAACTGTTTTGCGGGGCGGCTTAGCGAGGCCACTCGACGATGTAGTCTTGCAATTCCAGATGTTCGCTTTCAACGAACACACGACCTTTGACCGACTCACCGGCACGAACTACGGAATCGGGTTCCCCGGTGATCAAAGGATGCCAGGAGGGCAAGTCCTTGCCTTCCGACAATAAGCGGTAAGCGCAGGTGGAGGGCATGTAGTTCAATTGCTTGATGTCACCGTGCTGGTAGAGATTAACGCAATCGGGCACCAGGGTGCGGCGGTTCTGGTAGTCGCTGCATTGGCAGGTGTTTAAATCCAATAACCGGCACACCACATTGGTGAAATACAAATCGCCGGTATCGATATCTTCGATTTTAAATAAACAACACTTGGCGCAGCCGTCGCACAAGGATTCCCATTGCGCCTGGCTCATATTCTCCAGGGAGGTGGTTTTCCAAAAAGGCAAATCGGTCATGGCTGTTATAAAACACTATTGAAAATAATGGATACCAAATTGTCCGTCACGGGATATTCAGTCAACGATCACTCGCATCGTTCAACGACCAGTCATAATCCAGGTACTCCACGTCCACTTGTTTTGAACCAATGCGCTGACGCACCTTGGGGTCGTGACTCATGTAAGCGGCGACGAATTGCTCCACGGAGCCGGATTTTACGGCAAAATCCTCGCCGTACCATTTAAAGATGCTGGATAGATACAAGGTATTGTCCGTCGCCGCATAACGGTTTCGCGACGGGTCGTGTAAAAAGGTATTGGTGGCGGATTCTAACATAGACTCCAGATCTTGCGCAGTATAGGCCCGGCCCTGCAATTTGGGACAACCCACCGAGGCGCACACCAGGGCAAAATGGATCCTGGGTTCGGCATAATCTCGGCCGCGGATCAATTCATGCTCGATGTGGTCCAGGTGGGTTTTTTCGCCGAACAAGGAAAAAAATTCGATTTTCCAGGGACTGCGGAAAAACCCGCCGATGTCTTTGATGGAATCCACTGGATAATGCGCCACGATTAATTGCACGGTAAACGCATTGTAAGCATTAATGAGAAATGCCAGCCGTTGCGCTTTGCTCCATTGATCGAACTGGCTTTTAGGCACCCTCGAGAGTGACTGCAAATAGTTCTCTAGTGCAGCGATGGCATTTTGCTGCAATTGCAGGTAACGGACTTCACTGTACGCGCCGTGATCCACTACGTAGGTTTGCAGCAGCTCCTGCCACGCACTGTGCTCATGATCAAAGCTTGCCGCCGGCGCAGCGGTGCTGGCGAGCCAAAACACGCCGACCAACGCAATCATTTTCACGGCTTTGTTTATGGGGTGCATTGCCATGGTCCTCCTAACGCCGCCAGGCATGAAACTTTTCCACCCAGCGCAATAATGTTTCCGGCTTATGGGCTTTTTTCCAGTTGCCGGCGGCGTATTTATTGGCCTCCGCCAGGGTAGGATAAATATGAATAGTGCCTAGGATTTTATTCAAACCGATGCCGTGGGTCATGGCCAACACATATTCGGCAATGATGTCACTGGCATGGGCGCCGACGATGCACACCCCCAGGATTTTGTCCTTGCCCGGCACCGTCAATACTTTAACCATGCCGTGATCTTCGCTGTCGGCGATGGCCCGGTCCAGATCGTCAATGCCATAGGTGATGACTTCGTAGGCAATGCCTTGCCTTCGGGCGTCTTTTTCACTTAATCCCACCCGCGCCACTTCCGGATCGGTAAACGTGGCCCAGGGAATGGCCGAATAATTGGCCTTGAATTTTTTAAACGGACTGAACAAGGCATTCACTGCGGCGTACCAGGCTTGATGCGCCGCAGTATGGGTAAATTGATACGGCCCGGCCACATCGCCGCAGGCATAGATATTATGGTAGTTGGTGCGCAAAAACGCATCCACTGCCAGCGTGCCATTATCTCGAATCGTCACGCCCAACTCCTGCAGGCCAAAACCGCTCACGTTGGCGCGCCGCCCCAGCGCGATGAGCACTTGATCGAACGCCACACTGATTTGCTCGCCTGTGTGTTTGTGCTTACAAAGGAGCGTTTTTTGCCCCTGGTTGATACTGAATTTTTCGCCCTGGTAATTGGCCAGCAGCTTGATGCCTTCTGCGTTGAATCGCTGCATTACCCATTGGGATATATCGTCGTCTTCGCGGCTGAGCACATTCGAAGAACGATCCACTATAGTGACTTCCGAGCCTAAGCGGTGAAAGGCCTGCGCCAGCTCACAGCCTATGGGACCACCGCCCAGTACCAGCAGTTTCTTGGGTTGCTGGCGCAACTCCCACACCGTATCGGACGTAAGATAATCCACCTCCTCCACGCCTTCGATGGGCGGCACCAAGGGCCGGGCGCCGGTGGCCACAACAATATTCCTGGTGGTCAAAGTCTTGCCGTTCACCTGGACTTCATAAGGGGAGAGGACCTTGGCCTCCCCCTCATAGCAATCCACGCCCAGTTGGGTATAACGTTCCACGGAGTCGTGCGGTTCGACTTTTTGGATCACGCTTTGCACCCGTTCCATGACGCTGGCAAAATCAAACTCCACCGTAGCGTTTTTAAAACCGAAATCCCGCGCGCGGCGGGTATAATTGAGCATTTTCGCCGAGCGGATCAAGGCTTTACTGGGCACACAGCCGGTATTCAGGCAATCGCCGCCCATTTTGTGTTTCTCGATCAAGGCCACTTTCGCTTTTACCGCGGCGGCGATGTACGCCGACACCAATCCGGCGGAACCGGCGCCGATGACGACCAGGTTATATTCAAAATGCCTGGGTTTGCGAAATGCTTTCATGGTTAAAACTCTCCGCTTAAATGACTTGGTCTTGGTTATAGACTGGTTTATAGACTACGCAATCGCTGGAAAAAACTTGGCGTTATGGTCTATCCACGCTATGCGCTTTGCGGGCTTTGAGCAATTCCACCAGCTTTTTCGCAATCAGCGGAAACAGTCCCAGCAATGCGAAGGACAGTAGCAATGAGGGCGATAGAATATCGCTCACGGTGTCAATGGATGCCAACTGGCTACCGGCGTTGACGTACACAATGGTGCCGGCCAACATGCCGATCTGACTGACAAAGAAAAACTGCCACGTCTTCAACGGCGTCAATCCCATCACCAGGTTGATCACAAAGAAGGGAAAAATGGGAATCAACCGCAAGGTGAACAAATAAAACGCACCTTCTTTTTCTATGCCCCGGTTAATGGCCCGCAATCGCTCACCGAATTTGTGTTGCACATAATCACGCAACAAAAACCGTGACACCAAAAAAGCCAGGGTGGCGCCGATGGTGCTGGCAAACGACACCACCAAAGTGCCGATTAACAAACCAAATATGCCGCCACCCACTAGGGTCATGATAGCCGCGCCTGGCAAAGACAATCCGGTGACGACGACATAAATCACGAAATACAAGGCAATCGTTGAAATCCGATGCTCGGCGTAAAACTGTAAAAAGTTCTCGCGCTGCGATTGCACATACTCCAGGGTAAAAAAACGTCCCGCATCCAAAATAAAAAAAGCGCTAATGAGCCCAATGATCAGCAGCGCAATTAACACCTTGGTATTGAACAATTTTCGCATGAATTCCGCCTTTGCCTATCCTGTTTTGCCGATTGATGTTGCCGATTGATGTTTCCTTACAGACGATGAATAGCCGCCAGAATTACAAACAAACGCAAAATAAAGACGGGCCGTTACTGCAACGCCCACAGGGGAATGCGGGAGGAATACTGGTTGAGCTGTTTTTCATAGGATTGATATTGCGGCGCCCAGCGCGCCACCAGCGACCAATAAGCCCGTGAGTGGTTCAGGTGCACCGTATGGCTGAGTTCATGGATCATGAGATAACGTACCAGCTCCTCGGGCAAAAACAGCAATGCGCGGTTGAGATTGATGTGTTTTTTGTGGGAACAAGAACCCCAGCGGGTTTTCTGCGCCCTTATGCAGAGTTTGGAATAGCGCAATCCCGTTTGCTCGCTAACCTGCTCTAACCACGCCGGCAGAGTGGATTTGGCTTTTGCCGTCAACCACTTGCTGAGCAAAGGTGTCACAGGCTCGCTCTCCTCGCGGTTCCAGACCCAAAGCGCCGGATCACAGTGCGCATTGCGATATTCACTCATGCCGGGTTTTTCCCGCAAGCCGTAATTGACCTGCCAGGTTTCGTTGACGGCTTGCAATTCAATGCGTTGCGGCCGCAGGGTATCCAATGCCGGGTCGCGCACGGCTTTCATGCGGGCGATGGTTTTGTTCAACCAGGTTTGATGTTGGGCGATAAATTCAGGCAGCAGGCTTTGATTGTATCCCTTGGGGATGACCACTTCCACGTGACCGACGCCATTGACTTTGAGGCAGGCATGTTTGGCACGGGCGCTGACACGGATGGTTATCGCGGAAGTGATATGGTCTGGATTGTTTTCCATATGCTACCTTAGATTTGGCGACGTTTTTAGCGACGTAATTAACGACGTTATTAACGACATTGGTGCACCCCGCCCTTTATTGCCGTATTATTTATTGAGACCTAATTTGATGTACAAAAAAACTGCTATTCAAAATGGAGCAACTGTTATGAGCCAATCCGAACTTTCCCACGAAGAGCGCATTTTACGCATGGTTAAAAAAGTGCTCACCGATATTGTCAAAGATACAACCACCCAACCGGGAATGAAACACCCTTTGAGCGACCACACCATCGAAGGCATACGCGATTGCCTGGGCCTGATCAGCGCCCGGGAAAACGAACTGCAAATCGCCGCCGGGCGTGAATCCCAATCCCGCCCGCATTTCATCGACGAACCGCAAAAAAACGTGGTCGTCGACTTGAAGAGTCCCGCGAAACAACCCTCCTCGGACAAGCCTAAAGACTAACCCCACCAAGACCGTAAATACACCGCATATACACTAGCCGCTGCCCGCCTGTGCGGCAACGATCAATAGTGCGGCGGCGGAGTTTCCTGATCTTGCGGTGCCAGTAACGACGGCATCGCTTCGTGTAATATCGATTTGATATCCTGCAATTGTTTATCGATGGCCAATAAGCGCTTCTCCAGCGCCATGACATTTTCGGTCAAAGAATCAATGGCCGCCTCCTGATGGGCGATGCGGATTTGAAGTTCCACCAGGTTTTCGTCGGTTTCATCAGACATAATTTTTCCTGTAGCGAGTGTCCTGGATTATTTGTGTACGGGTTTTTTGTGTACTCTAAGATACGTCACTTATTGCTGCGCGTTTTTCAACAATAAGTCTTTGGCCTGATTGATTTTTGCCGCCAAATAACTGGAGCCGCCGCGGTCGGGATGCAGTTTTTGCATTAAGCGTCGGTGTGCCTCGACAATTTCATCTTTACTGGCTAGCTGCGCAACCCCCAGGATTTCTCTGGCTTCCTGCGCGCTCATCTGCCCCGACGTAGCTGCGTTGCGGCTGCTATCCGCGTCAGCACCGGCACCCTCACCTGAATAAAAGCCGCCAACGTGATCTCGCCAGTCACTGTGCACCCGGTCCAGATAGGTTTGCAGTAATGCCAGGGAATCCTGGTCAGCGGAGAACTCACTGAGCAACTCAGTGAGCTGCTCCACCGGCAACTCACTGAGTTTTCTACCCTGTAAACGCCCGGCGAGAATCTCGCCGTCCATTTCCCCACTGGCATGATTCAATATCATCCGCAGATACCGGCTTTGCACACTGGAGGTTTGATTGCCTGCGGCGCTACCGGGCGCGCTCTGGTTTTGCTGAAAGCGGCGGTAAAGGTTACCCAACAACGGCATATAACGGATTAACGGCAAAAATCGCGCAAGGATCGGTAATGCCGCTCCCAGCGCACCCATCACCCAATTCACTCGCCCGGTGAGCATCAATAGCACCAACGCCGCCGACAGCCCGTAGAGCACGAACTTCTGCGAAATTTGTTTACCGGAAAGCCCTTTTTTCCGCCAAAAATGGCGTGCAATATACAAAATCAGTACAACCGCAATGAGTAAAATCAACGTGCGCATGAGCGCTGCCTTCCGTTATTTTTTATGCATAAGCTGCAGGATCACACTGCCTTTGCGTTGATGGAAATCCTGTAATGCTTTATAACCGCCCGCCGCATACACTGCAACCGCGCTGAGCAGGTCTTTGAGTTGCTGAGCGCTACGCCGGTCAAACGGACAGCAAGCCCCGTTGGTGATTTGCGCGATTTGGCGAAATGTTTTGGCGGCAACCGCATCATCACCTTCGTGAAAGATGAACACCGGTACGCCCTGGAATGCCAGTTGACCCGCCAGATGACACAACCTGTCGACATCCTCCTCCATGCAATCGCCGACAAACACCACGGCGTTGACTTTTTGCCTCTGGGTTTCTTTTAAGCTATGTTGCAGCACTTTGCCGATTTGGGTAAATCCACCGACACAGGAAACACCGGTCATCGTCTGCAGCAACGTCTCGGAGGAGCTCACCCAGGAAGAAGCAAAAAATTCCCCGAATCCTCGATAATACACCAACTGAATATCCAATCCTCCCAACGAGGCGGTTTCCCGGAACATCTCCGCCTGGATTTGTGTCGCTTGATCCCAGGTGGCTTCGCGGCTGGCGGTGGCATCCATGGCGAACACCAGCCGGCCACGCTCCCCTGGTTTTTTTACTACCGGGGTCGTGGCGACTTTATTAAGAAACGCGTCTATTTCCGAACGAGATGATTTGCTAATCTCTTTTTTGTCGCTCATATCCGTACCTTGTGGTTGGGTTCAACATGATCGATGGGGGCTCTCATGGTCGTGTTTGTGTGAGTCTGTGCGGTGATATAGACTCCGGTTTGCTGATTTTAATCCCAGCGGGTTTTGTTTTAGGAGCGGCGTTTTGGCGTTTGTTCAACTTTTTACAGGATTTATACTAGTGTAGTGTCCTACACGAGCAATGCTAATGGGCTCATTCTATTTTGAATCACGCGTGCGATGATCTTCAATACAACTGGTGTTTGCGTTCCAATCTCTGGAATCGTGTCATTCGCACCATGGAATTGATGCGCATATCTCCCATGGATCAGGTATCTTACAGATTTTCCAATGGTTTGCGTGCGCACTTCGGAATCTAACCAGCCGGCCGTTTTACCGTTTGCCGGACGTATTGTAACGCCTTGGCGTTACGGGGCAACCCGTTCCCGTACCACCTTTCGCAAACGGTTCTATACAGCTGACACCGCCCGGGGAATCCTCCGGTTTGGATATTCGCTACTAGCGACAACCGGACTCACACTGGTCATCGTGTTTAATTCCGGTAATGAGGCGTGGGGAGCTGATACAGCCCAGGTTCTTGAATCCTTGCCGCGGCCGGATACGGTTCCCAGTGATAAAGTACTAATGGCGAACGGCGCCACCATCGGTGACATCCACTATAAAATCCGGGATATATTTGATATCTCAGACCCTAAGGAAAATTATTACTTTTTCCGCCTGGCCAATAGACTTCACATCAACACCAGAATTTTCGTGGTGCGGGATGATTTGCTGTTTAACACCGGAGATCCCTACTCCCCTGAGTTGATCTCAGAATCGGAGCGTATACTGAGATCCAAGACCTACCTTTATGATGCGGCAATCCGGCCGGTGCACTACGACAATAACCGGGTGGACATAGAAGTGAAAACCCGTGATGTCTGGACTCTGAGCGGCGGCGTTAATTATTCACATCAGGGCGGCGAGACCAGTTACGGTTATGAAATCCAAGAGGACAACTTCGCCGGCTTGGGTAAGGCGGTGCGCATCAAGCGCGACACCAATGAATTTCGTACCGAAAACGAATTCCAGTATCACGATCCTTTCTTAACAGCGCAGCGTTTTCAGTTAACCGCCGGTTACAGTTACAACACCGATGGGCGGAAAAAACAATTGCAATTGCAACGACCTTTTTATTCACTGGAAACCCCTTGGGCCATGAACTTGGAAGGCTCAACGTTTTCGCGCCAGGAAATTCTGTACGAAAGCGGGGAAGAAGCGGATTATTTTTACCAGGATGAAGAATTCTACGAACTCAGCGGCGGCTACTCACGGGGACAAATAGGCAATCATACCGGCCGCTGGCAACTGGGATTTACCGTGGATAGGAACCGGTTTAACCCCGTCAATGCCACCAGAAATACCGGTTCGATACCGGATGACCGTAGTCTTGCCTACCCCTGGATACAATACGACAGCATAATCAGTCGGTATATTAAAACCTCGCGCATCAATTTAATCGGCCGCACCGAGGATATCAACCTGGGCACTACGTATTATGTGCAACTGGGCTGGTCGCACGACAGTTTTGGCTCAGACCGCAACGCGCTAATTTATGACTTCAACTATTACAATACCAACCAGACCTTTGCGGATCATTTATTGCTCTTCAAGGTAGCGAGCTCTGGCCGCTTGGGCGAAGGATATACGCAAAATCTGCTGTTAGAAACGGAAACCCGCTATTTTTATCCCCTGTTTGCCAACCAGATGTTTTACACCGAACTCGATATCGACATCGGCCATCACCTGGATGGCGAAAATCAGTTGTTGCTGGGCGGCGCGTCGGGTTTGCGGGGATATCCGGCGCGCATCCAGGATGGCAACCGGCGGGTATTATTCCGTATGGAACAACGCTACTATACGGATTGGCACGTGTTGCAATTGTTCTATGTTGGCGGGGCGGCCTTTTTCGATATGGGCCGAGCCTGGACCCCCGATGTCACACCCGAAAGTCACGCGGGTTTTCTAAAAGACGTCGGCATGGGCCTGCGGTTGTCCCCCAGCCGTACCAGCCGCGGCACCATCATCCATCTCGACCTGGCTTATGCGCTGGATGCGGAAGCGGGAACAAAAAAATTCCAGTTTCTCGTATCGACGGAGTCTCGCTTCTAAATAGAACCACTCGCCGTGCAGCAATACGGTAAACTTAATTAAACGTTACCTTGGCAATCAGCCCGTTGCCCTGCTCGCTATTGCGCAACTCCACACTCAGGTCAAACAAATCCGCGATTTGTTTGACAATGGCCAGGCCCAATCCGCATCCCTGGGAATGATTACCCACCATGCGGTAAAACCGGTCAAAGACCCGATGTTGCAAATCGGGGCTGATGCCAGGACCCGTATCGGATACTGTCAACACGATTTTTTGGCCCTGTTTACCCACATCCACCGAGACCGCCCCTCCCTCAGGGGTATAACGCACGGCGTTATCCATCAGGTTTCGGATTAAGA
Organism: Gammaproteobacteria bacterium; assembly: GCA_022340845.1. Lineage (GTDB taxonomy): Bacteria > Pseudomonadota > Gammaproteobacteria > SZUA-152 > SZUA-152 > JAJDNG01. Next base: position 25,686 of record JAJDNG010000131.1, on the reverse strand, counting down.
CCGATAAGCTGATAGGGTCGGATTTGACCAAGGCATTGCGGTCACCGGTCAATTCCAAGGTAATTTTCTTGGTAAATGCCGCGGGCGCGATTTGGGCTATAACGTCTGCTGCCAAAGCGTGCAGAAAAATATCTTCGCACTTGAGCTCATTGCTTTCCGGATTGATCCTTGCCAACGTGAGTAACTGTTCCAACAAGTGCGAGGCCCGGTCAACCCCGGAAATCACCTGGTTTAACGCCTGTTGTTGTTCTGTCTCATCGGTGGCCCGCAGCGCCACTTGGGCCTGGGTTTTTAGCGATGCCAGCGGGGTGCGCAATTCATGCGCGGCATCATCGGTAAAGCGCCGCTCTCGATCGAAGGCATGGCGCAATTGCTCAAACAATTCGTTTAACTCGGTAACCAGTGGCCGGATTTCCACCGGAACGGGGCCTACCTGCATAGGCTGTAAATTATGCGGATCACGGCGGGTGACTTCCTCGGCAACATGGCGCACCGGTTTTAGTCCCCGGCCAACGCCAATCCAAATCATAATACCTAATATCGGCAGGGCAAGAAACGCCGGCGCCAGCAGCCTGTTACTAATATCGTTCGTTAACTCCTCGCGCACATCGAATCGTTCCGCCACTTGAAAGAGAAAACGTTCCTGCCTGTCCCACAGTTTAAACACCCGCCAGCTGGCGCCTTGAACGATTTCGTCGGAATAGCCCCGGTTGCGCGGTTCCAGGCCGGGAATCGACAACGGCGCTTCAGGTGCGCTGGCCGATTTCAAAATCAGGTTTTTTTCATGGTCCCATACCTGAAACGCCAGTTTGCGTTCGTATTCATGCCCGTAGGCGCTGGCCTCTTCTTCGCTGTCGATAACCAGTGGGAAACTCTCCGTATAATGCAAGAAGGATTGCAAGCGCACAGCGTCGCCTTGCACCAATTCGGGCAACAGCAAGGCCTGCAGCACCTTGGCCGATTGGGCCAAATGCGCATCAAACAATTCCTCCACTTCATGCTGGGCATCGTAATAGCTGAGCAACAAGGTTATGCCGCTTACCAGGGAAATGGTAAATAGCAGCGTGAACAACAGACGGCGACGGATGGAAGTTACCAAGATTTTGTCTCTTTAAAACGGATAAATTATTGCGAAACGCGTTTTTCCAATTGCCATGGTGAAGTAAAAGCAAAGCAGGGCGTTGCGGAATTCTCCTGAAGGTTATTCGATCATATAACCCACACCTCGTACGGTACGGATGAAATCGGCGCCGAGTTTTTTGCGTAGATGATGGATAAAGACTTCCAACGAATTGCTTTCCACTTCGGCGTCCCAGCCGTAGAGTTTTTCTTCCAGGCGGGCACGGGGAATGACCCGGCCGATGTTTTCCATTAAATGTTGTAGCAAGACAAATTCCCGCATGGACAGATTAATGGCGTCGCCGTTGAGCAATACTTTGTGCGCCGCCGGATCCAGACTGATGCCACCGTGTATTATCACCGGCGCCGAGCGGCCAGCCGTGCGCCGTTGCAGCACGCGCAAGCGAGCACAGAGCTCCTCCAGGTCAAACGGTTTCACCAAATAATCATCCGCTCCACTGTCCAGTCCGGTTACTCTGTCCTGTACGCTGTCCCGAGCCGTTAAAATTAATACCGGGATGTGTTTGCCGGAATTGCGTAGCTGCTTTAACACTTCCAATCCGGCTTTTTTCGGTAATCCCAAGTCCAGTACTACCAGATCAAATTCGTTATCCAATAGCGCGTTTTCGGCACTTTGGCCGTCTTTGACCCAATCGACGGTATAACCCTCTTGTTTTAAGCCGGTTTTTAAACCGTCTCCCAGTAAATCGTCATCTTCAGCTAACAATACTCGCATATGCGTGGTCCGTGTTATTGTGTATCGGTTTGCTCAATTTCTCCGAAAAGCCATTGGGAGGGTTGAAACGAGTCCCTGTCATCGGATTTTTCCGCTCGTACAATCGGCAATACCACTTCTTGCTGACACCTTCGGTTTTCCAGTGTAGGACACTACACTAGGCTGTAATAACAGTAATTGGCGTGTGGTGCAATAATTGAACTCAACTCCCTGGGATTTTTAATAATACTACCGCCTCCCGGGGAATCACTAGCCGGCTTTTTTGGTTATTTGCTGACAGCGATGATTCAGCCGGTCAATCAATTCCTGCAAGTCATGCTTTGGAAGTTCATTGTCGCGCGCATCATCGTGGTCGCCATGGCGGACATGCGCCATGATTTGATCGCTGATTTCACTTAATTCCGGAAATCCAAAAGCGCCTCCTGCGCCTTTTAAGCGATGCGAGCTAACGGCCAATTCGCGCCATTGCTTGTGCCGGTACTGGGCGGTGATTTCCTGCACAGTTGCAGGTAAGCGGTTCACGAAACCGTTAATCATGTGCTGCATTTCGTCGTCTATGGGCGTGATGTCAGCGGCCGGGGACACCGGATCGCGGAACGCGGATTTGCTTTTTGCCTCCGATGCCAACTCCACCGACTGGGGTTGCTCGGGCAAATACTGGCTTAAGAGGTTATAAAACAACACCACATCCACCGGTTTGACCACAAAATTGTCCGCCCCCGCTCGCAGGCAACGGTTTTTGTCGTCTTGGGTGGCATTGGCGGTAAGCGATACGATAGGTTGCTCAATACCCGATTGACGCAGCTGTTGTATCGCTGACAGTCCGTCCATCACCGGCATTTGCATGTCCATAATGATTAAATCGTAACGCTCGCGCATGGCGCATTGCAGCGCATCAGCCCCGTTATCCACCGCCTTAACTGAAAGCCCCGCTTTTTTGAGTAACATGGTAATCAATGCCTGGATATCGGGCGTATCTTCGGCCAGGAGCACACGGCCACTCAATTGTGGGGTGGTAATGGGCATTGAGGGCTGAGCACAATAATCGGTTTCACCCTCCACGTCTTCAAGCCATTGCAACGACTCAGGCTCTCCCGCCGCGATCCTGAGCGTAAATTGGGTGCCCTTGCCCACTTCACTGCGGCAAGTGATATCCCCCCCTAGCCGCTGGGCCAATTGTTTGGAGATCGACAAGCCCAAACCGGTACCCCCGTAGTAGCGGCTGGTGGATTTGTCCGCCTGATGAAACGGTGCAAAAACGTGTGCAACCTGCTCTTGAGTCATACCGATACCGGTATCGGTGACGGAAAATATCATCTGTCGCGTTGCTGAATCATATCCAAGGCTAATGGTGATGGTTCCCTCGGAGGTGAATTTTACGGCGTTTCCGCACAGGTTTAACAAGATCTGCTTGAGGCGAAAAGGATCGGAAATAATGTTTTTGGGCAATGGCAAATCGAATTGCGTGCGGATGCGCAGCCCCCGTTCGGTGGCTTTTTGCCCGACGATACAAACGGTGTCTTTGACCAACTCCACAGGACTTACCTCAATGGATTCGGTCTCCAGCTTGCCGGCTTCAATTTTCGAGATATCCAATACATCATTTATGATATCGAATAAATGCCGGCCGCTGTTGCGTATAGCCAATACCGCGCGGCGGCGATCCTCGGCACTCAGATTGGCTTCCGTCAGGGTCTCGGAGAACCCGATGATGCTGGTCAACGGCGTGCGGATTTCATGGCTCATGTTCGCCAGAAATTCACTTTTGGCCCGCGTGGTTTCGTCGGCTTTGGCGCGGGCTTTTTGTAACTCCAGGTTTTTCAATGTCAGCGCTTGGTTTTTATTGGCCGCGTAGTGAACCACAACGCGCGCAATGACAATGCCGATGCTCAGCAACACCGTCAATACCAGTAAAAAGCTGGCCATGGTGTATTCGAATTTGCGCTTCGCGGCAGCCAGGGCCTGATTGGCGTATTGTTTTTGCAATTCAATGGATTCGTCGAGCAATTCCAGTAACTTTTCCTGTTCGAGCGTGGCTTGTTCGAACCTGCGATCGAAATCGGCTGGTAATGCGCCGTCCATTAACAACTCGGCGGCTTGCCTCACCAAGGGCTGGGAAGCCTGGGCGTAGCGGGCCAGTTTCTCAATGATCGCTTTTTCCCGCTCGTCCATGCCCAGCGCAATCAATTGCGCCCTGGCTTCACGGTAGTTTCTGGCATAATCATAGAATTTAATAAGTTCCTCGTCCCGCTTGAAGTAGTCCCGGGTTGACAGCATCTTATTGATGGATAGCGCACGCAAACGGATAGCGTCACGCATAGCGGACGCCAAAGCGATTTTACTGTTGTTTACGGTGACGATTTTACTCATACTGGCGTTGACGCTGTTCAACTGATGTAAGCCAATGCCGCCCAGTATGACAGTTAAGCCCAATACCACAGCAAAACCCAGGCGAATTGCACGCACCAGTTGCCTTTGTTCCGCGCATTGCGGTTCAGTGGTCAACAAGGTATCGGCGGATACCGAATCGAAATGAGTTGAATTGTTCACGTGCAAGTTGCTGTCCTTTTTTCAACAACAGTGTTTAATAACACCGGCGGAATAACAACAATCCGGTTTGGGCGTTGAACACTTTGAGCACACTTACTGAGAATCAATGTACGGCGCTTTTTGTACAATAAGACACTGACACAGGAACCAGGCCTTCGTGCTTTTGTTCCACTGGCAGAGCGGTCAGTATCACTTAAATCATTGTTTATGAATAAAACTATTATCGACACAATTGGTTTTTGCTTTAGACTCAAATCTGCGTGACGCTCTATTCTGCGGTCCTGAAAACGAGTGACCCAAAAAACGATAGCAAAGGGAACTTATGAACGATACAACCTGGCGAACCCGCTTGTACCAACTGTTGGATAACCTTCGAGCACTGTTTTCCCGAATCATCGGCTGGTATTCGCCGAAAAATTTCCGCGAAAAAGGATTGTTGTGGAGTAGCGGAATCATACTCTTTACGCTCATTGTGATATTGACCGTGCTGGGGATGTATTGGAGCCGGTCACCGGACAGTTTTGATCCCAAAACGGTGGCTCTGGAGAAAGCCGGCGGTGATGCAAATAACGTCGTTCCCGGTTTTACGACTACGGCGGCGTTAATCAAAGTGGCGGAAACCTTGCTTGATAAACCCGGAGGCTACTTGTCCAATGATAAGTTGCCACCGGCCTCGTTTTTCGGTTTGTTCGATATTTTGGATAACATGCCCAATTGGGAGTTTGGTGTGTTGATTATGATCCGGGACACATCGCGAGTATTGCGCAATGATTTTTCCCGCTCACAGTCGCAGTCCCGCGAAAACCAGGCCCTCGCCGAGGCGGAACCTTTGTTTCACTTTCCCAATGATTCCTGGCTGTTCCCCCCCACCGAAAGGCAGTATCGTAAAGCCATCAACCACACGAGTGAATATCTCAACAATCTGGCCTCACAAACCGTTGCCAACACTCAGTTTTTCACCCGCGCCGACAATTTGAATGTGTTGTTGGCCGTGGTTGAAAAACGTCTGGGTGATTATTCGCAGCGTTTAAATGCCAGTGTGGAGGAACTGCGGGTCAACACCGATCTTGCCGGCGACACCGCCGCAGAGCAATCCACCCGCACTCCGGGACTGATCGTGGCCAAAACGCCGTGGCTGGAAATCGATGATGTGTTTTATGAAACCCGGGGGTACGTTTGGGCGCTGTTGAATATCATGCGCGCCGTCGAAGTGGATTTTAATAACGTTTTGCAAAAGAAGAACGCCGTTGCCAGCCTGCGACAAGTCATCCGCTTGTTGGAGCAGGCGCAAGCACCGCTATCCAGTCCAATTGTGCTCAACGGTGATCCCATGGGGTGGGTCGCCAACTACTCCAAGGCCATGGTGAGTTACATCTCACCGGCCAACGCCGCGATTATTGATCTGCGGAATCTGCTGACCACGGGTTGAAAATGCTGATTGGCAAAAAAAACGGGCAATGGCGAATGACCGCCATTGCCCGTTTTTATGGCCATAGTTGTCTTTATAAATCTTTTTCAATCTGTTTGTAATAAGCGTGGATGCCGCCGTCCATAAAGTAATAATTCTTTATGCCTTTGCTTTCCAGATAATATTGCAACCAGCGCACTTGTTTGCCGGCCGCATCATAAACTAACAACCCTTTATTTTCTCTTATGGCTTTATTGATGTAGCGGTCCAGCTTCTTGGTATCGTCCAAATACACCCGGTATTCCCGGCCCACGAATATTGATAAACCTTCGCGTTGAAAACGGTCGCGCACATCTAACACTATGTCATCAGTTGAAGCCAACCGTTCGCCAAAATCATCGGGGGTAAGTGTGTGCTTCTTGAAATGGGCCTTACTGATCAGTTTTGACGGATCATTGAGTTTAACATCCAGCAATAACGTGTCGGCCGGATATTTTTGCGCCCAATCCATCACCCCGGCGTCATAAGCCAGCACGTCTTCTATGCCTTCCAACTGACACTTTCTGGCGGCCTTGTAAGACTTCATGCAGGTTTTACCATTGCAGTACACAACGATTTGCCGTGGATCTTGTTTTCGTAATGCCTGCATTTGCTCGATAAAATTGGCATCCGCCACGGAAATGTTGATGGCGTTAGCAATTCTCAGGGTCTGGTATTCGTACGCCGAACGCACATCCACAATGACCACGTCGTTTTGCCGGCCATGTAATTGTTCTATGGAAATATGGGATATTTCGGGGTACAACTTTCGCCCGGGGAAATCGCCTTGCCCCTCTGCTGCCATCGCATGACCGGACAAGCCAATAGCGGCTATCAGGGCAACGAATGCCATACCTATCATACGGAACTTACCACGATTCAATGAGACCATAACGTTCACCGTTTGTTGAATTAATCCTTCTCCAGCCTGCATTCGCGCCATGTGCTACGGCTGCCAATGCATCCGCTTTTGATTTTTATCCACCATAATTAACGATCAACGTGGGGTTTTCTTTAGCGATTTCGCGCAATCACAGGCGGGCCTGCGGCCATAGCCGCAACAGACGGGGGGGGATTACTGCATAAGAGGAATTATAAGATGGAGCTGGATTAGCGGATAAATTCTTTTTTCATTTGTTCATAGTACGCCGAAGTGCCGCCTTCCATAAAATAAAAATCGCGTAAGCCTTTGTCGTATAGATAATATTGCAACCAACGCACTTGTTTGCCGGCGGCGTCGTGTACCAGCAGGGGTTTGTTTTCCCGCTTGGCTTTTTCGATATAGCGGTCCAGGCTTTTGGTGTCATCCAAATACGCACGCCGCTCGCGGCCCACAAATAATGACAAGCCTTCGCGCTGAAAACGGTCACGAACATCCAGCACAATGGCTGACGAGGAGGCGACTTGTTCACCGTATTGATCGGGGCTGAGCAGGTGTTTTTTGAATTCTTCCTGGGATATCAATTTCTTGGTATCGACGGGGCTGCGCCCCAACAATACCGCATGCTGGGGATAAGTGCGCGCCCAATCCATGATGCCGGCATCGTAGGCTTGTACATCATCAATTTTGTTCACTGAACACTTGAGAGCCGCTTTATACGACTTCATGCAGGTTTTTCCGTTGCAGTACACCACGATGGGTCGGTTATCCTTACTGCGCAACGCTCCCATTTGCTCCACGAAGGTGGGGGAGGATAAAGGAATATTCACTGCCCCTTTGATGCGCAAGGTTTCAAACTCATACTGCGAGCGTACATCCACAACCGTCACATCGGAAAACACTTCGAACAGCTTATCCAATTCAATGATCGGGACCAGTGGATATAATTCTCGCCCTGGAAATTCATTTGGATTATCAACAGCATAGCTGGATGGCGACATCGCGAGGTAACAACTCACTATGAATAGCCAAACACCGTATCGATTACGGCCTGAAGGTATAGATTCAAATTGCACTGACATATTTCCCCCTACCTAAAAATACTGACCTACTGGGTGATTTCGCTTGAGACAAGGCTTTGCACTAGAATAAACCAACAGCTACTACGTTTGGGAGAAACCACCCGGGTGTGTTCTGGTTGTTTGTGTCGTGCCTTCCGTGGAACAATTGCAGTGTACCGTGACGCAGTTGAGTTGCTCCACGTCTTTATAATGCAATCATCTATCAATCTCCAAATTAGAACTTTTTTCAGAATTACTCAACAATTGATTTTTTATTACACAAATAAATATTTTTTATATTAAAGGAAAAATATTTTAAGTGCCAATATTTTTGACCATCCAAGGCGGTTTTGGCAATAGTTTGTTGCTAAAGTGCACGATCTCATAATATTAGCCCCATTCACTTATCCCCCCCGCATCTGTTATAAATCACAGTCTTAGGTACCGGCCACACCAGCAAAGGATTTTAAATGCCGTTACGTCTCGCGCTAAACGCTCATTGGACCTCGTTACTATTGCTTTTTTTACTATTGTTCGCAAGCCCCAGTGTGGCCGCTCCCGACGCCAATACCATTATAAAAAACGCTATCGATCATTGGCGCGGCACATCCTCGTATTCCGTGGTTACCATGACCATTCACCGCCCGGACTGGGAGCGCAGCATGACGCTGCGCAGCTGGACATTGGGCGAAAAAAAATCCCTGGTGAGGGTCACCGAACCGGCCAAAGACGCCGGTAACGCCACATTGCTCATCGATAAAAAAATGTGGACGTATTCCCCGAAAATAAACCGGGTGATAAAAATTCCCTCCAGCATGATGAACCAAAGCTGGATGGGGTCGGACTTTTCCAACAAAGACATCGCCCAATCCGACGATATTATCGATGAATACCGGCACACCATCATCAGTACCGAAATCCAACAAGAACACACGGTTTATGTCATCGAATCCATTCCCCTCGAACACGCCGCGGTGGTTTGGGGAAAAGAACAATTAACAATACGTGATGATCATATTATTCTGGAACACGCCTTTTTTGACCAGGCCATGGTATTGACCAAGCAATTGAAAACTTTGAATATAGCGCAATTGGGCGGGCGCACGGTGGCGACAAAACAGCGCATGGTTAATGTGGAAAAACCCCAAGAATGGACACAAATCACGACTGAATCGGCTGAGTTCGATATAGCAATTGCACAGAGCACCTTCACGTTGTCCAATTTGCGCAATCCGCGTTTTTAGCCACCAAGACACCACCGGTTCCTATGAGGACTCCACAAAATAAATGCAGAATTAAAGTGACGCGCCTTACGCTTGTCAGTGTACTGAGTCCCTTCCGGCCGAACAATGGCGTTGTTCAGGGAATAGCGTCGGTAAACAAGACAAATAACCGTGGGTATTAATCTGACACTGGCCTGGCGCAATCTGTGGCGGCATCCGCGACGCACAGGCCTGACGTTAGCGGCGATCGTATTTTCCGATGTTCTCCTGGTGTGGATGATCGCCCTGCAACTGGGTCAGTACGATATGATGATCGACAACACCTTGCAGTCGTTTACCGGCCATGTGCAAATTCAAGCACACGGTTATTTGGACAATCCGCAAATGCGTCGCACGGTTCCCGATGCCATAGAGTTGGCCGCTCATATCCGCCAGGAATTGCACAACACCAACAGTCACACCGAAGCCAAAATCAATGCCCACGTCAGTGCGCGCGCCATGGGCTTTGCTCTGGTATCCTCCGAAAAGCGCAGCTATGGCGCCCAAATCGCCGGCGTACAACCGCAGTATGAACCCCAGGTGTCGGTGATCCCGGGACTTATCCAACAAGGCCGTTACCTGAGCGGCCCGGACCGCGAAGAAGCGGTCATCGGCAGCGTTATGGCGCGAAATCTCAAAGCTGGCATTGGCGATGAACTAACGCTTTTGGGAAGCGGAAAAGACGGTTCTTTCGCCGCGGCCGTGGTGCCCATCGTAGGTATCTACGAGAGCGGCAACACCGAACTGGACCGCCAACTGGTGCAGTTACCATTGCGGTATTTCCAGGATGTGTTCAGTATGCGCGGCAGTGCGCACAGCATCGTGGTAACCGCCACCTCCCACGAGCAAACTCAAAACTTAACCGCCAGGCTGCGCAACTTGATACACGATGACAACCTGGATGTGGTCAACTGGGAGCGCCTGCAACCGGGCCTCAAACAAGCCATACAAGCGGATTTTTCCACGGCGTGGTTAATGTACGGGGTGCTGGTGGCGCTAGTGGCCTTTAGCGTGTTAAACACCTTTCTGATGTCGGTGCTGGAGCGAACCCGGGAATTCGGCATTATGCTCGCCTTAGGCGTCACTCCCGGTAAAGTGGGCCGCCTGGTCTGGACCGAGTCTTTCTTCATGGCTGTCACGGGCATGTTGTTCGGTATCGCCGCGGGCGCCGCTTTTACCACCTATTTCGTAATTCACGGCTTTAGCTATCCCGGCATGGAAGAACTGGCATCGAAATTTAATCTGCCGGATCGTTTTTATCCGGCGTTAAATTCGGTTTCATTGTTGTTGGGCCCCGGGGTAATCTTTATCGCCACTTTGCTCGCGGCCTTATGGCCAGCGACACGCATCCATTTATTAAAACCCGTGGAGGCCATGCAGGCGGTATGACACGCTACTCGTTTGGCACAATCACCGCCATGCTCACGGTTATCGCCTGGCGCAACGTCTGGCGCAATCACCGCCGCACCTTGATTATGCTAGGCGCCATCGCCGTGGGCGTCTGGGCCATGATATGGTTAACGGCCATAATGCGCGGCATGGTGGATCAAATGATTACCGATTCCATTAAAAACCTGATCGCTCACGTACAGATCCACGCCCCGGCTTACCGGGACGATCCCTCTATCGCCAATTCCATGCCGGCGCCTTCGGATAGCTTGCAACAAGCGCTGCAGGATCCAGCCATCCAAACCTGGTCCACGCGGGTGCGGGTGCCTGCCGTCATCAGCAGCGAAAGAGAATCCGCCGGTGTCACCCTGGTGGGTATATCGCCGCTACGTGAGCGGGAGATGTTGTTTTTGGCTGGGGCTGTCACAGACGGCCGTTATTTGCAGTCGCCCCGGGACGACGGTGTCATCATTGGCGCCAAACTGGCCGAACGCCTGGAAACCCGGCTGGGATGGCGCATTGTCATCATGAGCCAGGACCCGGATAATGACATTGTGGATCGGGGTTTCCGCGTCGTCGGCATATTCGATACCGAAATGGAAGCCACCGAAACCAGCTACGTATTTACCGGCTTGCAAAGCGCGCAGGAATTTTTAAAGATGGGATCGCAGGTCTCGGAACTGGCGGTGCTCACCAACGACTACCGCCATGAGCAACCCATTGTGGACAAACTCAGGGACGCGGCGCCCGACCTGGAAGTATTGCCGTGGCAGGAGATCGATAAATATTTGGCCACTATGCTGAATGTGGTGGAGGGTTTTGTCTGGGTCTGGTTTATAGTGGTTTTTATCGCCATGTCGTTTGGCCTGGTCAACACCTTGCTGATGGCGGTATTCGAGCGTACCCGGGAGATCGGCCTGATTCAGGCCCTGGGCATGAAACCGCGCTTGATTCTCCTGCAGGTATTGATTGAATCCTTTTTTCTATTAAGCGTGGGATTGGTCTTCGGCAACCTGCTATCGTGGTTAAGCATCATTCCTATCCAGGACGGCTGGGATATTTCCGCCCTGGGCGTAGAGGGACTGGAATACGCCGGCATGAGCACCATGCTGTATCCCGTCGTGCAGGCCAGCGATGTGATCTTATCCAATGTGGTGGTCATTGTATTGGGATTGATTGCCAGCCTTTATCCGGCATGGCGTGCCGCGCGCCATGTCCCTGTTGAAGCCATTACCAGGATATAACCTAAAACCATGTCTACTGTAATCTGCAAACAATTATCTAAGGTCTTCGGCGAAGGCGAGCTGGCTGTTCACGCGTTATCCGATATTGACCTGGACATTCAATCGGGGTCGTTTGCGTGTTTGTCCGGCCCCTCAGGCTCGGGCAAAACCACATTATTGAACCTGATCGGCGGCCTGGATACGCCCACCCACGGCGAGATCACCGTGGCGGAACAGCGCGTGGATCGCATGAATAAAGCACAACTGGCCAATATGCGTTTGCACCATATCGGCTTTGTGTTCCAGGCTTATAACCTGATACCGGTACTCACGGCGCAGGAGAATGTGGAGTTTGTCATGCAACTGCAAGGCATGCACCACAGCCAGCGCGCGGAAAAGTCCCGTTCCATTTTAAATGAAGTGGGATTGTCCGGCATGGAAAACCGCCGCCCGGCGGAAATGTCCGGGGGACAGCAGCAACGCGTGGCAGTCGCCAGGGCCTTGGTGTCGGAACCGGATTTGGTGTTGGCCGATGAACCCACGGCCAACCTGGATTCGCACACCGCGGAAAACCTCATGGACTTGTTGGTCGATTTGAACCAGCGCCATGGCACCACGTTTATCATCTCCACTCACGATAAACTGGTGATGAGTTACGCCAAACGTCTCATCAAAATGCGTGATGGCAAAATTGAAGATGATGGCTCCCGGCAAAGCGTCTCCTGATGCATCGCATTGCCGGTATTATATTGATTCTCGCCGCTTGCGGGGCCAATCCGCCCGCCAGCGCCCAGGCCTGGAACATCAAGGGACACAGCAAGTACCAATATTTTTATACTCGCTACGATAACGATGCCTGGTTTGCTCAAGTGGACGCCCAGCAAACCTCGGATCATTTCCTCGACCTGCGATTGATGGCCGACAACCGCTGGGATCAGTGGGATACCAGCATTCATTATCAGTTGATCGGTATGTCCAGCGACACCTTAAAAGCCGCGCAAACGGTGCCGCAAACCACCTCATTTTTTACCTATGGCGTTATTTCGGACAGCAGCCGGCTGTTCGACTTGACCCATGTGTTTCACGACTCGGAGGGCCAGGTATTGTTGCATCGCATAGACCGGCTTACAGTAGGATATACAGGTCAATCCCTGGTGGTCCGCCTGGGACGGCAGGCCATTAGCTGGGGTAATGGTTTGCTATACAATCCCATGGACGTGTTTAATCCCTTCGCGCCCGATGCCGTGGACAAAGATTATAAAACCGGTGATGACCTGGCGTACGGTCAATGGTTGTTTACCAGCGGCGATGATGTGCAAGCGGTGGTGGTACCGCGGCGCGACCGGGACACCGGCAAAGTGGCGGCACAGTCCAGTTCCGCGGCGGCGAAATACCACGGTTTTGTCAGTGGCAAGGAGTATGATTTATTGGCCGCCCGGCATTACGACGACAATCTCCTGGCGGTCGGCGCCGCCATGGACTGGCAGGGCACCGTGATACGAGGCGATGTGGTCACCACCCACACCGGCTCGCAGACGGTGGTGAGCGCTGTGGCCAATCTCAGCTATTCCTGGGTATGGTTCGAGAAGAACCTGTCCGGTTTTTTGGAGTATTTTTACAATGGATTCGGCCAGGACGGCAACGATTACTCCCCCGCCGCGTTAGCCGATAACCCTCTATTATTGGATAGAATTCAACGCGGCGAACTCTACACCCTGGGAAAACACTACATAGGTGCCAGTATGAGCCTGGAAACCACTCCGTTGACTTTGCTGAACACCAATCTGTTTATCAACACGGCCGACCCCAGCGCCTTATTTCAATTGATATTCAACGTCGATTGGCGGCAGGATCTGACCATGTTCGGCGGATTCAGCTTTCCTATGGGCGCCAGAGGCTCGGAATTCGGCGGCATACCCAGCGGCACCCCCGGCGTGTATTTCAGCGGCGGCGATGCCGTATTCCTGCAACTGGCTTATTTCTTTTAGTGCAAGCATAATATTCGTTAAATCATCAATCATTGCATAAGCCAAACACAACAAAGCCGGTACCAGCGATACATAATGAAACGATTAAGAACCGTAACAGTCGCAATGGCGATCGCTATTTTTACCGGTTGCTCCGTGCATGAAATTAACTATACCGTCGATCCTCAAACCGAGTTTTTGCGCTTTCACACGTTTGCCTTCTATGACGATGAAACCAGCGATGCCATCGTTGGGGGCTTTGGCGTTGATGCAATAACATTGAATACAGCCATCCAATCCAGCCTCCGTGAGCAATTGCAGAGCAAAGGCTTGTCACTCAGTACGCCGGAAACCGCAGACATCTGGATCAATTATCAAGCCGTGGCGGAGACAAGCGTCTCTGATCGCTATCGCTACAATGTTGAGGAACTGAACCAAAGTTATCGTCGCCAGCAGATTCGCTATTCCAGTTCATTCGATGCCAACCGTCGCTTTCAATCGATTAGCGATAAGAGCGCCATTGTTGTGGACGTCATCGATAGAAACGCCTCCCAAGTCGTCTGGCGGGGCACCCTTGAAATGCCCCTCGATTTGGAAGACCCGGAATGGCAACGTCTTGATGCCATTCGAAAAGCCGTTAATAAATTACTGAGAAAATTTCCTTCCCAATAATATTTTTTGCTCCGCCATATGAGGCGCGCAAGGGTTTAGTTGTCACTAACCTACTGAAATTTTGTAAATAATTGCTTTTTACGCGGCAGAATCGATGCGAATACCCCAATCTTTTTAGTGTTGCATGTTACTGACTGAAACTATATATTAATTAGCATATTATTATTTGCTTATTTATTAATATTCAGTCGATCAGAGGTTTCAACCATGCGAAAAATACTTCCGTTCTTTGCACTTCTACTGTGTTTTGTTACCGTTTCAGCCTGGGCTGTAGATGCTCAAACCCTTCCCAAGAAAAAAACCACCACCCAAGGTTTGTATCTTACCTCCCATGAAGCGTATGAATTAATGCAAAAAGAAACTGATAAAACGTTATTTGTCGATGTACGCACCCGCGCCGAAGTCAATTTTCTGGGCATGCCGACAGTTGCAGATGCCAACATTCCTTATATGAAACTGAGCGAATGGTATGCCTGGGACGACAAAAAGAAACAGTTTAAGCTGGAATTAAACGATCAGTTCCTGCCCAAAATCAAAGATCGCCTGACGGCAAAAGGTTTAACCGAAAACGACCGAATCGTGTTCATTTGCCGCTCCGGCAGTAGAAGTGCGGCGGCGGCCAACCTGCTTGCCAAAGCCGGTTATAAAAATGTGTATACCGTGGTCGATGGCTACGAAGGCGACAAAGCCAAACAAGGCCCGCAAAAAGGCCAGCGCGTGGTCAATGGTTGGAAGAATAATGGCCTACCCTGGAGTTACAGCTTGTTAGCGACAAAAATGTACATGGCGGAAGAATAAAACGATTACACCTCCTCCTTTATCGAGGTACTCAAAGCCGCGGCAACGCGGCTTTTTTTTATTTTTTTCTCACCACGAAGGGCAAAAAGAAAAAAACGATCACACATTCTTCCTGTGCGTCCGGTCTGTGCTGCGTGCTCTTGGTGGTTAAATTATAAAGGTGGGATCAACCGGGGGGCCACTGGAAACCGCGCCCCGCCAATAAATGCAAATGCAGGTGAAACACGGACTGCCCCACACCTGCGCCGTTATTAATCACGACCCGGAATTCGTCATGCCCTTGCTGCTTGGCAATTTCACCGGCTTTGACCATCATGTGACCCAACAAATGTTTATGTTCTTCATTGGTATCCGTCAGTTTGGCGATGGCTTGTTTAGGAATCAGTAGAACATGCATAGGTGCTTGTGGTGAAATGTCCTTAAACGCCAGGCATTGATCATCTTCATAGACGATATCCGCTGGAATTTCCCGATTAATGATTTTCGCGAAAATAGTCATCCTGGACTCCTTTTTTCCGGTTACCTCAACACACCGGTACTTGATGGATCGCTGCCAGTCGGTATGTCCGCCATGCCGCACACACCATTGCATCTTATAAACAGTTGGCCGCACGTCACTTCATTGAATTTTCCAGCCAGCTCAGGAACGTTTGCCGCGCCGTCGTGATGCAGCACAGCCTGATTACACTGCCGGTGGCGACTGATATAAACCGGTTGAGTTAACCACTCGACGTTGACGCAACCGTCGCCTTTGCCAAATTGAATTCCCAATTCATAAGTTCCGCAGCGGAAATGGTTGTGACGGATATAACCTTCCAGCAAAAAATCACCATTCTCCCGCAACCAGGCTTTCAAGTCGCTGGCTTTGTCAAAAACAAAATCCAACTGCTTGGGATCATTGGGCAACACCAGCGCGGGCTTTTTGGCCAAAGCTGTTACTTTTTTCACGGTTTCCGCATTAGTACTACCCCAAAAACACAAGGCGCATAACGGAATGATGAGGTAAAGACGGCTATTTTTACACATAACGAAGCTCTAATTTTTTTGCGTTTTAGAAATGCGTGCCTGGGTGGTGTGACTTTTCGGTAACTATACACGAAAAGTAACCATTCCAAAATAAATCCACAGCCAAGTTAGCACATTCGGTGGTGCGTGAATTATCCTGATTTTTGACGACGGGCGTTTACCCCTGTGACAACCGCATAAACATGCCCAGCAGGCCTTGGGTCATACACGTAAAGCGTTCGTTGTTCAGTTTTTCCGGGACTCCCCCATGCCGCTCGCCGCAATCAACGGCCAGATGATGAACATGGCGTTGCAATTCATATTGTTGAATAGGGTCATTGATACGCGTCAATGGTGATTATTCTGATAGGCAAAAAAGTGCACTCTATCTATAATTTTTGATATATTCCAAACAACACGAGATAAACCACAACATGTTTGATCGCCACTCGGCAAGCGGCAAAGATGGGTAAAAGTCGGGTATTAAGATGGGTAAAATGAAGTCCGGGGGTCCAACGCACACTCACTCTGTTGGATCCGTCGTCATCGATACCACGGGTCGCACGCCCTCCAACACACCGGCCCGGGGTCAAGTATATCTTTTTTGTTCCGATAACGAATGAGTTAAAGAGGATTTTCCATGGCTTGCGTGCACTATTTTCCATTGCTGATTACTGCCAAGAACCACAAACCTTGAAATTTCAGTTTTTAAACAGTTTACGCGGCCGTTTCACGGTTTTTGCCGTCATCATGGCAATACTGGTGATTGTTGTTGCCGCGACCGGTCATTGGAACGCCAGCTACATTAGTGCTGAAAGCGCCGCTAACCTGGGCAGCCGCCATCAATTACAGCAATATGGACATAACATCCGAGTCGCACTGTTTGACGGCTATAAAAACCTGGATGCATTTCTGCTGGACCCCACCCGGGCGGAATTCAAAGACAGATCCCACAACGCCATGCAATCCGCCATTCGATACAGCGAAGAATTAATAGGCAATCCCTGGATTAAGGCTCATGGACGCCAGGATGTGGTGGAAAATCTCCACACCAATCTAGAGGTATTAAACCAGGACATAGAAGAACTGATTCTCACCCGCATCGAGCCCACCTTGCAGTATCCTTCCCTGGCGATGGCCAACCGGACTTTGCGACCCAGCCGGATTAATATCAACAATGCATTGGCAGTGATGTTAAACGAAATGAAGGAGGACAGCACCGCCCGCAAGGACTTTGAAGTGTATCGTGTCGTTCTCGAAAGCCGCCATTTATGGACCCAGATGCTG
This sequence comes from Gammaproteobacteria bacterium, assembly GCA_022340845.1. Lineage (GTDB taxonomy): Bacteria > Pseudomonadota > Gammaproteobacteria > SZUA-152 > SZUA-152 > JAJDNG01. Next base: position 8,290 of record JAJDNG010000131.1, on the reverse strand, counting down.
TCGAATTTCAGGCTATATTTGGCCAACCGGGTCGGATCCTTTAACGAAGCGGCCCTGCCGGTGCAGGAAGCGGCGGTGGACACCATGTATGTTCAATTGACCGAACAAATGCAATTGCTCAAGAAATATGTCGATCAAAATCGGCTGGGCTTCCAAAGCAGTATTGCCTTTGAAGACTTGCAGGCCAATTTAAAAACCTGGCACGATGGCTTTGGTCGCGTCAAGGAAATCCACCATTCGGATTATTGGCGCGCCGATACCGCATTTATCAAAGATCGCATAGAACCTCGGGTCGAAGGGATCAGCCGCTTATTGGAATTACTGGACAAGGAAATTGAAAACTCGGCCACCCTGGATTTGCAAGCGCTCACCAGCGTAACCACTTTGCAAACCAATATCTTGTTTATTATCGCCGGTTTTGGTTTGGTATTTCTCGGCCTATCCGTGGTTTCCATGCAACGGCTGATATTCAACCCCATAGAAACCGTCGCCAAGGCCTTAAAAGCCGAGGCGTTCGGCAAAGGTGGAGTCGTCTTGCCGTCGGTAAGATCCAAGGAAACCCAAAACCTCATCGACGCTTTTGCCGAAATGCGCAAACAAGTGCATATGCGCCAGGCCGAATTGGAACATCAAGCGCTACACGACGGTCTTACCAACCTGCCCAACCGCACTTTGCTGCACGACCGCGTGGAACACGCCATACACCTGGCGCGACGCGAGCACAAACATTTTTCCCTGTTGATGATGGACCTGGACCGCTTTAAGGAGGTCAATGACACCTTGGGTCATCATGTTGGCGATAACCTGCTGGTGGAAGTGGGCAAACGGCTGTTTAATAACCTGCGCGAAATTGACACGGTGGCTCGATTGGGCGGGGATGAGTTCGCCATTTTGCTGCCAAACTCGGAGGCGGAACAGGCCAGAGGCACAGCGAATAAAATTCTTGGCGCCCTGGAAGAAGTGTTTGCAATCGACGAACTGAACTTATACGTCAAAGCCAGCATCGGCATCGCCGACTATCCAGAACACGGCACTGATGTGGGCACCTTGCTGCAACGCGCTGATGTTGCCATGTATGTCGCCAAACGCAACAAATTGGGTGCCGTGGTATACGATAAAAAAGACGACGAATACAGTGTCGGGCGCTTGTCATTGATGAGCGATTTACGCGAAGCCATCGAAAAAGACGCCTTAGCATTACACTTTCAACCGAAGTTCGACATATATACCGGTACGGTCATTGGGGCGGAAGCGCTGTTGCGTTGGGACCACACCAACTATGGCGCCATACCGCCGGATCAAATCGTCACACTGGCGGAACAAACCGGCTTAATCGACAGTTTGTCCGACTGGGTATTAGCGAAAGCCCTCAAACAATGCAGCCACTGGCATTCCCAGGGACTGGATTTCAGTATCGCGGTGAACTTGTCCGTGTATAACCTTAAAAACGCGGCGCTGGTAGCTCACATCAAGGAGTTGTTGTCCGAACACGATTTACCGCACGATGCACTGATGCTGGAGATCACAGAAAGCGCCATGATGGCTAATCCCATGCAATCGATGGAAACCTTGTCTCAACTGGACGCCATGGGAGTAAAGCTTGCCATTGATGATTTCGGCACTGGATTTTCGTCGTTAGCGTATTTAAAACAGTTGCCGGTGGATGAGCTGAAAATCGACAAGTCGTTCGTGTTCGACCTGATCAATGACGAAAACGATGAAATGATCGTACGCTCAACCATAGAGCTGGCTCACAACATGGGTTTAAACGTTGTGGCCGAGGGCGTGGAATGCGCCGAAACCTACCGTATGCTGCAGGAGCTGGGCTGCGACATGGCGCAAGGATATTTCTTAAGCCCGCCGCTGAAAAAAAGCCACTTGGAAAAGTGGCTGCGCCATGATGCGGACATCCTGACTCAGGAAATTCGAAAGATTCAGAATTTTTAGTGTATAACCACGAAGGACACGAAATTATTAACGCTTTTAACTTTCGAGCCCTTCGTGCCTTGGTGGGTTAAGTTCTATTCTACCGGCCGTAAGCGGATTTCAATGCGTCGATTCTGCGCCCGGCCCTCTTCGGTCTCATTAGAGGCGACAGGAAAGTTTTCCCCGTAGGAAGTGGCCACCAGTTTTTGGCTTTCTACACCGGTACTTTCCAGCAACCGTACCACGCTGGCCGCCCGGGCACCGGCTAACTCCCAGTTCGTAGGATAGCGTTTTGCCAGATTGCCGCGGATGGGAATGTTATCGGTGAAACCCACCACAATAATTTGATATTCCTTGCCAGCCAGCTTTTTACTGACACGAGTGATGACTTCCTGGCCCGATTGATTTAATTGTGCAGAGCCTGATGGAAATAAAATTTCTTCCGACAAGTTGACATTAATCCCGTCTTTCATTTCCTTGACTTTGACCTGGTTGGCTTCCAACTCGTTTTTAAGTTCGCCGACCAACTGATCGTAAAGTACATTGGTGCGTTTCATATATTCTGAGGCTTTGCGCAATTCTTCTTCTTTTTGTTTAAGCGCCTCGTCTTTGGCGGTTAACACTTCACTGGCTTCCACGAGCGACATCTTGGTGTTTTCCAGACGTTCGGAGGTGGAGGTCAATTCGGCTTTAGCCGCTTTCAATTGCGCCTGCATGGTGTCCAGTTGCTCTTGTGCCGCATCAACTTCCTGTTTCTTTTCCCCCAGATGGGCATCCAATTTCTGCGCTTTGGATTCTAACTCGGCAAGGTTGGCTTCCAGTTCGGCTTTTTCCTGCAACAACTGGTCGCGCTCGCCGGTGGTTTGTTGATGTTGCGCTTCCAATTCCTTGTATTTGGAGCTGGACACACATCCCGACAAGGCGAAAACCAGCAAGCCAAAAATGAATAGTGAAACAAGACTTTTATTATTAACCATGAACTTTGGTGTTTTGCTTGACACTGAGTAATCCTCCGCATCCCGGGTCCATCCGTACCGCCTGCTGCATAACCCAGGGTGATGTTGGTTTTCGTTTGTAATCATGAATTGTTATACGTAAGCACTGCCGTGAGATTCTACACGGAAAAGGGAAGCTTTGAAACCAACCCAAATCGCCGATGCACCCACGCTTCACTTATCGCCCATTACGCAATCTTCTTACGTACATACTTCCTGATTAAGCGCATTTCCCGATAATCTCTGGCGATTTTTCACACAAATTTAGCGATTGGTTCCCAACAATGATAGACTACTGCGTATACAGAATAATAAAAATAGCTACCCCAGGTTTACGTGGACTGGCTGTCGACTGGATAAATTCGCTATAAAAACAGCCAGTGACGGCAATACAAAAAACATAAACATAGCCACGTGGCGAATAGACACAGAATGTGAATATTTCACTTTTTTTATTTCATGGGCGCGCTACAATCCAGGGTCCAACCCTGATCATTATAAAAACGAAAAATAAAAACGGTTTTTCCACGGGCGTGAGACCATGCTTGATTCACCCGCAAAAAATTTAACCGTACCCATTACACCTCCTGGCCAAATCCTATGGCGGGGCTCCAATTGGTTATTGTTTAAGCCAGAATCACAACCGGAAGGCGCGGAGCGACATCCGCCGGTGTCTTATAAACATGCGTATAAAAAAGCTCTGTCCGAGTTAACGGATGATCTACTGAACAACCAGCGCTTGTCCAGCCAACTGCGCAACACTCTGGACACATTGGACGAAAGCATCAACCCGGTTAGTGACTCGCCTGGGGCTGGCGCCAATCAACTGTTGCAACGGGTTTCGGCGTTGGTGCAGCAAGGTAACTTGCAATGGTTGCCTTGCGAGCCCGCGGCAACCGACGACAACCAGCCACCACCGGTGGGCAGCGATTCCAGCGGGCGTCGTCGCACCGGACACCTGGAAAAAAAAACGCCGCAAAAAAATTACGATTCCCGGCACACGGCAAATCGCCAGCCAGGCCCGGAGCCAAGTAACGGCATTTCCAGACGGGTTGAACCAAGCACGTCCACTAAAACCGCCACCCAACATCCAAACCAACGCAAAAACCCACCACCGCTCAGTAAACGCCAAGATACCGGGGCAGACAGTGATAAAAGTTTGATCGAACGCTTCACCCATGCCGATGCGGTGACCGGCGAGCCGGTATCGCGCTGGCTGGCTTGTGCAGGCCGTGTTCCTGTTACCGAAGTCTTCACTGGAATCTCCTCCAGTAAAAATAAAATCTCGGCCAAATCCGCCCACAAAACCACTCACAAACCCGGCAAGCTGGGCAATGGCCTGATCAGCCTTAAAAATTCCCGGCGTTGCACCAATCACCGTGGCATCAATCTGGTGAACGGTGAAGAACTGCTCACTCAAACCGATATAGACTTGCCCGGTCCCATCCCCCTGCTGTGGCAACGTACCTACCGTACCAGTCACCGCAAGGATTTTGGCCTGGGAATAGGCTGGACGTCCCAAATGTTGTCGCGACTGGAGTTGCGCGAAAACGAAATTATATTCCAGGACGGTGACGGGCGCGACATTCCCTTTGAACGCTTAGCCGATGGTGAGAGTTGCCACAATGTTATCGAGCAACTCAACCTGTATTGCGACGATAAAACGGTATACCGTATTGTCGACACCCACAACAACATACTGACTTTCGGCGGCTCCGGAATACGCCGACGCTTGTATGAGATCGCAGACCGCTACGGCCACGCCATCAAGTTGTTTTACAGCGCCAACGATCGATTGATCCAGATTCTGGACAGCGCCGGTCGGCGCTTGAAAATGAACCATACCATTTCCGGTCAGCTGCAGAATATCTTCCTCTGCGACGAGCAAGGGGGAATCTCCGGTAAGCCGTTGGTGGAGTATAAATACGATAACGACGGCGATTTAATCCAGGCCATAGATGCCAATGGTAATATTCAGTCGTTTGAATATCGCTATCATAATATAATCAAACACACATCCAAGGACGGTTTTAGTTTTCGTTTCCAATGGGATGAATACACTATCAAAGGCAAATGCACGCGTAACTGGGGTGATAACGACATTTATGATTATCACTTTAAATACGACGATGTGAACAAAATCACCCGCAGCAAGGATGCTCTGGGGAATACGTCCGAATATCATTACAATGAACTCGGTTTGATCACCACGCAGATAGATGCCGAAGGCGGTGTCTCGCAATACACTTATAGTCGTGAAGGCCGTCTTCTCAGCGAACGCAACCCCATCGGCAATACCACCCAATTCCGTTACGATACCAATGGCCGGTTGACCCGCCGGGTCGATGCCACCGGCGCCGCCACCGAGTTTGAATACGATTCGGCGGACAACCTTGTCAGGATCGTCGCTCCGATGGAGCGCGAGTGGGAACGCCAGTACGACGCTCAAGGGCACATGACCTTGAGCAAAGACCCCGGCGGGCACACCACCCACTATCAATACGATGCCAACGGTTGGGTATGTGCCATTACCGACTGTCTTGACCGCACCCGCCGTTTCCAATGGAACGAGAAAGGAGAGTGTTTATGGCAGAGCGATGCCGCTGGCAACAAGACCCATTACGCATATGATGCACTGGGGCGCATCACCAAGATTACTGAGGGTGATAACCACACGACTCACTATTCTTACGACCGGATGAACTCAGTGACACAAATCATTTTGCCCAACGGAGCCAGCGTGCAAATGCACTATACGCCCCAAGGCAACCTGACTCAGTACATCGATGCCGTGGGAAGATCCACCCGTTACAAATACGACGGCTTGAACCAGCCCGTTGAAAAAATCGATCCCGGCGGCCAGCGCCTGCAGTTCGAATACGACAAACAACGCAACCTGACTGCCGTTGTCAACGAAAATGCTGAGCGGCATGAATTGCAATACGATAAAAACCAGCGCTTGATTAACGAAACAGGATTTGACGGTCGCCTGCAGCAATACGGGTACAATGCCGCTGGACAACTGGTACGGTATTTGGACGGCGCTCACCGAGTCACTTCATTCAAACGCGACCCCATGGGCCGGTTGCTACAGAAAAGGACATCCACCGGTGAAATCACCCAGTATGAATACGATGCCGCAGGCCAACTTAGCAAGGCCTATAACAGCCACTGCGTACTGCATTTTCGTTACGACGGCCTGGGACAACTCATCGGTGAAATGCAAAACAATCAACGCATTCAACACCGCTATAACGCTCCGGGACAAAGAACTCATACGATCTTACCCAACGGCAGAACCATTCGCTACGACTACGACGAGCGGGGATTATTGACTCGAGTTTGCTATTCCGGGCGAGTGCTTTGCAAAATGACACACGACCGCTTTGGCCTGGAAACCCATAGAACAACGGGCGAAGTCAGCAGCAAATTCGAATACGACCCCTTGGGACGCTTGCTTCACCAGCACGCCAGCAATCCTCATATGCAACTCATAGACCGCAGCTATCGCTACGATAAAGCCGGCAACCTACGGCAAATTGACGATCTTACGGACGGCAGAATGAAATTTCATTACGACGCCCTGGACCGCCTGGAAAAAATTGAACGCAGCCTGATTGATGAATTCCAAGATGACAATGATGCACAGTTTACTTTTGACCCGGCGGGCAATTTGCTGGATTCGCAATACCCCGAACCCGATGGCTTTGTGCAAGGTAACCGTTTGCGAGTGTTCCACAACTACCGGTTCGAATACGATGATGTGGGCAATCTGGTGCGCCAGTTTCAGGGCAGGCTGGAAACCCGCTTCTATTATAATGTCGCCAATCAACTGGTGCGGGTGAATAAAAACGCGCAAACCATTGAATACAGCTACGATCCACTGGGTCGACGGATCAAAAAGCACACCCCTTGGGGCGACACCGTCTATCTGTGGGACGGTGAGCGCTTAATCTGTGAACAGCAGCTTGTCGGAAATGAAGAGCAGCGCGATGAGGGGTCAGTCATCTTACTGTATAAACCCGGCCGCTCAATACCGCTGTGCCAATTGCGTGGCGATGAGGTGTATTATTTTCATACCGACCAGCAAGGCACCCCCCGCATCATTACCCGCGCTGACGGTGAGATCGTCTGGCAAGCCAGGTACAAAGCCTACGGTGCCGTTGCCCGACTCGAGGTGGATGACATAGACAATGCCATTGGATTTCACACCCATTATTATGATTCGGAGACGGGTCTGCTGTATGGCCGCCAGCGGTATTACCATCCGGTCATCGGCCGTTTTGTACAACAAAACCCGCGCAGTCTGCGAAGCGAAAGTAATCATTATTTATATCAGCCAACACCCGCGACCTCAGCGATACCCAGTGGCATTACGGCCCACCCAGGAAACCCGGCCCGGCGTGACTCACCCGAGCGAATTCTTGAAAACACTCTTGCGCCACACGATCAAACACTGCAAGCGGCGGACGATCATATCCTTGAACGGCCACTACCACTGTTCAAACCGCACTCTGCGGAACCCTTTCCTACAGGACCCTTTTCTACGGAATCCTCGCCTGCGGGGCCATTGCCTCCTGGACCCCGGCTACGGGCACTGCGCTTAATCCCCAAGCCCTAAATACCCTGTTGATTTTTTTGTCGCCAGTTGCCTTGTGGTGGTATTAAGAATTTTGTTCACCGATTCAGCGACGCTCTCATCACGTAAAATGTTTCTGTGGCTGGCGTTGATGCCAAACATTTTTTTTGCCTCGTGTTGCGCCCGTTGATCCAGTTGACTGGTTAAAGTCACCGTACCATCGGTATCGACGCCGGAGCTATTTTTATTATTGTTAAACGAAAAAAATAAATAATAATCCAGGGTTGAGCTGATATCCATTTCAAACAGTGCCCTGATAAAACCGCTGTCGGGCTGAATATCTATCCAGGCCGGCATCACCACCGGCGAGTTGCTTACGCCCCGCGCGGCGGCGTTATGGCCGTTCCAGGGCGTGGAAAGTGTGACCAGCAGATTGACCTGGATTGGCGAATTCCTGCAAATCGAATTAATGATATACGATCTGGCAACTAATCCACCCATGCTGTGGGCAACCATATACAGCTGGGAAAAACCGTATTTTTTCTTAAAATGATCCAACACGGTTGACATCAATCGTTCAGACTTAGACAATCGCACACCCGTAGGATAGTAGAACAGCCAGGGTTGATAGCGGCTACGGTCGAGGTCTTTGAGAAACAGTTCCCAGTCCAGCGGGGTTCCGCCAAACCCGTGCACAAACAATACTGGAATTTTCTGCGGATCGTATTCTTCCAGAAAAAAAATCCCGATACCGTTTTGGCGAGCAAAATCCAACGGCGCCCACAGGCTT
>JAJDNG010000110.1 GCA_022340845.1 Gammaproteobacteria bacterium | reverse complement strand
CGCGTTATAGCACTCAGCACGTATTCATTAAAGTCACGTTTTCAAGCCTTGCTTGTCCCGGTGCGAGACAGGTTGATCGCGTTGAATTTCTCAGCAAACCAAACCACCCTTTTGACAGCATTTTTATGCATTGTTTACGCGGCTTTACTGGTATGGCCACCTACGGCTATGATCAGTTTAATCCTGTTACCCATTTTTTTGTTTATCCGCATGGCACTAAATGCGCTTGATGGGATGATTGCCTCTCACACTCGTACGAAATCACCATTGGGAGTGGTGCTGAATGAAGTCGGTGATGTGGTTTCGGATTTTTGTTTATTCGGTGCTTTCGTATTCTTATTGCCACCACCACCGTGGCCATGGCTTGCCTTGATGGTATTGGGTTTTATGATTGAATTTGTCAGTCTTGCCATGTTTCTGGCGATAGGTGAACGCCCAAACTCAGGGCCTTTTGCTAAAAGTGATAGAGCGTTATATTTGGGCTTGTTGTCATTAATCCTTATTGCCTTTCCAGGCAGTACATTTTTAATCGAAATCTTTGTTGGCGTGGGGGTGCTTTTGGCGTTGGTTACCTTATGGAACCGATCGAAATTAATAGCACAAGAAACTTGCTAAATGTTGGTTTTATCGCTATCAATCCTGATGCTGCTTATTTTTGCCACACTGTTCGTTAATATCCGTTTTAGAGTTCACCCGACTCCAGAACTCTTAAACAATAAAAAACGAATTAGTACCTGGTGGATAATTTGTTTGATTTGCATACCAGTTTTATATTTAGGTCAATGGGCGCTGGCGACGCTCATTTTTGCGATGCTATTTTGGGCGGTGTTTGAATTCTCGCGCACGCGAAACAAACGTCTAAAATCGATACGGATGCTTGTGTTGACGTTCATAATTCTTGTTTATGGGTTATTGCTAAATGGTTTTCCGGATGCGGCATACATATTCTTTATCGTACCGGGATTTTTCCTGATCGTTTTTTTCTTATTCTCAACTTCGCTTCATGTTCGCAGCCTATTTTTAATTTTGTTTTGTATTACGTCTATAGAATCCATTCTGCTGATTTCTCAACAAAGTGATCGTTCAGGATATGACAGCGGTTTGATCGTTCTATTTTTATTTTTTATAACCTCTTTGAACGACATTTTGCAGTATATATGCGGAACCTTGTTCGGAAAAAATCACCTGGCACCTTATCTGAGCCCGAATAAAACAATAGAAGGGGCCGTTGGCGGCATCTTTTTAACCGGTATTATCGTCGCCGCTACACTGCCATTCATCGTGACAATAGCCTGGCCTACGGCGATTATTGTCGGAATGTTTATTTCCATACTGGGTATTCTCGGAGATCTAAGCTTTTCGTATTATAAACGCCAGGCAAAGATCAAGGATATCGGGACCTCCATGCCGGGGCATGGAGGGCTGCTTGATCGAATCGACAGTCTCACACTGACAGCGCCTGGCTTTGGTATTTGCCTGAGCATGATCAGTTAGGAGCGGTTCATGGATAAATGGTTTGAATCGGAATTTAACAGTTACGATGGTTTAACCTTATTTTATCGCTATAAAAAACCGCAAACGTCCTGCAAAAAAGCCTTGATATTTCTACATCGAGGACACGAACATTCCGGGCGTATCGTGCCATTTGCTGACACACTGTCGCAGGACAACTACTGGTGTTTCGCTTTTGATATGCGTGGGCATGGGCGTTCACAAGGTCAACGCGCCTGGGCTATGAACTTTGATTCCTGGGTAAAAGATTTAAACAGCTTTGTTGGATATATTAAGCAGGCGTTTGATATTAACATTAAGGATACAGTGTTGGTTGCCAATAGCGTTGGTTCGGTAATGGCGGTACGTTGGATCTTAAACTACGGACCGGATTTGAAAGGCTGTATCCTTGGCGCACCGGCTTTTGCAATCAAACTTTACGTCCCGTTCGCTTTGCCTTTTCTGCGATTGGTCAGTAAAATTTCGCAATTTCAATTTGTGACCAGTTACGTGCGTTCAAGCCTGCTAACCCGTGATAAAAAAGAGGCCGCGGCTTATGACAATGATCCGCTCATCACCAAAAAAATCGGCGTAAACGTTCTGGTGACGCTGTTTGATGCTGCGAAAAATAGCTTTCAGCGGCTTGAGGACTTCGAGGTACCGGTGCTGGTGTTTACCGCACAAAACGATCATATTGTGCATAATCGTACCCATGCACACTTTTATAAGCAGATTTCGAGTCGAGTAAAAAGACACATTCTGTTGCAAGGGTTTCGTCATGCTGTGTTTCATGAAAAAGACCAACACATGCTGGTGGAACCTGCGTGTAAATTTCTTGAAACCCTGTTTTGCCACGACGGCAAACAACTGCCAGCCGTCATTCCACAAGCCCGGTCACATACCGTTAGGGAATATGCTCAGCTACATGATAGAGGCTCGTTACCAAAACGGATATATTATTTTATATACAGGCTATTATTGACAAGGCTCGGGCAGTTCAGTAATGGGATTCAGGTCGGCTTGCGGCATGGCTTTGATTCGGGGGTGTCACTGGATTACGTGTATCAAAATAAACCCTCCGGAAGGAACTACCTTGGGTTGCTGATTGACCGAATGTACTTAAATTCTGTGGGCTGGAAGGGTATTCGTCAACGAAAACTCAACCTGAAAGCGACTTTGTTGACAGTAACCGAATTATTACATAACCAGGGCAGAGCGCCGGTTATTTTTGATGTGGCCTCCGGCCCTGGACGATATTTGTTTGAGATTCAGAATCAGCTGGACTTTGCGGTTTATCTATATCTGAATGATGCCGATGACCACGCCATCAAACATGCGAAAAACATTGCTGACCACTACCAAACAAACAATGTATTCTATTCCAAAATCAATGTATTTAGTTCTTTCAAGGCTGGTGATTTTAACAAAACCCCGAATATTGTCATTATTTCCGGTTTGTTTGAATTGTATGAAAACAATCAACACGTACATTCTGTTATCAGTAACCTGTATGATCTTTTGGAGGAAGGCGGTTATCTGATCTACACCGGGCAACCCTGGCACCCCCAATTGGAATTGATTGGCCGTATCCTGAATAATCGCAATGGACAACGGTGGATTATGAGGCGGCGTGTTCAAAGCGAAATGGATCAATTGGTTGAATCAGCGGGCTTTACTAAATTAAGCACAGAGTCAGATGGTTTCGGTATTTTTACCGTATCCTGTGCACAGAAAACGAATACAACTTGTGGGAAGGGGGGGTAAGTGATGGGTACGTATAATGAAGAACGTGAACAATTACGCGCCATACAAGCCGTTTTTGAAAAAGCCGTGGAAAATAACTCGATTGAGGATTTAAGACCGTATACGGATCCCGAATTCTCATATGTTTCCTTTACCGATCGATCTTTTGGTGATTTTGACTCGTTCTGCCGGCAATGGGGATTGACACGTGAAGAAATGGTCGGCTCGGGCAGTTTCACCACGCAGCTTGATCCGGAACCGACATTGTTTTTTGATGACATTGCAGTGTGTTATGGCAACTCCAAAAACAAATTGATCAATAAAAAAGGTGCCAAATTCGATTTTACCTCGCACTGGACAGTAATTTTTAAACGTGAAGATGGTGAATGGAAAGTGCTGCGGGCCCACAACAGCATGAATCCTTTTTCAAACCCGATGTTGATTCATGCGGTGAAATCCAAGCTCACCCTTTCGAGCTTGGCTGCGTTTGTTGTAGGTGGCGTAACATGTTTACTGTTAGTGTATTTGATTCTTACCTAGGCTTTGCCAGTGCAATATTTTGCACGCTCATAGTCAGCATCGCTTTTCTGACCATGAGTTTTTTGTACACCAGAAAAAGGGCTAATCAACACTACGCTGAAAACCGCTTTCCTGCCCCTTCCATTCCTTCGTTTGGCTCGATAAGCAAATTCATGTTTGTTTCCAGCATGATGGTAACCTTGCTGGGTTTTTGGTTTGACTCCACATTCTTTTTGACCCTATACAATAACGAAGTTGTGCAGGTTGCTGGGTCATTGTGTGTATTGGTCGGTTTTATTAACTTGAAACTCGCGTTTAACCATCTGGGTCACCACTATTCGCCTTCGTTTGACGCTTATATACCTGAGGAACTGGTTACTTATGGATATTATCGGTTCATTCGGCACCCCATTTATTTGTTTAACCTGTTTGTCAGTTTTGGTCTGGCCATGGCCAGTGGTTCGGCGATTGTTATGGCAAATGCCCTGATTGGTTTGATGTTTATTTTAAAGATTATAAGAATTGAGGAGGCCAGTTTATTTCAGCATTTTTCCACATATCAGGCCTATGCTAAAAAAACCAGACGCTTATTACCGTTTTGTTATTAATGGTGGATTTTCATCGTAGCTGCGGCCTTGGTGGGCTGCGTATGTGGCCACTGCAAAGACTTGGGGTAGGCTTGCGCGCTCTTTGTGCGAATCCAATTAGGTGATTTTTTTGTTCACTATTTCTTGAAATTAAAAACAAAGCGCGCCCACTAAACAGTCCAAATAGGTCGTTGAATGTTCTGTGGGCGCGATGTTATTGAATAATTACTACAAACTAAGTTCCCTATTTATAGTTAATGTTGCTATGTAACTTCTGGCTTGTATCAATCATCTCCGCCACTTTCACCGCTGTATTCACTGTCATTACTACCACCACTACTACTACCGGAGCCACTTTCGGTCCACTCCTGGCCATGGCAGGTGTAACAAGACGGCCCGATTCCGCCTTGGAGTGTTGATCCATGACAGTCAGTACAACCGTTGGTGTAAGGGTAATTATTGCCCGGCGCATGCAATACGCCTTCTTCGCTGTTGGTATGGTTAGCGGGTAATCCACTGGAACCGCCGCTACCACCTCCGGAAGTACCGCCACCGGTGCTGCCCGCAAGATAGTCTGCTATGGCTTGAACCTCCGTGGTGGTAAGCGAAATGCTACCCATGGCATTAACGTTAGAGAGCGCCGTGGAAATAGCACTGGCAGTTCTACCATTTATGTTGGAACCGGTTGCGCCATGGCAGGCACTGCAATAGGTCGTATATAACACCTGGCCGTCCGTAGTAGTGCCTCCACCTCCCGTGCTGCCGCCGTCACCTCCACTGGGTGCATTTTCATTCCACTCCTTACCGTGGCAGGTAAAGCAGGACGGCCCGATTCCGCCTTGCAACGTGGAGCCATGGCACGTGGTGCAACCGTTGGTGTATGGGTAATTATTTCCCGGTGCATGCAGGACACCATCTTCGCTGTTCGTATGACTGGCCGGTGGCCCGCCGGTACTACCACCTCCGGTACCACCGCCGCCGGAACCACCACCACTGCTGCCGGTTAGAAAATCAGCTATGGCTTGAATTTCCGTAGTTGTTAGCGAAACGTTACTCATGGAGCCAATATTAGAGATGGCCGTGGTAATGGCGCTGGCGGTTCGGCCATTTATGCTCGATCCGTCCGCGCCGTGACAAGCGGCACAATTGTCGGTATACAAGGCTTGCCCATCAACCGTTCCGCCGCCGGAACCACCACCGCTGGTACCACTTAGAAAATCAGCGATCGCTTGAATTTCCGCCGTGGTGAGCGAAATGCTGCTCATGGAGTTAACATTAGAGAGAGCCGTGGTAATGGCGTTGGCTGTGCGGCCATTAATGTTTGCTCCGTCTGCGCCATGGCAAGCGGAACAGTTGGCTGTGTACAAGGTTTGGCCATCAGTTGTTCCGCCGCCACCGCCAGTGTCACCACCGCCTCCGGTGTTTCCAGTCAAAAAATCCGAAATTGCTTGTATCTCTTCGGCGGTTAGGGAAACGCCGCTCATACTGCCGACATTGTTAAGTGCATCGGTAATCGCGGTGACTGTTCTACCGTTAATATTTGCCCCGTCCGCGCCATGACAACCTGAACAGTTGGCCGTAAATAAGGCTTGCCCATCCAGCGTTCCGCCACCGCCGCCTGTGCCACCACCTCCGCTGGGTGGATTTTCGTTCCATTCCACGCCATGGCAGCTGAAGCAGGACGGTCCAATTCCGCCTTGCAGGGTCGCGCCGTGGCAGGTAGTACAACCGTTGGTATAAGGGTAGTTATTGCCATCGGCGTGCAGCACGCCTTCTTCACTGTTGGTGTGGTTGGCCGGTGGGCCGCTGCTACCACCACCTCCGGTATCACCGCCGCCGGAACCTCCGCCGCTGCTACCGCTAAGATAATCCGCAATAGCCTGAATCTCTGCGGCGGTTAACGAAACGTTACTCATTGAGCCAATGTTAGCAATTGCCGTGGCAATGGCACTTGCGGTACGGCCATTAATGCTGGATCCGTCCGCGCCGTGACAAATCGCGCAATTGTCGCTATACAAAGTTTGTCCGTCTACTGTACCACCGCTGCCACCACCAGTATCACCGCCACCCGTGCCACCACCGGTATTCCCCGCCAAATAATCTGCGATGGCCTGAAGTTCAGTCAACGACAGAGCAATGTTGTTCATTACACCAACATTGCTGATGGCTGTAGAAATCTGGTCTACGGTTCTACCGGTTAAACTCGAGCCGGTGACGCCATGACAACCTGCGCAATAAGTGGCGTACAACGCTTGCCCCTCAGAAGAGCCGCCACTACCCGTGCCACCACCACTTGGGGGACTTTCTTTCCACACTTCCCCATGACAGGTTGTGCAGGAAGGTCCCACGCCGCCTTCCAAAGTCGCACCATGACACGCAGTACAACCGTTTGAATAGGGTAAATCATTACCCGGTGCGTGCAGCACGCCGTCTTCGCTGTTCGTGTGGCTTGCCGGCGGTCCGCCATTTCCACCGCCTCCAGTGCCGCCGCCGAGAAACTCTGCGATAGCTTGAATTTCAGTCCCGGACAGCGAAACTCCATTCATGGTACTGACGTTAACAATCGCTGCTGCTATTTGCGCAGCGGTCCTGCCGCTCAATGTGGAACCATCGGCACCATGGCAACCTGAACAATTCGCCGCGTATAAGGCCTGGCCATCGGATGTTCCGCCACCGCCCGTGCTGCCTGTTAAAAAGTCCGATATGGCCTGTATCTCATCAGCCGTTAACGATATGCCATTCATGGCGCCGATATCATTCATGGCTGCGGTGATACCGTCGGGTGTATTGCCATTGATGCTGGACCCGTCTGCGCCATGGCAAATGGCACAGTTGTCCGCATACAAGGTTTGGCCGTCAATCGTTCCGCCACCGCCTGTGTCGCCACCGGAATTGCCGGTCAAAAAGTCCGATATCGCTTGTATCTCAGCGGCTGTTAACGAAATGCTACCCATGGCGCCGATATCATTCAGTGCTGCGGTGATACCGTCGGG
>JAJDNG010000090.1 GCA_022340845.1 Gammaproteobacteria bacterium | reverse complement strand
CAGTTCAGCTCCGCGGAATTGTCCCGGTTTGTGGACAACGCCATGATCACCACCCCCGGTTATCACGCCGTACACCGGGTGGCGGGCGAAGAACTACGCTTTATGCGCGCTGATCCCGATGATGCGCTGGCCAACAATTTGCTGGAGCGATTTACCGAGTAGCAAATCCGAAATCTCAGCCACGCACAACTTTAGAAATGAAGCGGCTAGCGGATAGTATATAATGCAAACTTTTATGCCATCGCGTTTTATTCATGCCCACAGTATATTACTTCGCCTACGGATCCAATTTACATCCACATCGCCTGCAGCAGCGTGTAGCCTCAGCACAATTGCTGGGAACCACAACATTAACGGGTTATGAGTTAACCTTCACCAAACGCGGCCAGGATTTTTCCGGCAAAGGGCATATACAACCTGCGACACAGGATAGCCAAGTCCACGGCGCCGTGTACCAATTGGCCGCCGAGCATATCGCAGACCTGGATCGCTTTGAAGGTGCCGGTTATGAACAAACCGTATTCGACCTTGCCGTGGGCGGTGAAACGCATCCCTGCTTTGCCTACGTCGGCTTAGTCACTCACCTGGATGAAAATCTACTGCCTTTTCATTGGTACAAGTCGCTTATTCTACTGGGCGCGGAATTTCATGGTTTTCCGGCACACTATATCCAAACTATCCAGCAAACACCCTCTACAGAGGATCCGGACCTTCGGAGAAGCCAGTTACATAAACGCTTGATCGCCGATATCGAAAACTATGAAGCATGATTTAGACTCTTGCGGGTTCTTTCTGGCTAAGCACTGTTTCACTGAACCGCAGGTACAGCAACTACTGGCCATCACGCATGAATTAGGGAGAGAGAATTCCAATTATGGCGTGAGGAATATATTGCAAAGGGCACCGGCGTTATGTGCAATCATTAACTCAAGCCCAGTTCGCAGGCTCATAGAGCCTATTTTGGGCAGAACTGCAGTACCGGTAAGATCCCTATATTTCGATAAGAATCCAGAGGCTAATTGGAATGTTGCCTGGCACCAAGACACGATGATCGCCGTCACGGAAAAATTCGATTTACCAGGCTTCGGCCCATGGTCGGAAAAGGCAGGCATCATGCACGTCGAGCCCCCAGGCAGTCTCTTAGAGAATATACTGACGATGAGAATTCACCTGGATCAAACCGACCAGCAAAACGGCGCACTACGGATTATACCGGGTAGTCATAAATATGGCCGGTTAACATCTGCGGAAATTTTAAATCACGTTGAAAACACTTCTGTTGTCACTTGCGCCGCCGAAGCCGGTGATGTATTGCTGATGCGTCCACTTCTGTTACATTCCTCAAGGAAAAGCACCAACCCTCTTCACAGAAGAATTATTCACATAGAATTTTCTTCTGTTACGCTGCCATCTCCGTTACAATGGCGCGAAGTCTAGAACCACACGCATTCAGCAACAACAACCTTACAATCTATCTCAAAAAATACCATGGATTATTTCGTTTGGAATGTTTCTCCGGAAATCGTGTCCATTGGACCGCTTACCGTTCGTTGGTATGGCGCATTGTTCGCCACCGGTTTTATTTGCGGCTATTATTTCATGCGTTGGCTTTACCGGCGCGAAAATAAAAACGTGGACGAGTTGGAAAACCTATTGCTGTATATAGCCGCCGGTACCATCATCGGCGCCCGGCTGGGCCATTGCTTGTTTTACGACCCCGGGTTTTATCTCAGCCATCCCTTGAAAATCCTCGCAATTTGGGAGGGCGGCCTGGCAAGCCACGGCGGCGCGCTTGGAGTGCTAATTGCGGTTTATCTTTATTGCCGGAAATACGCGGTTTCCTTTTTATGGCTCATGGACCGGCTTGCTATCCCCTTTGCACTCACCGCGGCGTTTATTCGCCTGGGCAATGTGTTTAATTCGGAGATATTGGGCAAAGCCACTGATGTGCCCTGGGCCATCATTTTTCAACGAGTGGATTCCGTGCCCCGGCACCCGGTGCAATTGTATGAATCCTTGTCCTATGTGCTGATTTTTATCATTACTTTTTTTATCTATAAACACTACGGTAACAAGCTGAAAAACGGCTTTTTGTTAGGTCTTACCATGGTGTTGCTGATAATCGCCCGTTTTGTGCTGGAGTTTTTCAAAATGCCGCAAGCGCATTACAGCACCGGTCTGGATATGAGCGTGGGGCAGTTGCTGAGTATTCCCTATTTGATCGCCGGGCTTGCGTTTATTTATTTCGCACTGCGCAAAGATAAAAAACAATAGACCACACAGTACGGTGACAAACCATCGCGGCGGACCCGCGGTCGCCATCCGTTTGTTGCCACTCAATCTAACCGTAGAGGGTGTAAAACGAACCCTGCATCACTGTGACGGTTTCAAACTTCCGGCGCCATGTCGATATAGCCACAAGGGCATTCGTTGGCGCACAGGCCACAGCCCTTGCAATAGGTGTAATCAAATACGTAGTGCGATCCGTCGCTGGCAATTTCCTGGGTTTTCAACACTGCCGAATCCGGGCATAACGTCCAACAGTTGTCGCACGCCAGGCAGTTGCCGCAGGAAAAACAGCGCTGCGCTTCATGATTGATCGCCGCCGCCGGCATCGTTTTTACTATTTCCTGCAAACCGGCGCGATCCGTCAGCTCTAAAGTGGGTTCGGCAGGCCGCTCGGCATTTTCGTAGTAATGAATGTTGATGCCCTCGTAAGTGATAAAGTCATCGGAATGATCGCCTTGCACCACAGGCTCGCCATCGCGCAAAAAAGTTTCAATAGCCGCGGCGGCGCGCCGGCCGTGGCCCACGGCCGCGGCCACGGTACCGGCGCCCACGGCGTCGCCACCGGCAAAAATCTGCTGTTGATGCGGCACACGAAAAGAAGGTTCGATGTCGATCACGCCTTTTTCGCTCACTACGGTTTCCATGCCCCGGGCATCGACGGTTTGCCCGATGGCGGGAATCACATGCTCCACTTTGAGCACCGTCTCCGTGCCTTCGAAGGCCACTCGCTGCAACAGCCCTTCGGCATCACGCAGCTTTTTCATATGCACCAGTTCAATGCCCACCACCCGTTCGCCGCGAAGGATCAGGCGGCGTATGCCGCGATGCTCGTGGATAATGACACCCTCCTCCAGGGCTTGCTGGATCTCCCGTGCCGTCACGTCCATGGCATCTTCCTGTGGAACGCCGGGCGCGGGAATCGCTTTGTGCGCCACCAGGTGCACTTCCGGCACGCCACAGCGGCGCAAGATACGGGCGATGTCCATGGCGGTGTTGCCGGCGCCCACCACGGCCGCGCTTTTTTGTACCGGCACGGTACCCACGGTTGTCCATTCCTTTAATAAATCCAGCGCCTGATGCAAGTCCCTGGGCACGACACCATCCACCGCCCAGGGTCGGCTTTGCTGGTTGCCCGGACCTAAGAATATGGCTTGATAATCGTTTTCCAGTTCCGCCAATGACAAATCCCGGCCCAGGCGTTTATTGGGCTCGAATGAGATGCCGCATGCCAGGATGCGATCCACTTCCGCGTTAAGCACCTCGCGCGGCAAACGGTATTCGGGTAACGCTGATTGTAAGGTGCCACCCGCGTTGGGCATGGCATCGAACAGCGTTACGCCATAGCCTAGCCGGGTGAGTTGGTAGGCACAGCTCAAACCGGCCGGCCCGGCACCAACCACCGCGATGCGCTCAGGCCGGTCGGCGCCTCGATGGGCTGGCAAAGCCCATTGGTTTTCCAACGCCTGGTCTCCCAGAAAGCGCTCCACCGAATGTATAGCGATCGCTTCATCGTACAGCCCGCGGTTACAGGCTGATTCGCAAAAATGGGGACATACCCGGCCGGTGGTGGCCGGCAGAGGGTTAACGTCTACAATATGCTGCCAGGCTTGTTGCCATTGCCCCGACTCCACCAGCGCCAGGTAAGCCTGGGGATCCTCTCCCGCCGGGCACTTGGCATGACAAGGAGCGCTGCGATGAACATGCAACGGCTTTTGCACCCGCCATGTGCCGGTTGCGTAATTTAAGGTCGTTCCTGGTTTTGCGTACCCGCCTCGGGTATAAACGCTCATGCAATTCTCCTGTCAGGCCCAGCGGATTCCACCGCGGCGCACGGTATCGCTGCCTTCGCTGTCCCAGTCATCCGGCTCATCATTCAACAAGCCGTAGACTTCGATATTGTGATCCGCCAGGGCCTGTAGATGCTCCAGCTCTTTTTGCGCGCGGTAGTCATCCTTGAGCAGATGCTTGAAGCGCCCCTGAGCCGCAAAATACTCCTTGACCGGTTTCTGGTGACGAATGGGCATCACCGCGGTGACCTCGCCACGCTCCAGTTCTATGATGGGAAACAACCCGGTTTGCACCGCCAGCCTGGCTACCTCGATGCTTTTAGAACCGTCCATTCCCCATCCTAACGGACAAGGTGAGTGTATTTGTAAAAACGTGGGACCTTCTATGGCCAGGGCGCGACGTACTTTTTTACGGATGTCCGAGGGATACGCCACTGAGGCCGTCGCGGCGTAAGGACCGTGATGGGCGGCGATAATGGATACGATGTCTTTTTTCAAATGGCGCTTACCCATGCGGGCTTTACCCACGGGCGAGGTGGTGGTGGCCGCGGCGTGGGGCGTGGAACTGGAGCGCTGGATGCCGGTATTCATATACGCTTCATTGTCGTAACACACGTATAAGACATTGTGGCCCCGTTCCATCATGCCCGACAGCGCTTGAAAGCCGATATCGAAAGTACCGCCGTCACCACCGAAAGCCAGGACTTTGGTGCTTTTACCCATGGCTTTTTGCGCCGCTTCCACCCCCGCAGCAATGGCGGCGGCGTTTTCAAATAGCGAATGCAACCACGGCACCCGCCAGGCGGACTCGGGCCATGGCGTGGTAAACACTTCCAGGCATCCTGTGGCGTTACTCACAATGACATCCGGACCGGCGGATTCCAACACCAGGCGCGCCGCCAACGCTTCGCCGCACCCCAGACAGGCTCGGTGCCCGGAAGTGAGGCCTTGAAAACGCGGCTGATCACTGCGTATGGTTTCTATGTCGATATTTATCGTTTTATCCATCGTATTGTCCGAGGTTGCCATAGTCAAAATGACTCGTGAATTAACCGCTGAAAAAGCCTGAACAACTTTTTACAGCAGCTTAAACTTGTGCCGCACACCCATTTATTTATTAATTGATTGATTGACTACATCGTTTCATCCTAGCGATCCGCGGGCGCCAGTTTATCCAACTCCACATCGAAAATCGCAAACCGTTCCGGCGCTTCGTATTTCAAAGCGTTCATGATTCTGGGATAAATATCCAGGGGAATGTCACGGCCACCCAATCCGGCGGCATAGCTATGAATTCGGGGCGCGTTGCTCGTCCCGTATAGCGCGGCACGTAATTCGTTAGCCACTATACCGCCTCCGCCAGGCGACAATGCCCGCTCCAGGACGACCACGTCCGTCAGGTCTTTACAGGCCGCAGCCAGTGCCTGATGCGGAAAAGGACGAAACGCCCGCAGGCTGATTAATTTGGCGGGCCCTGCGTCAGGATATTCTTCAATGGCGTCTGCCAGCGTGCCCAAGGTGGAACCCAATGAAAGTATGCCAACCCGTGCATCGTCGGGGCCTTGCACGGTCAACAATCCCCCGCAATTTCTGCCGCTGTGTTGCTGCCAGAGTTCATCGGCTTCGATAATGACCTGTTTGGCATTTTCCAACGCCTGGTGATGGGTGTGCCGCGCTTCAGTGAAATAATCCGGTGACACCAGGGTCCCCATGGATATAGGCTGTGCCGCATTTAAAGCACGCGAGAATTGCAAAGCCGGTAGATAGCGATCCACCAGTTCCTGCTCTGGCACGTCGATGGCTTCCAGAGTATGGGTAAGATTAAATCCGTCCACGCACACCATCACCGGCAACTCAGTTTTTTCGGTAATATAAAACGCCTGGATGGTAGTATCCACCGCCTCTTGATTGTCGGCGCAAAACAATTGAATCCAGCCTGCATCGCGCACCGCCATGGAATCCTGGTGATCGTTCCAGATAGACAACGGCGCGGACACGGCGCGATTGGCGCAGGTCATCACCAGCGGCAGACGCAAACCGGCGATGTTGTATAACACTTCACTCATTAATAATATGCCTTGGGAGGAACTGGCGGTATACGCTCTAGCCCCCGAAGCGGAAGCGCCCAGCACCACGGATGCGGCGGAGAATTCGCTTTCCACGCTAACCAGTTCGCAATTCAACTGGCCTTCGGCCACCAGCTTGGAAATATTCTCCACGATATGGGTTTGCGGTGTGATGGGATAAGCCGCCACCACGTGTGGCCGGCATAACGCCACGGTTTTGGCGATGGCTTGTGAGCCTTCAAGCGTCAAGCGCATGAATCGACTCCTTCCAGTGATTGGCCGGCACCTGGTTGGGAATTTCTTGAATCAATGCCAGATTTTTTTCCAGAACTGTGCCCGCAAAGCGCTCCGCCAGGGCTTTATGTAATGAATCCAAAGAACATACTCCTGTCATGGCGAGAAACGCGGCAATCAATGCGGTGTTGGGTAAAGGGCGCCCCAGAAAACCTTCGGCGATTTGGGCTGCCGGAATGGCAAACACTTCCACTCCCAGTTCCTGCCGCAGTTCCTCTGATGAGCGAAGAGAATTCACCAGGATTCGCCCCTGTTCGCTTAATCCTTGCAATACACCGGGCACTTGCAGCAACGCCTGATCTTGTACGATCAAATACGACGGATGCAACACCTGGCATCGCCTTTTGACCGGTACATCGGACATTCGCACAAACGCCACTACCGGTGCGCCGCGGCGTTCGGCACCGAAACTGGGGAAAGCCTGGCCGTGATAACCCTCTTCTATGGCAACACTAGCAAGCAGATAAGCGGCCACCACATTACCTTGCCCGCCGCGCCCGTGTATGCGTATCTCCAATAGGTTTTTCATGGCTTAACCATGGCTGAGTAGGTTTTGAATAGGCTTACTGGTTTTTAACGTTGATTGATAATGAGGACATTGCAGACAATTCAGCCACCAGGCTCGTTTGCCGTTTTATTCAAACTCCATTTCATGCTCCATTGCATAATACATTTCATACTATACCTCAAAGTTCGCTACATGCTACATGGATTGTATTTTGAATGACAGATTTTAGTACGAAGCCCACAATAACTCACGCTGCATCCATTTAACAAAACGGCAACAATTCAAGGGCAACGCATAACCGCACAACTTCCGCGCGGTTTGTTGTGGTTCATGTATTTGTCGCCCGCAAAAAACCTGCACAGCGACAGGTTATCTGCCACCTCGGGAATGTCCAACTTGCCTGAAAGGCACGAAAAATGCTGATTACAGTATTTGATCGAACCACGCTCGCAAGGAGATACCGAAAAATGTCCGCCAACCCGCAAGTAGAAGCGATTGTCAGCGATGTACTGGCATTCGACGTCGAAACGCTGAAACGCGCTCTGGTCGACCGCTTGACGTATACCGTAGGCAAGGATCATCACACCGCCACCACCCGCGACTGGATGCACAGTCTGGCCTATGTGGTGCGGGACCGCCTGGCGGAACGCTGGATGGAAACCATGCGCAGCTATTACGATCACAACGCCAAACGGGTGTATTACCTCTCGCTGGAATTCCTGTTGGGCAGGGCCCTCACTAACAGCATGCTCAACATGGGTTTTTTCGACAACTGCCAGCAAGCCTTGCAGGAATTGGGCATGGATTTTGAGGAGATTCGCGACCTGGAGTTTGACGCTGCCTTGGGCAATGGTGGGCTGGGGCGGCTGGCGGCGTGTTTTCTGGATTCACTCGCCAGCTTGCAGTTGCCCGGTTATGGCTACGGCATTCGCTATGAATACGGCATGTTTCGCCAGGGCATCGAAAACGGTGAACAAGTGGAACACCCGGACAACTGGTTGCGCTATGGCAATGCCTGGGAATTCCCCCGCCCCGAGGTGTTATACCCGGTAAAATTCTACGGCAAGGTCATTGCCTTTAAAGATGAAAAAGGCCGCTCGCGTAACCAATGGTGCAATACGGAAGAAGTCATGGCCATGGCGTACGACATGCCCATCCCGGGATACAAAACCAATACGGTGAACACCTTGCGATTATGGTCAGCCAAGGCCAGCCGGGATTTTGATCTCAGTTATTTTAACGAGGGCAATTACATCAAGGCGGTGGAAGATAAAAACCAGTCGGAGAATCTTTCCAAAGTGTTATACCCCGCCGACAACACCGCCGAGGGCCGGGAGCTGCGTTTAAAACAGCAATACTTTTTCGTCTCGGCCGCCATGCAGGATATTTTGCACCGCTTTAACAAACAGTATGACTCCTTGCAGCAACTGCCCGACAAAGTCGCCATTCAGCTCAACGACACTCATCCGGCCATTGCCATTGCCGAACTGATGCACATATTGGTGGACCAGTATCAAATGCAATGGGATGAGGCCTGGAACATCACCCGCGAGACCTTCGCGTATACCAATCACACTTTATTGCCCGAGGCGTTGGAAACCTGGCCGGTGGAACTGATGGATAAAGTCCTGCCACGCCATTTGCAGATTATTTACGAAATCAATCACCGCTTTTTGCGCGACGTCACGCACTGGCGGCCGGGCGATACCGGTTTGTTGCAACGCATGTCCCTGATAGATGAGCACAACGGCAAACGCGTACGCATGGCGAACCTGGCCATCGTCGGCAGCCACACCGTCAATGGCGTTGCTGCGTTGCACAGTTCATTGTTGCGCAGCAACTTGTTCCAGGATTTCGACGCATTTTTTACCGGTAAATTCATCAACATTACCAATGGCATCACACCCCGGCGCTGGTTGAACTTGGCCAACCCCAAATTGGCCAAACTCATATGCTCTTACATTGGCGATGCCTGGCTGCGCAACCTCGGTGAACTGAAAAAACTGGCATTGCTCGCCGATAACGACGATTTCCAGGAAGGCTTTGCGCAGGCCAAACAACACAATAAAATTCAGCTGGCCGATATGATCCACCAACGGCTGGGCATCGAAGTTGATCCCGACTCGCTGTTCGACGTGCAGGTGAAACGCATTCACGAGTACAAACGGCAACTACTCAACTTGTTGCATGTGATCACATTGTACAATCGTATTCGCCGCAATCCCCAGGACAACTACACGCCGCGCACTATTATTTTCAGCGGCAAAGCAGCACCGGGATATTTTCAGGCCAAACTTATTATCCGGCTGATCAATGACGTTGCCGACATCATCAATAACGATCCCGCGTTGGGTCATTCTCTTAAAGTGGTATTCGTACCAAATTACGATGTATCCACCGCCATGAATATCATTCCCGCGGCCAATCTATCGGAACAAATCTCCACCGCCGGCATGGAAGCCTCGGGTACGGGCAACATGAAACTGGCACTCAACGGCGCATTGACCATCGGCACCCTGGACGGCGCCAATGTTGAAATGCGCGAAGAAGTGGGCGAAGAAAACTTTTTTATCTTCGGACTCACCGCCGCCGAAGTCGAACACGTCCACGCCAGTGATTACAATCCCTGGCATTATTACGACAACAATGCTGAACTGCGCCAGGCACTGGACATGATTAATACGGGCTATTTTTCCCACGATGAGCCCGGCCGCTACAAAGCTATCTTTGACAGTCTAACGTATCACGGGGACCACTATCTGTTACTGGCGGATTACCAGTCCTACATCAACTGTCAGGATGAAGTGGCCGCCTTGTATCAACAACCGCGGCAATGGAACCGCAAGGCCATATTGAATTTCGCCAACATGGGCAAATTTTCCACCGACCGGACCATCGAAGAATACGCCGGCAAGGTATGGCGCATTAAGCCCGTCTTTCGTGATTAAAGATGCGTGATTAAAGGTAGGTGATTGAGTCCAACAGTTATGCGTGTGAGCGCCTGACTACACCAAAGTGTGACCGATTTCACACCCGACTCAGTGCCCGATAAAACCGCCAATTTTGCATTTGCATTACCCGTACAATAATCTAAAATCAATTGGTGCGTTGCCGTTTTTTCGCAAAAACGTCGCGCAATGCTTCTTGCAGCAACATCTTGAAGATTATTTCCGCAGGTCTTCTCATCCCCCCGGTAATACGCTTCCCCGATTTTTCTGCGATGAGGCTTTCACGAGAGTTCTACTTTACTATTTTTTTGAGGAAATTTTATGGCTACTGGTACTGTTAAATGGTTCAATGAATCAAAAGGTTATGGATTCATCACTCCCGACGATGGCAGCAAAGATATATTTGTACATTTCTCGGCGATCAATATCGACGGATTTAAAAAACTCACCGAAGGTCAGGCGGTTACCTTCGAAATCGAACAAAGCCCCAAGGGAGTGCAAGCGACCAACGTAATGCCTGCCGTTTAATTCCTTAACTTCTCTGATGTGAAATGAAAAGGGCCTGTTACCAGGCCCTTTTTTGTTACCCACCAAGCCTGACCCACCTTGAGTTTTGCGGGGGACAACGCCATTTTATTTTCATAGCATTAGACATCTGCCCGTCACGGGGAATTCTCTGGGTGCAAATCAATGAATGAAAATCAATGGGAGACAATCTAAGGAACCCCACGATGAACGCATTACTCCTGGATCTCGATGGCGTGATCTACCAAGGCGAACAAGCCATCGCTGGCGCCGCCGAAGCGGTGCGATGGGTGCAACAACAGAACATTCCCCACTTGTTTCTAACCAACACGACCTCCCGCCCTCGCAGCGCCTTGGTGAAAAAACTCGCGAGCATGAACATCTCCATCAACGAATCACAATTACTAACCCCGGCGGTCGCCGCCTGTCAGTGGATCAAGAAAAACATAACCGGTGATATTGCGTTGTTCATTCCGGACGCGACCAAAAGCGAATTCCAGAGTTTACCCACCTCCCAAATAACCACAGTGACACCTGAACAATCCCGACAAACTGGTGCCGTGGTGGTTGGGGATATGGGAGACCGCTGGACCTTTACCCTGTTAAACCAAGCCTTTCGCTTGCTGATGAGCGAGTCCCGCCCGGCCCTGATCGCTTTAGGCATGACCCGCTATTGGCGTGCAGACGATGGCTTGCGCCTGGATGCCGGACCGATTGTCAGCGCCCTGCAATACGCCAGTGGCGTGAAACCGACCGTTTTGGGCAAACCGGCACAGCCGTTTTATCAAGCGGCGCTGCAGACTTTGGGGGTCAGCGCCGAGCACGCCTACATGATCGGCGACGACATTCGCGGCGATGTGGACGGTGCCCAGCAAGCGGGCATTAAGGCGATGCTGGTGAAAACCGGAAAGTTTCAAAGCGCTGACTTACAGCTTGGAATCACCCCGCTCGCCTGTCTGGACTCCGTAGCCGAATTACCGCAATGGTGGCAAAACACTGTGGCCGGTCATTAGGTTTTATTCCGTGTTTGTCATGTAGTTGATCATGATCAACCAAGGGCACCTTGGGCTTACCCGCCGTTAATGGCTGTACTATAGTTATTACCCTATAATTTGATATAGAGAAAGTGAGCGCCTGGGCTGTATGGGGCAGTGCACAAAAACTCCCTACCAATAACAACAATCAAAAACAATTAAACCCCTCCAGCGCCTGCGGTGTCTCAGAGCTGTAACCTCCATTACCAAAGGTAGTTAACAATGAAATTTTTTAAGCCAAATCGCCGGTCATCAACGATGCGAGAGCGCCGGCTCGACCATCGAAAACCATCTGTACTGCATGCGGCCATCTGCTGGGAAAAAAACAACAGCCAGCAGTGCCTTGTCACTAGTGTGAGCCTCACAGGTCTATTTCTGGAGTTGCAGGAATGCCACCCATCCAGTGGCGCCATAATGCAACTGTTGTTTTATTGCACCATAGACGGTTCCCGAAAACTGTGTTCCGAATGGGTACGCGTTGAAGGTCACCGTGATAACGGCGTGGCCGTGAGCTTCACCCGTTTTGACAATCAACATCAATGCAATATGCAACTGATGTTGGAGCAGGCGGTCGTGCACCCGGCCGCGTTGGCAACTTCGAAAGGCGCGCCGGCTTCGGCTGTTCCGCCGGCAATGACCAATACGGCTTAGCAGGTGCTTTAAGCTAAAAAACAATAAAAAAACGGATGGTTTTTCGCTAAGGCTTTTGCCTTACAATGCGTGACCATGGATTGGTTCACGCTGACGTTAATTTGCGCTTTGTCCCTGGCATCGGCCGATGCCTTCACCAAGCGTTTTTTCCCTGACTACAGCGGCTGGGAACTGGTTATCATCCGTTTTACGGTGCCGGGGGTATTGTTGCTGCCGTTAATGTTCTGGTTTCCCCTGCCCGCGGTTCCGCCGGTTTTCTGGGCGTGGATTGCCGCCCTGGTACCCCTGGAAATTCTCGCCATGTTGCTGTATTTGCTGGCCATTCGCGACAGCCCGTTGCATCTTACCTTGCCATATTTGGCCTTTACGCCGGTTTTTAACGTGGTGACCGGCCTGTTGGTGTTGGGCGAAACCGTATCGGTCAAAGGCTTGCTGGGAATTGTGCTGGTGGTGTGTGGCGCGTATCTATTGAATATTCGCCAGTTGCAATCCAGCAACAATTGGTTTGCCCCATTTTCAGCCATCGCCCGGGAGCGCGGCTCGCGCCTGATGTTAAGCGTTGCGGCGATCTACAGTATTACCTCAGTGGCCGGCAAAGGCGCCATGCAATACGCCACCGCGCAAAGCTTCGGCCCGTTTTATTATGTGCTTATCGGCCTGGTTATGGTGGTTGTCACGGCGTTCTACCAACCCGCCAAACTGGGCGTGCTGCTGCGCCGGCCTGCACAAACGCTTTTTATCGGATTGCTTATGGCGGTTATGGTGGTGACGCATTTTCTGGCACTGGCGATGATCGAAGTAGCCTATATGATTGCCGTGAAACGCACCAGTTTATTGTTCGGCATTATTTTAGGCGCTGTGTTATTCAAGGAACGGAAACTGGGGCAGCATTTTGCGGCCGGCGCGTTGATGGTTGCCGGCGTGGCTTTAATTTTGATCTAAAAACAAAGTTTATGGTGGACAAATTCCAGGCATCCAAAATCAAAACCATCGTGATTGGTTTATTACTGGCTACGGTGGGCCTGGGGTTGGTGATCTATCTGTTTGTGGCTTTATTGTATTATCTGAATCAATAGTGTTGCTATAAACCACCAATCGCCTGGATTTTATTGTAATGGTTGAGCCGGTAAAACCGCCTGAGTTCGTTGATCAGTGGATTAAAGTGGCGGTGCCGTAGAAACCGGTCCTTAATGTGCGAACAAAACTTGCTGGCAAAATAATTAGCATCCCGGTAGCGGATTAATTCTTCCTGGTTTAGGCGTGCGTCAAAATCGGTGGTTTGAAACAAGTGATAATGCAATCCCGGTGGAATATAGCCGTTGAATTGTTTTTCCACTAGCAAGGCCGCCAGAATGAATTTATCCACTTCGGCTTGCAGTTCCAACTCCAGCAAGGATACCTTACGCTCGTATTCCACGTTCCAGGTGAAATACAGGAAATGGCTGATGCCTTCCAGCGCCAGCCAGAAATCATGAATATTGTCATCATGCAGTTTTTCGGTGGGATCGTTCTGCTCCAGGCGTTGGATCAATCCGGCATCCAGATAGAGCGCGATGTCAATGTTATCGCCGTCCTGGTGAATGAGAAGTTTTTCGGGTATGTCCCTGGCGTTGGGGCTGTTATCGATCCGGGATGCCAGTTCCGGATCGTTGATCACAAAGTCATGCACGCGATGCTGTAACTCTATGCCATAGAGCGCTTCCAGTTCGCCTTGCAGCTTGTTTAATAACATGGGATCAACAACACTTTATATCCGTTAGCGCGATGCACTTTATAGCTCATCATTCGAACGGCGTTGCCGCAGCAGTTAATGTTGAAAATCGGGCTGGGATGCATCCAGCGGCTGAATCCCCAAACGTCGCAATTGGCCTTCGGCGCGTTTGCTGCCGGTACGTATCCAGATTTCGTATAAACGCAGCACGTCGGCGTTGGTGCATAAGTTGGATTTTTCGCTCACTTCGTTCAAGACATCGACAAACGCAGTGAATTTTTCCGTCAGTTCATCAAACAATAACTTAGCGGTATCGTTATGGTAAGCGCCCCGCAGCATTTCAGAAACAGTGGAATATGCACTTCCACCCATAGCGATATAGTAGTCCACGTCCACCAGTTTACGGTTTAAACTATCGGCAAATACCCCGGCGATAAACAACGCAGTGTCTCCCAGTTTTTGCAGCAACCTGGAGCGTTCTATGACATTGGGCTGGCTCAACGCATCGGCATAAATCAACGCCAACGGTTTTAAGTCGACGCCGTTTTCACCGCGCTCGAACAGTTGCTCACTGCGAGAAAAAGCTGTCAGCAAATTCACTAGGTAAAATGCCGTCTCTTCGCTGGCGTTGATTTGTTGATTGGCTATGGCTTCGCTAACCGTGTCGTGAAAATATTCTTTAATCGAGGTGTTAGTAATCAACTTATCGTTACCGGTTTCGAAGTTATTCATAGCGCTTTACCTCACATTTGGTTCCGAGTAATACTCATCGTACCTGCTACCCTATAGTAACTGCTACCCTGTAGCATCTGATACCAGTGTACTGTATCGCATTAAAAACAATTCATAAAAAGCAATTCATATAAGTTATATAACACACATAAAGACAGCAATCCCAATGCCAATCAACGCTTATATTACTTATATCGGAGTATATAAAAGTGAAATTTAGGAAAAAAGCTTATTTTTTTGTGAAAATTGCGCTATGTTATTCAAAATAAGCTAAAAATTAGCAGCACTCTCGGTAGAGGAGTGCTAATTTAGCGAGTATTTCGCCTGAGTTCCCCTTAAAAAAAGCACCCTAACCGCAACGGCTGATTCGTTACGTTAACTCCTATTGCACCATCTCGGGTTAATAGCTCTTCTGCGTGCCTGTTTATCGTGCATGGCATCGCATCGGCTAACCAGGGACAAGTGCAGCAAACATAAGTCCGGTAATTCATAAATCCGGAAATCGGTCTGGTAATTTATTTCCCCTTCGCCCTCATAGGCGCGCAGGGGGTTGCGGGATCTTGAACGATAGGTGCAATCTCCACCTTTGGCGCCGATTTACTCACCACGAGCACATTTGAACCGGGAATCCATCCGATATGGTGTTATAATCCCTGGCTCTGAAAGTACTGCGAGGAAACAATGCTATGGCTGAACTTGGGGCTGGACATGGGGCTGCAAACATCCGCGTCGGGGTAGTGGGTGTGGGCTACTTAGGAAAATTCCATGCAAAAATATACGCCAACATGGAAGGTGTCGACCTGGTGGGGGTTGCGGACAACAATGCGCAAACCGCACAACACATTGCTGCGCAATACGGTTGCCAGGCTTACACTGATAGCAACGACTTGCTGGGCAAAGTGGATGCTGTCAGCATTGTCGTGCCCACGGTGTATCATCTGAAAATCGCCCAACCGTTTTTAAAAGCCGGCGTCCACATGTTAATGGAAAAACCGGTCGCCCCCAGTTACGAAGAATCCCTGCAACTGGTGGAATTGGCGGAAAAAGCCAACGTTGTTTTTCAAGTAGGCCATTTGGAACGCTTTAACGCGGGTGTGATGGCCCTGGCGGATCGCGTGAAAAACCCCCGCTTTATCGAAGCCCACCGCCTCAGCCCGTTCGTCGCCCGCGCTACGGATGTGGATGTGATCACTGACTTGATGATTCACGACATAGACATCATTCTTTCCCTGATGAATTCGGAAATTGACCAAATCAATGCCGCAGGTACACCGGTGATTACCAATCATATCGATATTGCTAATGTCAGATTGGGATTTAAAAACGGCGCCGTGGCCAATGTCACTGCCAGCCGGGTATCCACCAAACGCTACCGGCGTATTAGAATTTTCGAGCAACAGCATTACTATGGTTTGAATTACGACGACCAGCAGCTGGAAATCGCCTCCGCCCTGCCCCCCAAAGATGAGGAAGGTTGGCCCGAAATAACCACCGAGACCATCCATCTGGAGCCTTGCTTGCCATTGGACGCTGAACTGGCGGCGTTTATTGATTCGGTACGGACTAACACCCCCCCGTTGGTCACCGGCCGGGTTGGATTGGAAGCGGTCAGAGTGGCCAATATCATCAAAGAAAACATGTCGGCCTTGTAGTTGCCTTGGGTTTCGCACCCGAATGAGCGGTGTAACAGGAACCAGCATGACACCAAGATTGACACCGTGTTTTTTTTACCGCATATACGTTCTGGCTACGTAGTGAATATTCATCCATAACCGGGACAAATTTGATTCTCTGTTTGGATGAAACAAAAAGGTCGCTACCGGCCTCCTGCATCCCTCCACACTTGTGCATCCTTGAACGCCGGAATCCGGAAAAACGCATACATCGTGGCTTCGATCTTCCGGATTTCGCTTGAACTTCGTCCGGGCTAGCAAAAGAAACGCACGGTTATGGACGGGCACTCGCTACCGATATCGTGATCGATCCCGCCGACGAGATAGCCAATGATTTAGCCTACCAACGCTTCCAACTGCGCCAACAATGACAACTGCCCCGCCACGATTTTTCGTTTTGCCGTTGGCAGATCAAACCATTCAGCGCGATCCACTTCGGGAAATTCTTCATAACGGCCGGACTTAGGCGGCCATTGCAGGGAA
Organism: Gammaproteobacteria bacterium; assembly: GCA_022340845.1. Taxonomy (GTDB): domain Bacteria; phylum Pseudomonadota; class Gammaproteobacteria; order SZUA-152; family SZUA-152; genus JAJDNG01. The sequence goes on along the minus strand of JAJDNG010000090.1, from coordinate 5,144 downwards.
AAAGTATTACTGCAAATGGCACTGGCATCCAGATCACCTTCCGCCGCCCAGGCGTATACGGTTTTTACCGCCGACTGTTTGACCGGCTCCAGTTCAATAAACTCTTTCTCGATCTCAAATCCGGTTTCTTCCGCAAATTCTCTTTTGGCCGCAACCAACGCGTCTTCACCGGATTCGAATTCACCTTTTGGTATAGACCACGCCCCTGAATCTTTTTGCGCCCAAAAAGGTCCACCGGGATGCACAAGCAAGACTTCCAAGCCATATTTTGCCCTTCGATACAACAAGATGCCTGCACTGGTTTTTGCCATAGCGGCACCCTCCTATAGCTTATCAATGTCATGCCAACGTCTTATCCGCGGCAAAAGAATATCACGATTCGCTCTTATCGTCATAAATCGGTAATAAGGCTTCGCTATGTTAGGCGACACAGTGGAAAACTCCCTTCTGCAACAATAGGTAGTGGTTATATTTTATGTATCCCAACAATCGACGTAATTTGACTTCCCACGCCGTAAACCACCCTGCGGAGGCGATTAACATGGATGAATTGATATACGCGCTTAGGGCCAAATTGCAACGCAACACGGTTAAAAACGAGTTTATCGATGGCGTATTTTCACCTCGTGAAGCGGCCTCGAATGACGCTATCGTGTTGGCTGAAACACAAATGGGATTTACTATCTGCCCGTTACTAAAACGAATTTATACTGAAGTGGCCAATGGGGGGTTTGGACCCGGCAGCGGCATCATTGGCGTGGGCAATGGCTTTACCGACGATTGGGGACATAACCTCGAAGAATTATACGAGTATTTTTCCCTGCGCAAACACTACGACGTCTCATGGCGTTGGCCGCAGGGGTTGTTGCCATTTTGTCACTGGGGCTACACTACATACTCTTGTGTTGACTGCAACCAACCGCACTATCCCGTACTGATCATAGACCCCGATTACAAGGCGCAGGACGACGACATGGAGGAAATGATCATTGAGCACAAGGATTCCATCGTTGAGTGGTTTTACGACTGGTTGGGGGGTAAAGACTTGTGGGCTGACGCGTTTGCCCCATGAGCAAACTATTACCTCTGCAGATCACAGGCCCGGATTTTTGTAATTCTGGCGCAGTGTTGCAGCCCGTCTGGAAATTTCACATTTCAATCCATTTATGGTTTCATGTCTCGATATCAACATCCCCTGTTTCACGAACTCATTGATGGAGGCATTATGGCCAATACCCATTGGACAGTATATCTTTCCGGTGAAATCCACACCGATTGGCGCGAGCGCATTATCCATGGCGCCGAAGCCGCAAACCTGCCGTTTACCTGGCTGACGCCGGTCACCAATCACGCCGATAGCGATGATTGCGGCGCGGTTATTCTCGGCGAAGAACCTCAAGCCTTCTGGCGAGATCACAAAGGCGCCGGGGTCAACGCCATCCGCACCCGCACTTTCATCGAAAAATCAGACGTTGTGGTGGTGAGATTCGGGGACAAATACAAACAGTGGAATGCGGCCTTCGATGCCGGTTATGCCGCGGCGCTGGGCAAGCCGTTGATCACTTTACACGATCCCGAGCTGACCCATGCGTTAAAAGAAGTGGACGGAGCCGCGCTGGCCACGGCGCAAACCCCGGAACAAGTACTGGCGATATTACGTTATGTTTGCCGTGGTGAGTTGCAACGGTGACATGAGTTACGGGCACAAAAAAGCCGTTAGTTAAAACGGCTTTTTATCAGATGATGCGTGCTGTTGGCTTAGAACGTACCGAGCACTTCCACAAACAGCATGGAACCGTCACCGACTTTTCGGTAGGGGTTCGGCGTCGTGCTGCCGGCGTCATCATTGTTCTGCATCAAACGGATTTCCGCGTTGGCGTACAGGTTTTTGTCCACCGCAAATAAAGCGGCCAGAGTAATTGATGTGGTATTGTCATAGTCACCTTCATAGCTGACATAATCAATTCTCGCCGTGCCGCTGAGGTCATCCGTGAATGCGTAATTAGCAGTCGCCTGAAGACCTAAATCGTAAATTTCATCCGCGGTCAGCAATCCGCCGCCCACCACCAGTTGCTTCCACTGCCAGCTCATGCTGGCATCAAATATAGTGCCGGCATTGCCGTCGGTGGCCGTGCCTTCGTCGGCGGAAATCAAACCCGCAACGATATCCATGGAATCCATGGGTTTGATTTCCGCTGCCAATTTAATGGAGATATTTTCTGCCGTGTCATTGCGATCATTGAGCAAGCCGGCAATTAAAGTCACCATGCTCACCTGCGCGGAAAATTCCAACCCCGCCAGGTTATTGCCATTCAATGAGGTTTGCTCATCCCAGATATCCCACAACTGACTGTGGGTGACCTGATACAGTTCAGGGGCGTCTTCCCGTTCAAAGCCCAACCGATTGTTAAACACACCGGCTTTTAATTTCATATTGTTGTCGAATGCATAATTTACAAACGCCTGTTCGAATATACCGGAGCTTATGTCGGTGCTTAAATCCATGTCTATACGCAGAGCAGTGCGTGGATTAATTTCAGATTCCAAATCCAACTCACCACTGACATTGAACTTTTTATCCTCAGTGCTTTCATTGTTGGCGTTATTGTTTTCATCCGTGCCGTCGGACAAGGTATATACCACGTCCACAAAACCGCTGGCAGCAAGATTTTGCATGACTGCTTTGGCATCTGCACTGTACGCATTGCTACTCACAACCACGGCCGGTATTGCTAACATTATTGGCGCCACTAAAGTCAGTTTTTTCATAGCTTACTCACCCTCAATAAGTTGTTGTTGACGGATTTTTGGTTTTTGTTTCAAGTTGCTGTGTGTATAAACACCGTTTATCAGTTTTTATTTGGATAATGGAGGGTAAAAAACGTGTAGTACGAAGACTGGAGTCCCTCTGGTTATTTTTTAAACAATTCTCCCGGACAGATTTGCATCGTATGCCATTTATTGCATAAAAGCAATGTATTTTGGGAAATTTGGGCCACAAATTCCCTAATTTGTTGTAATAAAAAGACAAAAAAAATGCCTTCTTGTAGCGCAAATACAACACCAGAAAACGTAAACTCGCCACAAATCACCACCCAAAACCGTGTTGAATCACGGATAATACCCTGCGTACCTCCATAGGCACGCGAATCAATTCAACCGCAGTAAAAGGAGAACAATAATGACCAGCCGTAACGCCGCCGCTGTCGGGTGGCGCAATCAAATCATAAAAATTGTTGAAGGGCCGAAAGTCGAAAAGTTTATTATCGCTTTGATCATAGTAAACGCCGTAACGCTTGGGCTGGAAACCTCCGCCTCAACCATGAACCAAGCCGGTGGTTTGATTACGGTATTGGATAGAATCATCTTAGTGGTATTTGTCATCGAAATCGGCTTGCGAATTGTCGGCCGCGGTGCCGCTTTTTTTAAAGACCCCTGGAGTGTATTTGACTTTTCCGTCGTCGCCATTGCGTTAATTCCAGCGGGCTCGGAATATGCCGTGCTACGGGCGTTAAGAGTGTTGAGGGTATTGCGTCTGCTGTCCATGGTGCCGCAAATGCGCCGCGTCGTGTCGGCGCTGCTCGCGGCCATTCCGGGGCTGTCATCCATCATTCTGGTATTGATACTGGTGTTTTATGTGTTCGCGGTGATGGCCACCAATATATTCGGCAGTGATCACCCCGAGTGGTTCGGCACCATAGGCCATTCCATGTACACGTTGTTTCAGATTATGACTCTGGAAAGCTGGTCCATGGGCATCGTCCGGCCGCTAATGCAAACGCATCCCTACGCATGGGCGTTTTTTGTGCCGTTTATTCTGGTGGCGACGTTTACCATGCTGAATCTGTTCATCGCCATTATCGTCAACGCCATGCAATCCCAGACAGAACAGGAAACGGAAAAAACCGTCGCCGCTGTGGAACACGCCACTCAACAAGTGGATGTGCACTTACACACGGATATAAAAAAAATAGAAGACGAATTGCGGGCCTTGCGGGAGAGAATTGAAAAACGCTTGGAGTCTTAGCAGGTTTGGCCTAAGTGGATTTTGCCTGAGTGGATTTGGCCTGAGTGGGTTTATGCCTGAACGGGATGGGGCCAAAATATGTTGAGACCTTTGTTCATCAAATAAGGATTGGTGCAGGCTTTGAACACAGAATATGTACGGGCACCGCAATATCCCAATGCCCCAGAACCGCCGGGATGTGCACCGCAATCAGGCACAGATGCAGTGCACGTTCCTGGCCGCGAATTTCATGCCGTTGATAAACTTGCCAAATTTTTTATTTTCTGTTTGGTGCGATGTGTGCAAGGTTATAAGTGTATGGGTATGAGAATCGAATCAACCCAGTCGTAGACTGCGCTTCGCCAATAGACGGATGCAAATCTGGCGATGGAGTGCTTAGCTATTGAATTGTTGCAAGGAGGTTCCTATGCGGCATTTAATCAAACAATGTGTCGATCTGCACGGTAGCATGTCTCAAGGCAACACCGCGTTATTAACTGCATTGTGCGAATCCCCTTCCGAGGAACTCTGGTCACGGGCGCAACGCATGATTATTTGCGACGTACCACTAACCACCCTGCGCAGCGCAGTCAACTGCGTAACTCAGGGGCGCGTTCAAATCCGCGGCGCACCGGACACCTTCACGTTATATCGGGCACTGCGGCATACTATCGAAAAACGCCGCCGCTTCCGCGCCCATCCCGAGCTGCCGTTCTCGGAATGTTAACCACTTCAGGACCTAAGCCCGCTAAAACAGCAGACGATAACTGACATTGATGGACGAGGTTTCTACTTTTGCGCCGCCAGGCAAATCCACATCGGGCAACCGATTATATCCCATAGATAGTGTACTGTATTCACTGAAGGTTACGCCTATGCCGATACCGTATAACAATCCGGTATCGGCATGGGAGCCGTTATATTGACCGCCGTTGATTTTTAGGTCTAGTTTCGCCATACCGATCCGGCCAATGACTTCGGCACTCTGTCCCAGTGGCAACCTCCCTAATGCGTTAATTGAAAACAGGGTTTTCAATTCACCCGTAGTATCGTCGTTAAAGTTATCGTCCGTAGACCCCAGCGCCACCGCGCCTTCGACCGCAAAAAACTTATGCAACAAACTGCCCACCCGTGCCTG
>JAJDNG010000074.1 GCA_022340845.1 Gammaproteobacteria bacterium | reverse complement strand
GACCGGTAAGGCCGATTCACCGGTGAGCGGTAAAATTGGGGCCATCGACCTGACCGACGATTATGTGCAAAAAAATCTTACCGAAGGCTGGATTTGGGGCACGATCACTTTCGGCAGTTTTATCATGCCTCCCTATGGAATACCGGATCCGGAAAAAGGCGGCTCAAACGACTTGTCGGTGGAAGAGCGCTGGCATGTGGTGAATTATGTGAAACACGGTTTGGTGAATGAGACCCAGGCCGTTACCGCTAGTAAAAATTAATATAAGAACGGGGTAAACAATCGATGGAATTCGCAAACTGGTCTGTGATAACGACAAACTTTTTGTTTGTGCTCTATATGGCACTCGCCGGCGTCACATTTTGTTCTATTTTGCATTTGGTTAACGGCAAATGGCGGTTTCAAGTCCGTTATTATGCGTCGGCACTGGCGATTTTGTTTCCTGTGGCCTTTGTGTTGCTGATTATTCTGCTTGCTGGGGGTGAAAACACTTTTCAATGGCTGGCACACGCTCATGACGGGGGTGGCGAACATCATCTGAATGGCTGGCATAATTACACGTTTTTGGTGGTCCGCCAGGTGGTGGGGTTTTTGATAGTGGCGGGATTGTTTGCGGTGTTTTTAAAATATCAGTATTTGACCACTACGACCGACTCTTATGCCACGCATCGTAAATTTCGCAACATTGCCTTGCTGATCCCGGGTTTTTACGTTTGTTACGGCACCATGGTGGCGTGGGATTTTGAGATGACTATGATTCCCGGGTGGCATAGCGCCAGCTACGGAGCGTATCAGTTTGTCAGCATGTTCCATTGTTTTCTGGCGTTTTTTGCCATTATGTTGTTCTTTTTAAAGCGTTCGGGAAAGGTAAACATTCCCATAGAACCATTTGTGTTCAACTATTTAGCGCAAATGATGTTGGCCTTCACCATTTTGTGGACGTATTTCTATTTTACTCAATACCTGATCATGTGGTATGGCCGCTTACCCGACGAAATGACTCGTTTCCACAACATGATGCTTAATGATCTGGCCCCTATTTGGTGGATATTTTTAACGCTGAAATTCATCATTCCGTTTGTTACCTTTGCGACTTCAACGGCCAACCGGCATAATCCTTACGTTATCGTCACGGTCGCGTTTGGCTTGGTGATTGGGACCTGGTTGGAGCGATATACGTGGATTTCAGGCTCTGCCGATCCTTCTCATTATCACATTCCCATGACCTCGATTTTTGATATTGTGGTCACCGTGGTGATATTGGGGAGCGCTTTCTGGGCCATTAAATGGGCTTTAAATCGCTATGGACTGGTGAGGGCGTGATGTGATCCCAGGCTTTCGGTTTATGTTGTGTTCTCACTGCGCAACGTGATGTAACACCAAAGAAACTAAAATTAAAAAATCGATAGCGCTACAAGTACTGTTACGATTGAAAAGGCTTCCTCATCCGGGGAGGCCTTTTTTGTTCAACAAATAAACGAATCAAAGAAATATTTACCTTACTGCAATGATTTCCTTGGGTTTTCACCTCCCATCGTCTAACTTAATATCAATAACAATTGCTTAATCAAGACAATGTTACGCACATTCAATTACTATTGTTTTGCCAGTACCAACATTAGCTTATAATAATATTAATAAATTCACTGACCCGGCTGGTATTATTTCTGCTATGCTTTTGGCCGTTTATGTTTAAGGAGAGTGTGATTTTGGATGGTGAAACCGTGGAGGCATCTCGTTAAATGAGCGGCGAAGAGGAAGTCGACAAAAACAAACGCCGAATCCTGTTAGCGGCTGCTACAGCGATGGGCGGAATTGGCGCAGCGTATGTGGCGACACCGTTCATTATATCCATGGACCCCAGTGCAAGGGCGGAAGCCGCCGGCGCTCCCGTTGAAGTGGATATTAGTAAACTGCAATATGGTCAACTCCTTACGGTGGAATGGCGTGGTAAGCCCGTTTGGATTCTGCGCCGCGACGCAGAGATGTTAAAAAACATGATGTCCTTGAATGACATGCTGCGCGACCCTCATTCCGATGAACTTTCCCAACAACCTGTCTATGCGAAAAATGATTATCGTTCGCTAAACAAAGAATATATGGTGATGATCGGGATCTGCACCCATTTAGGTTGTGCGCCGACGTTCCGGCCTGAACTGGGGCCTGAAGATTTGGGTCCGGAGTGGAAAGGCGGATTTTTTTGTCCCTGCCATGGTTCTCGCTATGACCTGGCCGGGCGAGTATTTGCCGGTGTTCCCGCGCCGTCCAACCTGGTAGTACCCCCTTACCGGTTTGTTACGAGCACCCGGTTACTTATTGGCGTTGATCCGGAGCACGCTTAATGGAGTGGTTAAAGCAGACAAGAGATTGGCTTGACGAACGATTCCCCGTCATGGAATTCTGGCGTGGACATCTTTCTGAATATTACGCCCCGAAAAATTTTAACTTCTGGTATTACTTTGGGTCCCTAGCCATGTTGGTTTTAGTGATCCAGATACTCACCGGAATATTTTTAACCATGAATTACAAGCCGACGGCGGATACGGCTTTCGCTTCCGTGGAATACATCATGCGGGACGTGAAGTGGGGGTGGCTGATCCGTTATTTACACTCCACCGGCGCATCGTTCTTTTTCGTCGTTGTGTATTTGCACATGTTTCGCGCGCTACTCTATGGGTCTTACCGCAAACCGCGCGAGTTGCTGTGGATTTTCGGCGTTATTATTTTCTTGTTGCTCATGGCCGAAGCGTTTATGGGTTATCTATTACCTTGGGGGCAGATGTCTTATTGGGGGGCGCAAGTCATCATCTCCTTGTTTGGCGCGATACCTTATATCGGTAATGACTTGTCTTTGTGGATACGGGGTGATTTTGTTGTCGCAGACGCCACATTGAATCGTTTCTTCTCGTTTCACGTAATTGCGTTTCCGATGGTGTTATTGGGCCTGGTGGTATTTCACCTGGTCGCGTTACATTCGGTGGGGTCCAATAATCCCGATGGCGTGGAAATTAAAAGCAAGAAAAATGACAAAGGCATACCGCTGGATGGAATACCCTTCCATCCGTATTACACGGTCAAGGACATGTATGGGGTGGTGGGCTTTCTGATTATTTTTGCGGCCGTGGTGTTTTACTCGCCGGAAATGTTTGGCTGGTTTTTGGAGCGGGATAATTTTGTCCCCGCCAACCCTCTGAAAACTCCAGAACATATTGCGCCGCTGTGGTATTTCACGCCGTTTTACGCCATTTTGCGGGCCGTACCCGACAAGTTTTTAGGTGTCATGGCGATGGGCGCATCGATTGCGATGTTGTTCTTATTACCGTGGCTGGATCGTAGTCCGGTGCGTTCCATACGCTACAAAGGCTGGATATTTAAAACCGCGCTGGCATTGTTTATCGTCAGTTTTGTTGGTCTTGGATATTTAGGAACCGTGCCGGCCACACCTATAGCAACGGGGTTTTCGCGATTATTCAGCGTGTTGTATTTTGTGTTTTTCCTGGCAATGCCGTTCTATTCGAAATGGGATAAATGCAAACAGCCTCCGGAGCGGGTGAAATACAAATGAAACACTGTGCATTAAGAAAATTGTGTATTGCCGGAATGATTGCGGCCGGATTGATGGTTTCCTTTCCCGGCGCGCTGTGGGCATCGACCGGCAAAGTTAAATTGGATCACGCGAATATCGACATACACGACACGGAGTCCTTGCGCCGTGGCGCAAAATATTTTGCAAACTATTGCTTTAACTGCCATTCCATACGGTTCATGCGCTACAGCCGTGTGGCCAAGGATCTTGATATATCCGAAGACGATGTGTCTAAAACCATGTTATTCACTGGCGCCAAAATCGGCGATGCTATGAATATTGCACTGGATCCGGAAGATGCCAAACGCTGGTTCGGGGTGGCGCCGCCGGATCTTTCGGTTGTCACTCGCTCACGGGGAGTGGACTGGATTTACACCTATCTGCGTTCGTTCTACAAAGACGAATCCCGTCCCTGGGGCGTGAACAATGCGGTGTTCAAGGATGTGGCCATGCCCCATGTTTTGTGGGAACTACAGGGATTGCAGGAGGCTACAACAGGTACCATCAATTCCAAAGAGGGCGTGGAGCATACTGTCATCACCGGTTTTAACCTGATTGAAAAGGGAAAAATGAATCCGGATGAATACAACAACGTCGTACGGGATATCGTGACCTTTTTAGCTTATGTGGGCGAGCCCACCAAGGCCACCCGTTTAAACCTGGGCCGCTGGGTGCTGGGCTTTTTAGTGGTGTATTTTGTGGTGATGTTTCTGTTGAAAAAAGAGTACTGGAAGGATGTGAAATAGTGATTGTCACTTAAAGCATTCAGACTCCATGTGTTAAAACCCTACCGCCCCCTTTTCCTTGTAATTCAAAAAGTTATAGCATAAAACGCGCATTTTGCAAAAAATCGGTTATAATTCGCGGTCATTTGATTTACACCATTCATCTTAACCATTCGATAGCGATTAACGTAGTGGCCATTAAGCAGCTACCCTATCAAATACAGTAACAACATTGCGACAACAACGCGACATGAAGAGAGGTGTTGATGGCTGTGATTGCCAATAGAAAATCCGTCATGACTTTATTTTCGGATCGCACGGATGTTTATAGTCATCGCGTGCGTATCGTACTGGCGGAGAAAGGGATTAACGTGGATATCATCTATGTTGATCCCGCTGCTCCACCCGAAGACTTAATCGAATTAAACCCCTACGCAACCGTCCCCACGTTGGTGGACCGGGATCTGGTGTTATACGATTCGCAAGTGATCATGGAATATCTGGACGAGCGATTTCCTCACCCGCCATTGATGCCGGTGGACCCGGTGTCGCGCGGCAGCACCCGCATGACGTTGAAGCGCATCCAGAAAGATTGGGACAGTCTGGTCGATATTCTGGAACGTGATTCCTCCCAAACAGAGGCCAAAGCCCGCAAGGAACTCCAGGAAAGTCTCACTGTGATAGCGCCCATATTCGAGCAAAAACCGTTTTTTATGGGTGATGAATTTTCCCTGATGGATTGCGCCGTATCTCCCATCTTATGGCGGTTACCCAAATACGGCATCGAATTACCGCCATCCGCCAAAGCGTTAAAAGACTACGCCAAGCGGATATTTGAAATGGACTCTTTTCAGGCCAGTTTGAGCGACGTGGAACGTGAAATGAATTGACTGTTTAAAATCACTGAAATTCGAGGAATTACTCAAGCCTAGGAATAATGGATAAAGACATAAAAATGACCAGTAGCCGGCCTTATTTGCTGCGGGCCATCTATGAGTGGATAGTCGACAACAATATGACGCCGTTCTTGCTGGTGGATGCCACTGGCGAGGCGGTGCAAGTGCCGCAAGAACATATCAACAACGGTAAAATTATCCTTAACGTCTCGCCTGCTGCGGTCGTTGGTTTGGAGTTGGGGGATCAGGCATTGAATTTTAATGCCCGTTTCAGTGGCAAGCCCATGTTTGTCAACGTACCCATCAAATCGGTATTGGCCATTTATTCCAAAGAAAATGGCCGCGGCATGGTGTTCACCGAGGAAAATGACGACGGATCGCCGGATCCGGATGGCAGTAGTGGACCAGGATCCCGCACCAAACAACCTCGGCAACCCAATCTTCGGGTTGTTAAATAGATTAATCGTTAAACCAGCGCAATTCCAATCCAGCGGGGGGATGCCACCATGTTGGAAATCCGGCAAGGCGATATCACCAGGCTGAATGTAGATGCCATTGTCAACGCAGCCAACAACAGTTTATTGGGTGGTGGCGGAGTCGATGGCGCGATTCATCGTGCTGCCGGGCCGCAGTTGTTGGCCGCCTGTCGGCCGTTAGGGGGGTGTAATACCGGTGATGCGAAAATAACGCCCGGATTTAGTCTACCCGCCCGTTGGGTGATACACACAGTAGGACCGATATGGCGTGGGGGGAAACAAGGCGAAGCCCAACTGCTGGAAAATTGCTATCGAAACAGTCTACAGCTGGCATTGCGGCACGATGTAAAGTCGATTGCGTTTCCTGCGATCAGCACAGGCGTTTACGGTTATCCAAAATCTGAGGCGGCCAGCATCGCGCTGAAGATCATGATGGAATACGAATCGCAATTCGACACGATTATTGCCTGTTGTCACAGTGACGACGATCTAGCCGTGTATAATCATGCCAGACGTTTGGCTTCCGCGGCGGAAAAATAAATAATAATTGCGCTAAAACCGGGCGTTTCCGCCAGAATGGAGGATTCCCTGAGACGGCAGTCAGCGGCCGGTCGATAATTTCTGTTTGCGCCGATCTATTAGGGCATAAAAACCCATGGTCAAAAAGCCGAATACGGCGCCGTATAAATGGGCGTCCACGATCACTTTGCCACCGGCGGTAGACTCCGAGCCCGGCATGGGGCCCCAAATTTGCTCATAAAGCAGTTTAACCAGGACCAGAACCAGTAATATCCGGTTATCCCAGCGATGGTATTTTAGATCCGCTACACAACCGGCGATAAACAGCGTATGCAATATCCCGGACAGCCCTACATACCAACGTAGTTGAGGATTGAGCAGGTATAACAGCGCACTGGTGCCAACGGCACCCACGAACAATATCACCAGCCAACGTCGCGCGGAAATGTGATTACCGAATATGGCCCAGATCAATGCCAGTCCGGCGAGGTTCATGGCCAGGTGCGACCATCCCAGGTGGGTCAAATGCCCGGTGATTCCCCGCCATAATTCGCCAGTTTGGAGGGCATTGCGGTCATATCTTAGCCACTCGGTCGCCTCGGAACCTATGAGGGCTATAACGGTCACAATAATCGCAATACTAATAGGGATTAAATAATGAGATCGTAGCGGCAAGGCAATAATACTCAAGAAGTTACTAGGCGATCGTTCGACTTTTCAGGGTGCATAAAGGCTTCGCCAAGGGTCGCTAACGCGGAGTCATAACGCCGCGGGTCACCGCTCATTGAAAACCACCAAAATGGACGAATTGGCAAGGCATAAGCATACAATATTTGGTACCATTAGCGCAGCTTAAATTCACGCCACACGGCTGTAAGTGGTTAATAAAATTACAACGAATTGAATTTATTTCCGACCGATATGGAGAGAATTGTGAAGGTATTCAGCAATCGAAAAATCATGCAACATCATGCGTTAAAACCCCGCGCATCCGTTTCGGGATTCACATTGATAGAGGTGATGGTCGTCGTCATTATTCTGGGCATATTGGCCGCCATCGTCGTGCCCCGCGTCATGGAACGGCCCGATGAGGCCCGTATTACCAAAGCCAAACAAGACATACGCGCGATGGAATCCGCATTAAACCTGTATAAACTGGACAACTTTACGTATCCCACCACCGACCAAGGACTGGAAGCCTTGGTACAAAAACCCGCCGGCTCACCAGAGCCGAAAAACTGGAAAAAATACATGGACCGCCTGCCTAAGGATCCCTGGGGGGAACCTTACCAATATCTGTCTCCCGGTAGCAAAGGTGAAGTGGATATCTTTTCACTGGGAGCCGATGGTCAACAAGGGGGCGAAGGCGTTAATGCGGACGTAGGCAACTGGGCCTTGGAGTAACCACGCCTCCGTGTTTGGGGGACAATCCTCGGGTATTGTATTGCATTGCCTATCCACTTACGCCATTGCGGCGAGTTCCCACTATGATTAAACGATATGATTAGACGCCAGCGCGGCTTTACCTTAATTGAGCTAATGACCGTGGTATTTATTATCGGGGTCATACTGACGTTCGCGACGATTTCGGTGGGGCAGCATAGTGACCAGACCCTGGAAGAAGAAGCCAAACGCTTACACTATCTCATTAAACTGGCCAGTGAAGAATCCGTTCTCAGGTCAACCTCCATGGCCATGGAATTTACCAAGCAAGGGTATCAATTCGTACAAATCGCCGGCGATCAATTTGTGCCCTTGGAAGACGATAAACTGTTTCGCAAACGAGAATTTCCCGGCGACATGGAAATCCAGATGGAACTCTATGGGCAGGCGGTTTCTTTTGACGACGAGGAGCGTGTGCCACGGATTTACATTTTGTCCAGCGGGGAAATGACAGAATTTAAAATTTCCCTGCGCATGGTGGACACCCAGCCGTACACCATTACCGGCAATATCATCGGGCAGACCAAATTAATAGCGCCCGGAGCGGATAGCAATGCATTCGGCACCTGATAGATCCCCACCGTCCGGTCACCAGCAAGGGTTTACGTTAATCGAAGTCATTGTTGCCCTCACCATTATCGCCGTGGCATTAGCGGCGGTAATCAGTGCGGCATCTTCCACCGTCTATAACGCCGCCGGATTACAGGAACGCACTTTCGCTCATTGGGTGGCCATGAATAAACTGACCGAATTGCACGTAATGCAGGAATTTCCGGCGGCGCGAAAAACCACTGGCAGCACACTCATGGCCGAACACGAATGGTTCTGGACCATGGACGTCACCGACACGCAAGACGAATCCGTGCGTAAGGTGGAAATTGCCGTGCGTACTAACGAAGATGACGAAAATTCGCTAGTGAACTTAACCGGCTTCGTGGGTAAGGTTCAGTAAAAATATGGTATGCAAACCATGATCAATGGCCTCAGAATCATTAACCACAATAGAGTGTTGTCGGCAAAATCCGCTGCCGGTTTCACTTTGCTCGAGCTGCTGATATCCATGGTTATTTTCGCCTTGATAGCGGCCATGGCCTACAGCGGTCTGAATAATGTATTACTGGCCCGCGCCCAGACCGAAGCCCGTACTCAGGAGTTGTATAAACTGCAAATGGCATTGACGGTCATCGAAAGGGATATCGAACAAACCGTTGACCGGCCAGTGCGCGACGAATACGGCGAAACACAAGCTGCGTTTGTGGCCAATGAATATGGGGACTATTTGTTAGAGTTTACCCGCACCGGATGGATGAATCCGCTCAACCTCGCACGCAGTCATTTGCAGCGCATAGCCTATTCCGTTAAAGATGAACAATTGATCCGATCGCTGTGGTATGTGCTGGACCGAGCCCAGGACAGCGAGCGATATGATATTGTATTGTTGGATGGGGTAAAAAATCTGGAAATCCGCTATCTGGATGATAAAAAAGAATGGCAGCGTTCCTGGCCCCCGCAGAGTTCGACAAGTTTCAGTCAGATTCAGGCTCAAGCGCAAAATCAACCACCCGCGGTACCCGAACCCCCAGGTGGTATGGTCATGGAAATCGAAACCAAAAGTTTCGGTAAGTTGGAACGTTGGTTTCATTTACCGGGATGAAAAAGATGAACGGAAGTGCTAAATCAACCATTCCCAGCAGCTACCAGTGCGCTCAAAACGGTGTAGCGTTGATCATGGCCATATTGATCACTTCGTTGGTAAGCATCGCCGCGGTCGCCATGATCACGCAACAACAACTGGACATTCGCCGTACTCAGAATATTTTACATTTTGATCAAGCGTATGTTTACGTACTGGGCGCGGAGGAGTGGGCGAAAGGATTTTTAAGTAAAGACGAAACTATGGAATACGATTTTTATCCTGTCAGTGAAGACAAAATGGATGTGATTGGTCTGCCCATTGCAGAAGAAGTCAAACAAAGCGGACTGGATATCGGTGGCATCAGTGGCATTATTACCGACGCTTCGGCGGGATTCCCGCTAAATAATCTGGTGGGCGCCAACGGCGAACGGGATGTGGACTTTTGGAAAGTGTTTGATCATTTGGTGGCAGACACCTTGCAGTTCAATCCAGATTTTTCCAGTGTGGTATTGGACTGGATTGACAAAGACGACCGTGTGGACGGTGGCGCTGAAGACATGGATTATTTAAACTTAGTCGCGCCCAACCGGCCTTATCGTACCGCCAATCAGTCCATCGCCAGCGTTAGCGAACTGCGGTTGATGCTGGCCATGTCGGATGATGCCACTAATGCGAAAAACGATTATGCGGCGCTAGTACGGCCCACGTTTAATCCCTTGAACGCGGTATCGCTGGAAGCTATCGAACAACAACCGTTGGTAAATGCGCTGCCGCGCGGGGCGAAAATCAATATCAATACGGCGCCCAAGGCGGTACTCAAAGCACTGGTGGTTTATGTGGGCGCGGAGGACCCCGAGGAACTCGTCAATAACTTTGAAGAAAAACGCCGAGAAAATCCGCAGGAAAAAATTGATGAATTTATGCAACCGCTTACGAAATATGTAGAGGGGCTCAAACCTCGACAAACCGGCGGCACTTCTACAGGAGGCACGCCTGGCAGCGTGGGCGGTAATGCACAGACGGGCAACACGGCGTATATTGAAGCCAAGAAGCGCTTGGAAAAATTAAAAGACGAAATGATAGACGTAAAAAGCGAATATTTTTATTTAACGGCGCGCGCGCAAATCGGCGACACCGACGTCATGCTGATCAGTTTACTGCATCGTAAAGACGGTAAAGTGAAGACTTTGCGCCGCGGATTTGGAGTGATATAAGAATGCGGCGGCAGATTTTTATTTACATCAATGGCGAAAACGTGGATGTGGACGACGACGCCTTGCCCGTTTGTTGGGTTGTTAAGGAAATCGGGCAAATGCCGGGCCTGGTATATTACGGTGACTTGAAAACCGCTGCTAACCATGCCACCGGTTGCCAGGTGGTGGTGTTAGTGTCGGGTCTGAATATCGTATTGACTCACGTTAACTTACCCGCCATGAACAAACAACGTCTGGCCCGCGCCGTGCCCTATGCTTTAGAGGAGCATGTGGCCAGCGATATTGACAATCTTCATTTCGCCGTTGGTAATCGGTTTGAGGATAAAACCGCTTGCGCCGTGGTGGAGCGCCAAGCCATGGACGATTGGCAACAAATGCTCAAAAACGCCAATATCCAGGCCGATGTGTTGACCAGCGAAATTTTCGGCGCGCCCCACGAGGAAAATACCTGGAATATATTGATTAACCGGGCCGGCGGTGCCAGTGAAAAAGCGCTGTTGCGAACCGGGGAGCAAAGCGGCCTCGCTGTGGATACCCACAACCTGGCGTTGGTGTTGAAAAATGCCTTAGACCACAACGAGACTCAGCAGCTGCCTGCGCCTGCCAGAGTGCAGGTTACGGTATGCGATGACAGCTTGCGGCGCCAGACGTTAATCAGTCCGGGAAGTGAAGCGGAACTGCCCGCTGCCCGTGCGGATAATGGTGATACTGATACAACCTTGGTGCCGGGGGAAGTACCTGATGACAGTACTCAAACATACGCTACTCCGGTTGCAGCGGCGGATATCGACTACGAAGCGGTCATCGAAGCGGTTCCTGCGATCAATATCGATCCCATCATCGAACAAATTCAACAGCAATGCGAAGCCAGCAATATCGAGTTTTCCTGCCGGGAAAGTGAGCATGGATATCTGGGGGTATTGTCCCAAGGCTTTAACGACAGCCACAGCATTAATCTGTTGCAGGGAGAATACAGCCGCCGGGAGCAACTGGAAAAACTGATTCGCCCCTGGCGGGCCGCCATTGGACTGGCCGCGGCCTGGTTGTTGATTCAGGGTAGTTTGTTGGTAACCGAATACTACCATTTATCCAAGCAAGACACTCGGCTCAACCAACAGATGAGCGCTATCTTTAAAGAGGTTCTCCCGGATGCACGGAATAAACCCAGTCTCCAGGAAATGGATCTCGCCTTGAAAAAACTGCAAAAAGGTGGAGGAAGTGAGGGTAATTGGTTTGAGTTGTTGTCCCGCGCAGGGGGAGTGATCAGCGATACCAAATCCATGACACTACGTAGTATACGCTACAAGGACGATAAACTGGATTTAGATTTGGAGATTACCGATTTGGCGTCGTTGGACGATCTCAAATCACGCTTGGCGAAACAAGCGGAACTGGAGGTGGAAATCGTTTCCGCTTCGGCCAGGGGCGGTAAAGTGGATAGTCGTCTTCAGGTTCAGCTGGGCTCCGGCAACACTTAGCATCACTGATAAGAAGCACTCAAAAGAATTACTGAATAGAAACGCAGATACCGACTTATTTATTAGAGTACAACGATGAAAGAATGGTTTGCAAGTTTAGAGGTAAGAGAGCGACGCCTGGTTATTGGCGGCGCCGCAACTTTGCTGGTGTTAAGCATTTATTTTCTTGGCTGGGAGCCGTTCATCAATGGCTTGCATTCGTTGCAAGAGTCCACCCAACGAAAACAGCTGGATCTGGCCAAGATGCAAAACATCGCCACAGAAATCAAACAACTGCAGGCTACTCAAAGCACACCGGTACAATTTAGCTCCGGTCAGTCGTTGCTTGGGGTCATAGACCGCAGCGCAAAGACAAAACAGTTGGGTGACTCCTTAAAGCGGGTGCAACCTGATGGTA
>JAJDNG010000061.1 GCA_022340845.1 Gammaproteobacteria bacterium | reverse complement strand
ATTTCTTCCATCGCTAAACACATAGCCGCGCGGATATCGTGCAAGGAATCAACGGGAGGTACGGGGAAGTAGCCGCCTTTGACGCCGGGACGATGGCCCATGTTGCCATCTTGGTAAACGCGTTCAGAGTTCCATTCGGCTTCTTCTGAATCGATTTTCACGAAACAGCCGGCCATATTGGCGCCCCAACGGACGTCGTCTAAAATAAAAAATTCTGGCTCGGGACCAAAAAACGCAGTATCCGCTATGCCTGTGGATTTCAAATACGCTTCGGCGCGTTTGGCCAACGAGCGGGGGTCACGTTCATAACCTTGTCCGGTGGAAGGTTCCAATACGTCACAAGTCAGAATCAGGGAGTTTTCGTCCGAGAACGGATCCATCACGGCGGTTTCGGCTTCTGGCATCAGGATCATGTCAGAGGCTTCAATGCCTTTCCAACCGGCTATGGATGAACCATCGAACATTTTACCGTCTGTAAAAGTGTCTTCATCAACCATATGTGACGGCACCGAAACGTGTTGTTCTTTGCCCTGGGTATCGGTAAAGCGAAAATCGACGAATTTCACTTCATTGTCTTTCATCATTTTTAAGACGTCGCTAGCGGACATTTGATTCACTCCTCCTCAAGTAGTGTTATTTGTATTCTGTTTTGCTACAGAATGGTTAAATGCTGTACCATAGTGCAAGTAATAGTGCAGAAACTATGCCACGGAAAAAATGCTTCAAAAACAAAAACTTAGAACGGCTTATGCGGTGCGGATAGACGGGTAATGCACAATAATAGTGCGTAGAAAAAACGGCGCGCACTTATACGGTGCCTAATGATACATGATATTAATATCAGCGACTAATTCCACATCGTTGGCCACTTTCGAAAAAGCTTGGGAGATCCTGTTAGCGGCTCCTGCTTCGTCGATCAGTGTGAGCGGTAATAATACCTCTACCTGAATTTGGCCGTCCAGATAATGTAAGGTAGTGCGTTCAATAAATTGGCTTTCCGGGAGCTTCGCCCAAGCGGTTTGCAGGCGATTGAGTACCTCTTGTCGCGGCGGCAGGTTTTCACCCAGGCGAATCTTTTCGTCGTCTTCTGGATCGATATGCACCATGACATCGGTAACTTCATCCACGCGATTGATTAGCTTGGCGCGGACTTTTTCACTTATGTAGTGACCTTCCGAGACACTGAGTTTGGGATCCACTTGGATGTGCACGTCCACCAGGGCATTACCTCCCATTTGCCGCGTGCGCAACATATGTAACTCTTTCACGCCAGGGACGGACTGGATAGTGGATTCGATTTTTTCCACGCGATCGGGATCCAGCGCCGTGTCCACCAGCTCGCGAATACTTTGCGCACACAGGCTCCAGCCGATTTTGCCGATGAGCAATGCTACTCCCACCGCGGCGACGGCGTCCAGATAATTCATTCCCAACATGGTTCCGCCAATACCGATGAACACAATAATGGACGAAATCGCATCGGTTCGGTGATGCCAGGCATTGGCGCGCAGCATATTTGAGCGAATTTGTTTCGCCGCTCGCAATGTGTAGTGGTAGAGCATTTCTTTGCTGGCAATGGACACGGCGGCAATGACCAAGGTCCAGACCGTAGGTTGCAACAAGGAATCCGGTTCAGCCACCCGGCGAATGGCATCAATGGCGATGCCGCCGCCCACGATGATGAGAACGCTGCCTAATGCCACGGTAATTACCGTTTCAAACCTGCCATGGCCATAGGGGTGGTCGGCATCAGCGTCCTGCGCCGCATGTTTGGCCGCAATGATGACAACAGCGTCGGTGAGTAAATCCGACAAAGAATGGATGCCGTCGGCCACCAGTGATTGTGAATGACCGAGATGTCCTATCGCGATTTTGAAAAACGCCAACACCACATTGATGATTGCCCCGACGATGGTGACTTTTTTGGTTTGCTGGTAACGCTGCAGATCTTCCGCCGTTGCCGCGCTGGGCGGAGCCACACTGAGCGATGGATGATGGTGACTCTGGGAATGACTGTGAGAATGATTACCCAAGACCGCCCACCTCTATGGTGATGGTGATTTCATTGTCCACCGTTAGGATGTCCAGCACCTTATGGCCGTTGATGCGGCACCAGGCCGGAATGTCATTGGTTGCGCCCGGATCGGTGCAAATTACGGTCAAGATATCGCCTGCGGCCAATTCTTCGGCTTTGTTCTGAGTGCGGATCACCGGCATAGGGCACAACAGGCGTTTCGCATCTACGGTGTGCTCGCTCATATGTACCATTGCTCCGGAATATCCTTGGGCGACAGCGGGGTGACGTGCAACACTTCGCTGGAGCCGTCTTTGCGGTTGACTTCCACGTCCACGATATCGGCGCTACGGCCCTGGCTGTAACGGGCAACCAGTTGTGCTGCCAGCTGGATATCTGAGGCATCCACGTCTCCGTCAATCAATGCCAATGGCCCGCCGTGACTGGTAGTGATGAGATGCACGAACTGCTTGCGATAGCCTTCTAAAAACCGGGATTCACCCTCTTCACGGCTGATGATGATTTTGAAATGTTGCTTGGGGCGGAGATGCCGGCCGACTTTTAGCAGCATGATGTCGTCCAGTTCGTATTCGCGGTTGCCGCGGGCCTGCCACAAATCGGCCAGTTTTTTTGAATACGCCTGGTCGGTCAAAAAACAGCAGCCACCGGCGGGTTGGGCGTAGTCCTCAATGCCGAGTCGCGCCGCCAGGGCCATTTGTGGTTTGCGGGACCGGCCACTGAAATCCAGTAATTGTTCCCGGTCCAGCCAGCCTTCCAACTCCGGCCGGGTCGGGGGTAATAATTTGGCGCACAACGGGCGCACTAATAAATCGCCGGCTCCGGATTCCTTCTGTACCACCGGCATAGTGTTTTTCCGTTGCGACATGGGACGCTGACCCATGACTTCGCCGGTGATAATAAAGTCAAATTGATGTGCCTGAATCCACTCATAAGCCTTTTGCACCATAAATCCCTTGCAGTCCAGGCAAGGGTTGAGATTGGCGCCATAACCGTGCTTAGGGTTAATCACCACGTCTTTGTAGGGTTCAATCACATCGACAATGTGCAGTTTGATCCCCAATTGTTCCGCCACCCATAAGGCGTTGTTGCGCTTGGGTTTGGTTTTGTCCTGTTTGCGGATGGCGTGCGTATGGCCTTCCACACAAA
Source organism: Gammaproteobacteria bacterium (assembly GCA_022340845.1). Taxonomy (GTDB): domain Bacteria; phylum Pseudomonadota; class Gammaproteobacteria; order SZUA-152; family SZUA-152; genus JAJDNG01. The sequence continues at coordinate 5,065 of JAJDNG010000061.1, read as the reverse complement.
ATCCGGTGAAAAAGTTCAGGCCTTCTACGTGAACGCCCTGATCCATAACCAGCCGGGTGGCCAGCATGGAATCCAGCCCGCCAGAGATTAGGGCAACTGCTTTAGGTTGAGTGGACATTCGCTCGTTCGGAAATGTAGGTAACTGGTTGATTAATCATAAAAGCCAGGCAAGACCGGTTTTTCTTGACGTAAAAATCCCTTGGATTGTCCAAGCTTCTATGGTTTCAATAAAGGGTTTAAATGTAATTTTTTGAAAATTGGGTGATAACTAATAACAAGGGAGAGTATTTTAGCTGAAATACGCGCCTAACTCACGCCAAGTCAGTAAGACCCTTGTATGAGGGGATGGTTTTTAAACTCGCCCGCTTTTAGTGGTTTTTTTTACGTCTTTCTTTCATCCTCCGGCAGGCAACGTCGCCAGGAGGTTCTGACCATACCGCCACACGCCGGTCATTACCACGATTACGGGTGACATATTCTCTGGCGCTGAGGCAGTTGCCGCGCAGTTCCGCGTTTAGCAAGGAATCCAGGGCCAGTTTTCCCAGGCCGCTGGAATGCACCACAACATGGCCATAGCGATAGTCGCCATCCGCACTTCTGGCCTTGTGGATTTTTACCCCCATTCCTTTGTCGATTTGACCCGATTTGACTATTTTTTCAAACAGCCTGGGAAACACTTTGTCTTTAATAGCATTTTTTACTATTTTTCTTATTTCCCCTGGCCGGGTTCCTTTAGGAATATTACCGACGTAAATCTCCATCCAGATTGCCCCTGAATTTTGCGTCTTTCTATTTTTTGGATTTATCTCCATAAGCATAGTAAAAATTCCTCCTCAAGTGACCCGAAATTCAGTCACTCTTTGATTTTGCCCTCTAATCCTTTAATGAGGTTTTTAATATTGGAGCGATGGCGCCAGATCAACATCACACTCAGCACCATCGACATTGTGATAAAAGCCGCATTGGGCTCCCAATACCAGACAAATACCGGTGCCAAACACGCCGCTGTCAACGCCGCCAAAGAGGAAATATTAAAAACAAACGCCATGATCAGCCACGTGGCCAGCATGGACAGCGATACCGGCAACGACATGGCCAGAAACACTCCCAGGGCGGTGGCAACGCCTTTGCCGCCTTGAAACTGAAAAAAAACTGGGTATAAATGCCCCAAAAACGCCGCCATGGCGATGATTTCGAGGTTGCCATGGCCTTGACCCATCAATTTAGCCGCCAGCACCGGTAAAAATCCTTTTAAGGCATCTCCCAGCAAGGTGATCGCAGCGGCTTTCTTACCTCCATAGCGCAATACGTTAGTGGCGCCCGGATTCTTCGAACCCTGTGAGCGCGGATCCGGCAGTCCCATGAGTTTACAGACAATAATCGCCGCAGACAAAGATCCAATCAAATACGCGACCAGCGTGAGTGCAACGAGTTCGACGGAAACATCAATCATTGCGGTCTATGCCAATGGCAATTGACGTTGGCCAACAGGTATGTGAACCGGTATAGTTGCGCGTATTTATAATTGGTGTCGTTATTACCGGGATGCATAAACGGTAAGCGAGGAATCATTCTACGGAGCCCCTTATGGATATTGTTTTTTTACGTGATTTAAAAATAGAAGCCATTATAGGGATTTTTGATTGGGAACGCGAAATTAAACAAACCTTGTCCCTGGACCTGGAAATGGCGGCGGATGTGGCCAAAGCGGCCAAAACCGATGCCATCGAAGACACCCTGGATTACAAAGCAGTGGCTAAACGGCTCATCGATTTTGTCGGTCAAAGCGAATATAAACTGGTTGAGACTTTGGCGGAGAAGGTGGCGAACATTGTATTGTCGGAGTTCGATGTCTCCTGGGTGAAGGTGCGGGTTAACAAGCCGGGCGCGGTGCGCTATGCCGGTGATGTGGGTGTGATTATCGAGCGGGGCGAGTGCACCTGATGTCGCAGGTATATGTCAGTATAGGCAGTAATATTGACCGGGAGCGCCATATTCGCTCAGCCGTCAAAGCTCTGCGGCAGCAATTTGGCAGCATCACGCTGTCATCTGTGTATGAGACCCGGGCACAGGGATTTGCCGGTGATCCGTTTTATAATATGGTCGCCGGATTTCAAACCCCTCTGGGGGTTGAGGGCATCAATGACTTATTGCATGATATCGAAAATCGTCATGGCCGGCGGCGAGGCGAGCAGAAATTTTCCCCTCGTACCCTGGATCTTGATTTATTGCTTTTTGATGATGTCGTTATGGATGAAAACAATATCCCTCGAGATGAAATTACCCGCTATGCATTTGTTCTCCTGCCATTAGCTGAGATTGCCCCTGATATCAAGCATCCCCGCTATCAAAAACCGCTGCGTGCTTTGTGGCATGAATTCCAGGCTGTGCATGATGTGAGCAATGACACCATCCACCCCGTGGATTTTTATTGGGATGAGACCGAGTAATCGCAATATCGAGAGTTTTTACCCGCCAGAATCAGATTCTTCTATAAAGAATTCGCCTAAACCGTCGTTATAAAAAGGTAAATATTCACCTTTTACCTAATATTGCGGGATTACATCCTATACTTAAAAACACCAATACAGTCAGTGCGTTTGCAATGAGATTGAGTGTTGATACCTATGTTTGACGGTAATGAATTAGTTGATACAGCATCCGAAGCCATTGTGTCTCACGATCAACATCCTGAAAAAGCCAGAATATTGATCGCTGATGATTCAGCGACCATCCGTGCCACTCTGTCAAAAGCGGTGAACGACGAATTCGTTTCCGTGGGCGCCAGCGATGGTGAACAGGCATGGAATTTACTGGAGGAAGATGTATCCATCGAGTTGGTGGTGACCGATCTGGCCATGCCGGGACTGGATGGTTTCGGGCTGATCCGCCGCATGCGCTCAAGCGACTCGTCCAGGATTCGTAACACGCCGGTCATCGTGGTCACTGGTGCCAATGACACCGCGGCCCGCGAACGGGCGTTTATCGAAGGGGCCAATGATTTTATTGCCAAAACCAGCGATCATGTGGAGTTTCTGGCCAGGGTGCGCGCCCACCAGAAATTGGCGCAAACCATACGCGAATTGGAAAGCAGCCGCCGTTTTCTCAAAGAACAGGCCAATACCGATCCGTTGACTAAATTGGCCAACCGGCGCAATTTTTTTACCGTGGTGTCCGCAGTATTGGCGCAAATGCACCGGCAAAATGAACATTTCAGTGTGGTTATGCTGGATATTGATCATTTCAAGCGCATCAATGACACCTACGGTCACCAGGCCGGGGATTTTGTTCTGGTGGAACTGGCGCAAGTGCTCAGCAGCGCCATACGTGAAGGGGATTTACTGGCAAGAATGGGCGGCGAAGAATTCGTGGTGGCTTCCCCTTACACCAACCGTTTGGCTGCAATCGTGCTTTCCGAACGTTTACGTAAATCCGTCGAGGACAAGAAATTTGTCTTCGAAGGCAATCAAATCCCCGTGACAGTCAGTCTGGGGGTGGCCTCAAAAACCAATGGCACTGATGATATTGATAAGCTCATTGCCATTGCCGACGCCCGCTTGTATATGGCCAAGGAAAAAGGCCGCAACCGGATATGTGCATCGGACAAAAGCCGCAATGGGCGGATTACCGAATCCGTGGTGGTGTGTCCGAAAGTGGATGAAGCATTGACCATGATCAAACACGGCAACACTTTTCGGTTGTTGCCGCATTTGCACGAGTTAGCAGAGCAATTGCTTCCTTTGTTTGAATTGATTAACGAACAAGATGTCGATCAGCCGTTTGATATCGACGAAATTCGAAAAACCATTGAAGCGCTGGAAAGTCTGGATGAGTAGGAAATTGTCTATCGCTGGATAGGGCGAGGTTTAACTCACTGCCCTTTTTTCGGTTTTCAGCAGTTCCGCGACCAGTTCAAGAAAGTTATGCGGATCCAACGGCTTAGGTAGAAATCCATTGGCCCCCATTTTCTCTCCCCAAAACTCCTCGGTCTGCATTTTGTTGCCACTGATAATAATGATGGGAATGTGCGCCGTTTCCGGAAGATTCCGCAACAACCGCGTGGCCTGAAAACCGTTAATCTCCGGCATTACCACATCCATTAAGATAAGGTCTGGCAGCAGGGATTTCGCCATTTCGATGCCATCGCGGGCATTGGTTGCTGTCAAGCACTGGAAATCAAGCTTACGCAACAGCTTGTTGAGACTGACTAACGCCGTCCTGGAATCATCCACCACCAGCACGGTCGCGTTTTTGCCATAATTGGATATTAGTTTCGGTTCACTGGCTTCGCGTTTAGTGAACCATTGTCTGAGTCGTCTCATGCTTCTTTAATGCCCCTAATCCAACCGGTAAAGTTTATACGAAATAAAGATTTTTATATCTTTCTATTTGTTAATAACAATGAATCTTTAGATCCCAGTCATCAATCTTAACGTTAGTGCGGCATGATTACTTAGGCGAAAATCGCCAATCTGTGACCCGGTTCACAATTATAGTGTGATTTCACGTCAGACTACTGAGGGGGCTGGTTCTGAGCAGGGCCTTCGCCAACTGCAAAAAGGTGGCAAGTGCATGCCGCAAAATAATGTCTTTTCGCTTATAACCTGCCATTTCCCCTAACTCCCAAAATTCACTTGGGTTCGGGAATATTGACCAATCTCTCCTATTTGTCCGTTCACTGTGTAGTCAAAATCCTATTTTTATATAAGAAAAAAACCTTATATAACAAATTATTATATGCATATAATTTATAGTGCATACGGTATTGAGTGTTTATATAATATTCCTTTATACCTCATAGGTTGTATCTATATTGTAAACATCATAGGAGCAAATATGTTAACCAGCAACACCAAACGGGCTGTTTTTCCCTCTGCAGCGGGATTAACTCGCAGAATGTTGGCCAGTTTCCGTTCTTCAGTTCTGAAACGCGCTACTAATTCTACTGCCTCAGTTTCTTCAGCCGTTTTCACCGCCCTTTTTACCGCCATAGTTTCCACAACGATTTTCTCAATCCCGTCAGCTTTTGCGAGCAGTTACGACTTGTTTGAAACCGGTCAGGTAC
>JAJDNG010000056.1 GCA_022340845.1 Gammaproteobacteria bacterium | reverse complement strand
CAATTCAAGGGCAGCCTCGATGTTTTGTGGTTGCATTGTGTGCCACTAGTCTTTACGACTAGCAGGCTTTGTTTGGTTAGTGATAACAATGCGTTGTTAAATATGTTGATAAAAAATTCCTTCCAATTAAAACCTGGCGGATTCTCAAATACGCAGTCTTCAGTACGCCGGCAAGCAACCACGGTGTTTAGCCAACTCAACACCAGCCTTCAACAAAGCCTGGACAGTGGCTTTTTACACACGGTAGTGAAGGTCTATAAACAAAATCCCTTCATGGTCAGTTCGGTTGCGGTATTTTCCCTGATTTCTTTTGTTTTTGTCATCGTCATTTTTTCCTTGACCGGAGGTCACGAAACCACATTATCGGCGCAGCGCAACCTGTTTTCAGGCGGCGATGATGCGTTATTCAGCAATCAATATGCAAAATCTAAAACCAAGTATGATCTCAATGTGATCGCACTCAATGTTATTGAGGGCAAGGCTTGGGACAAACATCATATCGATGATTTCGCCGCCGGCTGGAACCGGTTGAGCGCGACAGAAAAAACCGAGTTGAAACAGACCGTATGGTTTCAACTGCTGGAAAATACCATCAAGAGCAAAATCAGCGGGGATACCGGCGACAAGCGTGTCAAGCTGCTGGCAAACTTGGCGGCTCAATTAGAATTGACCACAGTGGCGGCGGCGCCATCCGCGGCGGTCGGTATTGAGCACGGCGCAGGCAATACGGGTTCCCGAGCCAAAGCTGAGACGGTCCCGGCGCAAACGGTCAATTCCCCTGCGGACGATGGCATTGCGAATCCAACTCAGTCGTCGGTAGATGATCAACCCCAGCAGCTCGCCCAAGCAGATATGGCTGCCAGTGAATTTCCATCGCAATCCACAGCACCATCCGGTCCAGGTACCACGCAAACCGCCAGTGCAGCGCCAGTCGTCGCTCAACCCACCGCTGAGGTCGCGCAGGTTTCCCCTTCAGTGGGTATACAATCGAATCCGCGAGCCAATACTCAAGCCAGTATCCAGGCAGACGCGTCTCCTAACCCCAGCTCTGCCGGATCAAATCGCGTTAATAAAGTCATTCGAACGCCTTTTCCGCAAAATGAACAACGGGCTTCGAATTCAGCTCAGGGCGGTTCGGCTTTTGCCAAGAACCCAGACAATAAATCGAAAACCCCAGCTTCTGGTAAACCGCTGATCGATGACGTTGAGGTGCGGCACATTACCGACGAGTTCGTAAGCGCTTATGAGTCGGGTAATATAATCACTTTTACCGCTTTATTCGCAGAAAACGCCGTTAGCAATGACGACACGGATTTAAAGACCATTCGGAAGGAATACGCGAATTTATTCGCCACGACGTCGGATCGGCGCATGATCATTGATGGATTAAAATGGGATTTTGCCGACAATATCGCCACCGGAAAAGGGCAATTGGAAGTATCGGTAAAATCCACCGGTGACGCAAAATTCCAAACCTATTCGGGAACCGTACAAATCGTCGTGGAAAAACACCCAGACGGCGCGCAAATCACCAAGTTATATCACGCCCTGCAATAATCCTGAGGACAGTCAACTGTTAGCCGATATCTGAGGTGGCAGCGCGAGGCTGTGCTGTAAGGCTGCAATTTTGGCGTTCTGACGGATTTCCTTCACTGCTTTTTTGTAGGCTGGCCGCAGATAGGATTTTAAATGCGCTAATACATCCTTATTGGGAATGTCTTTTAACACGCTGAATATAGCCAACGCATAAGTGGCTTCGTCTTGCGAGAGAGAGGCAGAACGTTCCGCCAGAGGGTTGTAACAACTGCCGCAACCACCGCGAAACGTGTAAGCGCTGTTGGCAATCATCAGACCAAATCCCATGAATACCGCTAATACCTCCGTTGCTTGCGGCCAGAAGGATTCGCCTCCGGGTGGGGGTTCATCGGCCGTTTGGCCCAGGTAGTGAGCCAGGACATGGGCGAATTGGGCAATAAACGCTTCGGGTTTGGCCAGTTGTTGGGTGGTGTAAGGAATAACCAATCGGTGGTCGCTGTCCGCGGGCTGTGCCACCAGAGCTTTCGAACCGCGCACGGGGCCTTCTATCCTAACCTGTACTGGGGCGTTCACCGCGGGATCGTTGGCCGCTACCAGCTGGCAAGGCCAGTGCTTCATACCCGCATATTGTTTGACTTGATCGAAAATCAACAAAGCCATTCCTTCGGCGCTGCTTTCTCGTCCGGGGAAATGCCGGTTGGTCGGCGTAACCAATAGGGTTTCCTGGTAGAACACATCGGCATCGAAATGTCTCAGCGCCCAGGCAAACGCGTCAAACAACCATTGGCTGGCAGCGTCATCGAGTAACGGTTTGTTTTTAATGAATCCGAACATCATGTAAGCCTGTTGAGGGCGTAGAATTAGATGGTTTTTGCCACCTCGAATTATATTGGCACCAAAGATTGGCGGCGCAATGCATGATGACACTAATAGGTGCCGAATCCAATGTGCTGGAACGTTTTTTTGGCGCTAATGTTCTGCCCGCTGTATCCGGATACGGGGCAAAGTGGCTGCAGTAGTGGCTTTATTCGGACTGTGGAGTAGACTCAGAATGCTATGCTGTTATGTTTGTGGCAAATCTGTGATTTAACCGGCGGCAGCGCCTCTATATCAAGGTTAATGAAGTACCACAACTAACGCCAAAACAAACGCCTAAACAAACGCCAAAATAGCAAAACAAATGCCAAAACAGGGGCCTGCTCCAGAGGGCTAAAGGTTTGTAACCTTGTGTAATATAAGTTAATTTATCACGCTGGAAGCGTGGGTTCAGGAGCAATCCGGCGATACCTATCATCTATTACCCTGCATGGTATAATGCGCGCCCGAAAATTGAAAATAATCGAAATGCCTAAGTTATTGGATTTATAAGTGTTAGTTCTCATCGTACAAACGGCCGGACGCTGGCTGCAATTGGCTCGTGACGGATTGGCCAGTGGGGGGGGTGCCAAAGTTCGGTTTTGGCGCCGGTTTATGGTGTGGTTATTACTTATGCCCGCCACTGCTGCCATGTTGCTTTTTCACTGGTCTTGTTTGTTATTAGACGAGATTTTATTTCGCGGTTACCGCAAAATGCGTATTCAAGCGCCGGTGTTCATCACGGGGGTGCCGCGCAGCGGTACCACGTTCGTGCACCGCGTGCTCGCCGCCGATCCGCAGTTCACCACGTTTTCCACCTGGGAGTGTCTGTTTGCCCCGTCCGTTACCCAGAAAAAAATCATTGTCGCCATAGCCGCTGTCGATGCCAGGCTGGGCGGTCTGTTGAAACGTTTGGTGGATACCATCACGGCTGCCGCCACCCGGAATTTAAAAGATATCCATGCCACCCGGCTGGATGCCCCGGAAGAAGATTATTTTGTGTTTATGCCCTTGTTGTTGTGTTTTATTCTTGTGGTGGCGTTTCCAGGAGCCGGCTTCATCTGGCGCATGGGCTTTTTCGATCAGGCGATGTCCGCTGAAGAAAAGCAGCGCTTGATGCGTTATTATCGCGCTTGTTTACAGAAGCATATCTACGTTTTTGGTCAGGATAAAACCCTGTTGTCTAAAAATGCTTCTTTTGCCTCCCTGGTTCAGTCCCTGGCAATGGAATTTCCGGACGCCCGCTTTGTTTATTGTCTGCGCGATCCCAAAGAAACCTTACCGTCGCAATTGAGCTCGCTACGGGATGCGATGATCGCCTGTGGCAACGATCCGGACAGTGGGTTTTTTCGGGAACGGATGGTGGAACTGCTGTCGTTCTATTACCGCAACTTATTAGACGCGATGTCGCAGACAAAAGCCGGCACGCGCCACAGCGTGCTAAAAATGCACGCATTGCGAGGCGATTTGGAGGCGGTCATCAAGACGGTATATCAACAATTGGGGCTGACAGTTTGCCCTGCTTTTGAGTCCGCACTGAAGAGCGAAGCCGAACACTCCAGCCGTTTTCGCAGTAAACATTCGTATTCAGCGCGTCAGTTCGGTTATGATGAAAAGACTATAGTGCAACGTTTCGCGCATGTTTATGAGCATCCGGATTTTCAGGATTTCGATCTTGCTCGTGACTCCGGGCAGGCACCAGCCGGACAACGATTAGTAGGAGAAGCATCATGATGAGAGGGCCGGGTCTAGACAGTCTCACGCTGGATTTTGATACACCGGAAGCCTCGGCGATTCGGGTTGCCGTGATCTCTGATGCGGCGCCCGCCCGCAATGGCGTCGGGGCGTATTACAGCGATCTTGTGGAGCAACTCAATGACTATGTGGCCCATGCCGAACTGATATCGCCCACGGTGAAAGACGGAGTCTGGGAAGGCGGTTTTATGCTGCCGTTGCCGGGCGATTCAACTCAAAAACTCTGTGTGCCTTCCATTCGCGGATTAGCGCGTCGCGTCGACCAAATTAAACCGAATATAGTGATTATTCCAACACCGGGGCCTTTCGGCCTGATCGGTTCGCAAATCGCCAAGCGCCACAACGCCAGTGTAATTATCGGTTATCACACCCATTTTGAAAAAATCATGAGTTTGTACTGGAACCGCATTCGCATCATCAGTGCAGTGACTCGCGGCTATTTCGAAGTGTGTAACCGCATCCTTTTCAAGCAGGGCAAGATGGTGTTGGCCAATTCGCAGGAAATGGCCAGTGTGGCCCAGCGCATGGGTGCCCCGGCGGTGGAATTGATGGGCACCCCGATACCCAAATCCTTCATCGATGATCCCGTTGTGCCAATGAACTCGGACATCAAGCGGGTATTGTTTGCCGGGCGCCTCGCGGCTGAAAAAAATATCGAAGCATTTCTGGATGCGGCGCACGATTTACCGGACATCGAGTTCATCATTGCCGGCGACGGCCCCATGCGGGATGAGGTGCGCAAACGCGTAGCCAAATTGCCCAATACCCGTTTGCTGGGCTGGATTCCACGGGCGCAAATGCAAGCCA
>JAJDNG010000028.1 GCA_022340845.1 Gammaproteobacteria bacterium | reverse complement strand
GATATAATGGGGTCAGAGCCCATATTAAAATACCTATAAATATTTCATTTGCTAATGGAAGGAAGGGTGGGAACGCCAATTATGTCTTTTTTTACAGTATATTTTGATGTTTTATTCATCAGACATTTTTTAACATTTGGAGGAATAATCTCGCTACACGTGGAACAAATTTAATAACCTGTATTAAGTACTCTTATTAAGCTGTTGTTCTGATGGCGTATTCTTTAGAGGTGGCGGATATTTTAGGAATCATTGCGCTAACTGAATTACAAGCAACTTACCCAGTTCAATGCTTTAGTTGGGGGGTGATGTCATCTCTAAAACTACGTAGTACGAATATAAAACTATGTAGTGTTAGTAAGGCTGCATAGCCAATATTTTGCTATTGGTGAAAACAAAAAGGTAACCTTTTTTTCTTGGATTGGTCTTGTAAGTGCTTGTGGTTATTAATGCAAACGGCGTACTGTTTGTTACGTTACTCTTATTATATGATTTTAGCGCATAAAAAATGGGAAGCTCCTTTTGGGCTTCCCATTTTTTATCGCCAGGCTTTTGATCTTAGTTGAGATCAAGGATGGTAATGGTTTCTATGTTGCTGTTAGGATTGTTGTCACCGTCGTCGGCAAGCTCAGCACCCATTGGGTTATAGATTTCAATATCAAAGGTTTCGGTAGTATCGCCCCGCGGGCTATTGTTGCAAGTTGTCACTACTATCGAGAGTTCTGCGACACCGGCGTCAAAAAACAGCGTGCCACCGACGTGTTCGTAGTCAAATGGAGCAGTCGGCGCGCCGCATTGCGTCCCACCTATCGCCGTACCATCAATCGTACCGAACTCCACGGTGGCATCAACACTGAGATTGCCTGTGCGGGTCACATAAACAGTTACTGTTTTACTTTCTTCCACTGGATTTGGCACAATTCGGTCGATGGCAATTATGCTGGCCGCCGCTACGTCGTTGTCTTCGATTTCCAAAGTGGAAGTATTTTGTTGCCCCAACGTGGCATTTGATGGGTTGCTCAGTTGCAACGCTACAGTCTCTACCGATTCGATATCGGTGTCATCGATGGGCTTGACTGAAAATTCAGCGCTGATTTGACCGGCGGCGAAGTTCAACACACCACTGGCAAATTCATAGTCCACACCATTCATGGCGCTGCCATCAGTTGTAGTGAATTCCACGCTGGCGGCTTGATCCACATTACCGCTTCGAAGCACCGTGATGACTGCTTCCAGATCGCCCTCGTTCACTGTGTAGATGGCATCGCTGAATTGAATGACACTTTGTTCGACAGGATCACAAGATTCCAGCATATAGGTGAAATAGCCGGCAAGTTGCTGAGAGGGGAACTTTTCACCCAATGCCCAGGCTTCTTTTTCAACACTGTTGGCATGATCTTTTTGGTCATGATCTTCATGGTCATGTCCGTAGTGTTTTTCATCATAATCGTGGTCACGATAGTGTTTGTCGTGAGACTCGCCTTTTTTGCTGTGGGATTTTTTGTGTTTGAAGCTTTTGGCGTGTGTATCATCATGAATTTTGGCATAGCCGCCTTTGGCGGAATGTTGGTCGCATTTTCCAGAGGTTTTATTGATGACAATGGCCTGGGCTGCAATATACAACTCAGTGCCTAATACCCATTGACCGGCGTTGATTGTGTAGTCAGCGCTTTTTACGGGAGTAAAATGTTTGCTATTGTACACAAACGCTTCCACGTCGGGAGAACCATCGGGGGTTAGGTGCAAACCATTATAACTGTCGGCTATATCGAGATTGGTTTGCTTGATGTACCACCCATCGTTCATTTGATATTGGACTTTTAAATCACCGCCTTCCAAACGGACTGTGACTTTACCTACGCGATTGTCACCTTTTACATATAACGGAATGCTGAGTGAGTTGTCACAGCCCTTTTTTGCGCATCCTTTGGCGGAGCGGTGTTTTTTGGACCAGGATTTTTCCATGCGATCTTTTTTGGTCCACTCTTTGTCAAAGGAAAATTTGTAGTGGCTGCCACTTGCCATAGCAGCTGCCGGTAGTAGGCTGAGCATAAACACAGCTACTAATAAGGCGCTGACAGTTGTTGGCAGTTTGAGAGTCGTGGTTTTCATGGCAGTCTCCTGTAAATCGGGGAGGAATAATTTTGCTAACGAGTTCACAATAACCACGGACTGTGCCAGCGGCTGATATCGTTTCTATAAATTGCTAATTAATCGTCAATTATTTTTCCAACCAGTTCCTGTTTCGATGTGTAACAGCGCACATTTTCCCTGAAAAGTGTTAATTGGTTAACATTTGGTGTGTTAATTGGTAGTCATTCAGGTCGCTTAGTGAAAATGTTTGTCACTTTCTAACGTTATTGTGACGAAAGTGTGCGCCGCAGCACATTTGTAGTTAAAAAGCAGTTGATGGTTACACAACAAGCTAAGTAGCACTATTATTCAAATGGCTTTGTGTGAAGCGGCCCGCAAAACCGTAATGAGTATTTGTGCTAAGATTGCGTCGCATAATTGCGTGCTCACAAAAAATGGATTAGTTATGCGGGTAAGTGGCTGGCCACGTACAGTGGCAGCTTGATGCGCTCATGAATATGGCGCCGAAAAATGGGATAGAGGCAATAAGGCGTCAGCTTGTGACGCTTGGAGAAGATTGCATATGGTGAGGGTGAAGTAATCTTTGACATGCCGGGCGTCTCCAGCCGCAATCCACGTATAAATCCGCAGGTTTGGAGAATCAACTGAATAATAAGAACAAATAATGCGCAGTTTGGCGCAGTTTACCGGCCAATGACCAAAGTGTCGTTTGTTGCGGGTTTGGGCACATTTTTGCTGGATTTGGCTTCAGATATATGAAAATAGGCCGAATCAACTGGCTAGTGCCACGAAATGTCAATCCAGTACTGACTTCGTGATAAAGATTTGATAACTTAAGGCTTCGATAACTCGTTAAATTTGATTTTTCAGGTTACGATTCAACTGGGAATACCAACCCAGAGACCTCAGCGCAGTACACAGTCAGCCATGTTCAATAAATACTCCCATTTTTTATCGTGCAAATCACGTGAGTTACATAAGCCTCGATTGCGTCGTAATTTGTCAGTTGCGGCTATGGCGTTGGCCTTAGTCGGAATTGATGTTGTTGGAGTAAACCAGAGCCTGGCGGAAGAACTGCGCCTTGATCAGCGTCAAACACAAGTGCTGGTGGAAAAAACCGAAGTGTTGGAAGCTGAAATTGAAATTCGTCAACAACAAATGGCTGTTCAGCCAACGGAGTCCAAAGAGTACCAATCGGGGTTTGAAGATGGCTACAACAAAGCCATTGTTGATCTTCTGAAATCCAAATTGCTTAATGACCCGACTCTGTCACCCAAACCCAAGGGCGCCGGGCTGCACGCCAAAACCAGAGCCACGGATCCTGCAACTCAACCGCAAAGACCACAATATCCGCCTCAGCACATGGCGCCAGCATCTGAAGCGATCGATTCGCCGGTTGTTCCAGGGAAAGTCCCAGCGGCGGCAAGTTCCGCCCCGTTGGCCACAGTGGAAACCATGCGCAGTAGCGCTGGCGCCACCGCTGGGGGGGTGGGCGCAATAGAGGCGATTTCCCGTTCGGCTACCACCGCCACAGCCAAAGACTCCCGTGTGACCGGCTCAACTCCAACTCAAATGGTTCGTCAGCAGAATTCAACCGTGGAAACAAAACCGCAATCTTTGCCACAATCGATGCCACAGCAAACGACCCAGGAATCGTTGCAAAATCCGCTACCGATTAACGGTGAACCGTCACCCGCCGCAGCGCCAGTTCCAGTACAAACCGGATCGCAAGCAGTAACACGTGCAACTACTCAATCAACAGCCGAAACAACACCCCAAGCGACTGCGAACACAACGCTGCAACAATCCCCGCAGCAGGGCATTAACCGGAAAACCGCACGCCAATGGCTGGAACAAAGTAACGAGTATGTAGCACAGAAAAACTGGCAGCAGGCGATTCGCGCGGCAACCCAGGCATTGGCGCTGGATGCCGGCGTGGTGGATGCTTATGTTGTGCGTTCCTGGGCGTACGCGGAAAACGGTCAAAACCAGCAGGCCTTGCAGGATATCGGCAGTGCCATCAAATTAGATCCAGACAACGCCGTGGCGCACAACAACCGGGCGTATATTTATGAATTACTGAATGACAGCCATAAAGCACAGCAAGAGTATCAACAAGCCTGTTCATTGGGGCATAAACCGGCTTGCGACACGGCGAATAAGCTCGGGCAAGTGATCAAACAAAGCCACGCCAACATCGAAGAGTTGACCAATTTGAGTTACCGTCAATTTCAGCAAAAAAACTGGCAAGGCGTGATAGAAACCACAACCCGGTTGTTGACGTTGGATCCGGAAAATAGCGTGGCATTGGTCAATCGCGCCGGGGCGTTCACTGAATTGGGGCTGTATTCAAAGGCGCTGGACGACTGTAATACGGCGCTGATTGTTGATCCCGACATGGCCATTGCCTACAACAATAAAGGCTATGTCTTGGAGCTTATGGGCGAACTCAAAAAAGCCGCAATGGAGTATGAAACCGCGTGCGTATTGGGAGTGCAGCAAAGCTGCAGCGATTTTAAACGCTTGTCGCAAAAAGTCTCCGCCCGTTAGAAGTCACTTGCAGCCATGCGATCGTGCTTGGGTTGGTAAATTCAGGGTTGGTAAATTCAGGGTTGGTAAATTCATAGGGTAGCCGGTTTAATGGCTGCGGGGAAAAAACCGTGATTCGCACCCACTAGCGTTTCTGTCAGCTCGCTATTGCATTCAACATGCTTGAATCCAACGCTCAGCGTTGCCGCCGAGAGCCGTTTGTCTCGGGCCGGCATACCTTGAATTTCCTTACCGAACGCCCATATATAGCTCTTGCAGAAAAGACCGCGACCAGCGGCGTAACCTATCATTGATCGTCAAAAACAGCATACTTGACCAGTATCAAAACTGGGAAAAATACAGAGGAGTCTGAGATGAGCGCAGAAACCGAGGCCGATAAAGCACAGGCCAACGAAACACACGCCAACGAAACCCATACCAATGACACAAAGGCCGCTGGCACCCAGAAAGAAACCTTGGGATTTCAAACCGAGGTTAAGCAATTGCTTAACCTGATGATCCACTCGCTGTACAGCAACAAAGAGATCTTTCTCCGCGAGTTGATTTCCAACGCTTCCGACGCCGCCGACAAATTGCGTTTTGAGGCATTAACCGATAAAAGTCTGTTCGAAGACGACCCGGAATTGCAGATCTGGGTGGATTTTGATGACCAAGCCCGTACGGTCACCATTCGCGACAACGGCATCGGCATGACCCGCCAGGAAGTCATGGACAACATCGGTACCATCGCCAAATCAGGCACCCGGCAATTTTTCGATTCCTTGACCGGCGACCAGGCCAAAGACGCCCACTTGATTGGCCAGTTTGGCGTCGGGTTTTATTCGGCCTTTATCGTTGCCGACAAGGTTACGGTCACGACTCGACGCGCCGGCGTGGAACCGGTGCACGGCGTGCGCTGGGAATCGGCGGGTGAGGGCGACTACAGCATCGAAAATGTCGAGAAAAA